>NZ_JBBKTX010000005.1:0-204401 GCF_044962685.1 Oceanobacter antarcticus
CGTTTATAACAATGATCCGAAGCCCTTTGTGTGGCAAAAAACTGCTGACCAGATCATCGAGTCCATTGCTCGATTATCAGATAAGATAAATACCAAGTGAACTTTTGTTAAGGGACACTAGAGAGCGTTCTCAACTAAGCCAGCCAAATTATGGATGACACCAAACAGAGCATCGAGAAGTAATTTCTGGCCAGGCGCTCGTAACGAGTAGCAATGCGGCGATAGCGCTTGAGTTTCAAAAAACATCGCCCAACCAGATTGCGCTCTCTGTAAAGCTCCTTATCGTAATCGCGTTGTTCCTTGCGGTGATGGCGAGGAGGAATCACAGCCCGGCTGCCCTGACTTTCAATCCGTTGAATAAAGGCATCTGAATCGTAGCCCTTGTCAGGCAGGACATAATCCGCAGAAAACCCAGCAATCAAGCACTCTGATTGCCCATATTCAGATGCCTGACCATCGGTGAGAAGCCGTCGCACTGGATTACCAATACTGTCAACGGCCAGGTGGATTTTGGTGCTTAATCCACCTCGTGATTTTCCCTGGGCTTCCTGATCACGATCGTTTTTTTGAGGCACCGTGTTGATGAACCCGGACAATACTGCCGTCCACCATCAAATATTCCAGATCCGGTTGATCACTCAGCGCTTCAAAGACCGCTTTCCAAACCCCTTTGTGTGACCAGCGATTGTAACAAACATACACCCGGTGCCAGTGACCAAACTCCGGTGGCAAATCCCGCCAGGGAGACCCGGTTCGGGTAATCCAGAGGACGGCTTCGACAAATTGGCGATTATTCTTTGCGGTGACACCGCAATCCGTGGTTTTTCCAGGAAGCAGGTGCTCGATGCGTTCCCATTGGCTATCCCGAAGTACGTTTCTATTCATCTTGGGCAAATCGCGAAAACGCCGAGAAAGTTAATTGAGAACATTCTCTAGAGAAACAATGGAATCTATTCCAAGCTGAAGAAAATTCGATCTTTAAGTTGATAATAATAATTATTATTATTAAGATTCATCCCCCCCCGTGGAAGAATTAGGACTTTTTAGCTAATAACAGTCACTAACAACGCTGGAGCAGATTATGCTGGACGCAAGTACTCATGGCACCTCAGCCGCGCCCTGGACTGAGGTCTATACGGAAAACCTGCCTATATTACTCCGGTTCGCCTACAAACTCACCGGGTGCAATCACTATGCGGAAGATATGGTACAGGATGCCTTCTTCAGGCTGACTTCCGCCCCGCCCCCCACTTCAAGCAAAATTTCTTCCTCTAGGGATCAGCTCAACTACCTTTTCCAGATCATCCGTAATCTGTCCATTGATCACTTTCGCAAACAGGCCTTGATCCACAAGCATATATCCAGTGATGTCGCGCCTGAAGAGGTCAAATCTGACGATATTTCCCCACAAAAAATCTGTGAGGATCGTCAGGCACTGGAGCGACTGACAATCGTACTGGCAGAACTACCCGACCGCACCCGCTATGTCTTTGAACAGCATCGGATATACGGTATTCCCCAAAAGGACATCGCCAGGGAGTTGGGCGTCTCACCGACGCTGGTCAATTTCATGATCAGGGATGCACTGATTCATTGCGCAGATTATTTCTAACCAGTCTACGAGTCGTGCCAAATTCTTATATTCTTATGCTTCGACAAACGTGGCCCGCTGTGAGCCACCGCCGATCAGGTGGCCACTGGCATTGTTAAGGCTGTGGATAAACGGCGTAATACTGTTTATCTGCCCTGGTTCTGGTGGGGTATCATGTCTATTATTCGCTCTATACCGAAGTCCATTTTCAAGAAGATGAAACTATAACCCACTGCGACTGACGCAACCGCACGACTCAAGAGTTTTGTGAGCGACCAATTAACAACCCGTATAGAATCTCTGCCAATCCGATATCACAATGGGCTAGTCTCGCTCGTGAACACCTCATCATACGATAGCTTTATGACCTGCGCGAAAGCCAACAACTGCTGGCGGGACTGCTGGGAACTGCGCAACAGTGTCTCACGCTGTTGAGCCGTTATATCTGGCATCCCCAGCCGTTCCCTCAATAAATTTAAATTGATAAACCTTCTGCAATACCGCCAGTGCGGATTGATACAGGCCTTGGTATTTCAGGTTTTCCTCCAGACCGTGGTAACTGACCAGAGTCGCGATAACCGCCTCCTTCGGTATCCAGCCAAAGGAGGAAAAGTTTGCCGCCCGTTCACAGGCCTGAATATGCTGACACAGCGGGGCCTCTCCGTAGTTGGTGTTTTGGAAGTGGTCGTTACCTTCCTGTATCAGCGCTTTCCAGGTTTGCATGAGATGCCCCTCCTGATTACTACCATCTATGAACTTATCTGGCGGCCTTGGGAACTATGCTGCCACCGCTATTGATCATCTGGGTCGCTGACAGCAATCGGAACAGACTGCTACCCGATAAATAATGCCGGTTTTGATTTTTTCCTAAATTTTGACCGCGCCGACCCGTTTCCTATCTGGACTGCATTCCTGCCGGGTAAGAAAAGCGACTGGTCTTAGGGTCTTCTTAAAAAAGCTGTCTCTTTTGCAGCACCGATTCGTTTTAGTGCGTACATAGCAAACGCGCGCTGTATGCGCAGGCATCCTCAGCCAGAAGTACATTATTGAATCAACTCCCGAAGCATGGTCTGCGGGGGCTTTCGTGTGGTTTTCAGCGATGGGCAATTACGGCAACCGCTGAGGCACGACTGTCAATCAACCAACATTATTGTTAGAGGTTTATAGCCGTGAAAGAAGGATTCCGCCAGAGCATGGCTTGGCTGCACACTTGGTCTGGCCTAGCGGTGGGCTGGGTGCTATTTTTTGTGTTTGTGACGGGTACCGCCGGGTACTTTAACTCCGAGATCACCCGTTGGATGCAGCCGGAATTGCCTATGTACCAGCCGGGGCCTCAGGATAACGGCAAGCTGGCTACGGCCGCCATGGATCGGTTGCAGGAAGTCGCCCCTGATGCAGAGTGGTGGAGCATCACCCTGCCCCACCACTCCCAGGCGTTTCGTCGCTGGGAGGAGTTTTCCATCAGTTGGGAAACCATGCCCAAGGAAGGCCACGAGCACGGCATTTTCGGTAGAGAGACGCTTGACTCTGGGAATGCCGGCCAGGTGAAAACGGTTGACCCCCGAGATACCGGCGGCGGCGGCGCGCTTTATGTGATGCATTACGCCTTGCACTATATCGACCGTGAACTGGCCTTTAAGCTGGTGGGGGTCTGCACCATGATTATGCTGATCTCGCTGGTGACCGGAGTGATCACCCACAAGAATATTTTCAAGGACTTCTTTACTTTCCGTCCTGGCAAGGGACAGCGCAGTTGGTTGGATGCCCATAATGTGATCGGCGTAATGGCGTTGCCGTTTTTCCTGATGATTACCTATAGCGGGCTGGTGTTCTTTGGCATTACCTACATGCCCGCCGGTGTTGCCGCTATTTACGGTACGGACGACAAGGCCATTGAACGCTATTTCGACGATTTATTTGGTGACCACAGTCACGAGGCCATTACCCGCCCTACTGCCTCGGTGCCGAAGATGATCGCCCAGGCGGAAGCCGCTTGGGGGCAGAATCAGGTGCGCTCAGTGTTTATCCAGCACGATGGCGGTGAAGAGCCACGCGTGGATATCAGCCGGGTGCGCGGTGGTCAGGTGCGAGTGTTCGACGCCGAAATAATGCGTTTTCATGCCCATACCGGTGAGCTACTGCCGTTGGACCCGCCCGATGGCCTAACCCTGAAAACCAACGAGACCCTACGAGCCCTGCATGAGGGTCGTTTTGCCGAGCCCTGGCTGCGGTGGTTGTACTTCGTAGCAGGGCTGCTGGGGGCCGGGATGATCGGCACCGGCTTGGTGCTGTGGACCGTCAAGCGCCGCAAAAGACTCTCGGCAACCAGCGGCCATTTTGGTCTACGGCTGGTCGAAGCCTTGAATGCCGCTACCATTGCTGGCTTACCCGCTGGCGTCGCAGCTTACTTCTGGGCCAATCGCCTGCTGCCGGTGGACATGGCCGACCGCGCCGAATGGGAGATGCACTTTCTGTTTCTGATCTGGGGCGAGGCGTTGATCTACGCCTATTTCAGAGACATTCGCAAGGCCTGGTTAGAACTGCTGTGGTTGGCAACGACTGGTTTTGCCCTGTTGCCAGTTATCAACGCCCTGACCACCGATAAACATTTGCTGAACACCCTGGTCGCTGGTGATTGGGTATTGGCGGGGTTTGACCTAACCATGCTGGTTCTGGGTTTGGCCTTCGGTTATATAGCGATACAGGTCAAACGCCTATGGCTGAAAAAAGCCGCGCTGAAGGTCACGACTGCCAACAACGAAACGCTGGCGGGGGCTGCTTGATGTCGACTATCTCTAAATTAATTACCCCCGCGACAATCAGCCTTGAATCAACACGTTCAAAAACAGGGACAGGGAAAACAGCGGCCAACAAAATTGGCGGTTATCGCTGGATGGTGGCGTCCCGTGTGCTAGCGGCTGTGGTCGGTGGTTATGCCCTGACGTCGGCGGCGACGGTATTGCTGGCTCTGGTTTGGCCATTGCCGCAAGCCGAAGCGGTAGCCGCTACCACCATGCTTAGCTTTACCCTGTACACCGTAGTGATTCTGTGGATTTTCACGGTCAAGCAACTGCGTACAATCTGGCTTAGCCTGATGACAGCCACTGCTCTGTGCATGGTGCTGTCCTGGCTATTGCTGCCTGCGGGGGGAGTGGCATGACGGAACTGAATATCGCAGTATTTGTGACCAGTCTACTGGGGTTTACCGGCCTGGCGCTGGCCATGCCCAAACACGGCAAGGCAGTTTTTCGTCAGCCGTTACCTGATACCTTGCGCCAGTACTTACGCCTGGCAGGCTGGTTATTGCTGGCCGTAGCGTTGGCGCTAGCTATTGATCGCTGGCAGTTTGATATTGGCACTGTCACCTGGCTGGGCTGGCTGAGTATCGCCGGCCTTATGCTGGTGTTTGTTTTACCCCGCTGGTCTTCGCCACAGAAAATCAGGATCAGTTCATCAAAACATAAACCGCTCCGGGAACCACGCAGCGACGGCAGCGCAGACACGGAAAGCTCCGGCGCGTGGTGGCGCTCCCCCACCACGCACACCGTGTTTGCCGCCGCTGCACTGTTAATCCCCTTGGCTTGGTTTACCGGGCAATTGCTGACCACTCCGCAAAAACCGCTGCTGCGAGAGGATGCAGTGCACGGGGAAATTGGCCCCTGGTCGTTTACGGTTGCCGAGGAAAATCAGGACCCACCTGAAATCGTAGCGATGGATATTCCGCTCAAGGCTTTTGTGATTCGCTTTTGTGAGAACTGCGAGCGGGACATTCGCATGGCCTATCTGAAGATCCGTAAACCGCATTCCCTCAGGGCAACGGGCAATGCTTTTGAAGGTCGAACCCCAGAAAAGATAGCAGAAATCCCTATCCCCCGGGCTGCCACCCTTGACGATGGCATCTGGCTGACAGTAGAGGGCACCAACGGTGATGTGTATTACCAGCGATTTGATATCGAACGCCTGTCGCCGATGCTGACGCAGTTTATTCTGGAAGAGGGCCAACCATGAGATTTAAATTTACGCTGTTACCAATCGTTCTGGTTTACAGCTCCGTTGTATATGCCCATACCCCGGTCTGCCAGTGCCAACTGCAAGAGAACCAAGTCATCTGCGAAGGTGGTTATCATGATGGCTCCGAGGCCGTTGGCGTCACCATGACGGTGCTGACCTATCACGGCGTCACGCTGGCAAACGGCAAGCTGGATAAAGCTTCCCGCTTCCACTTTGAGCTACCTGCCAGTCCTTTCTATGTCTTGATGGATGCAGGCCCCGGTGAGATGTTCGAAGTCGATTGGAGCGACATCCCGGGTATCGATAAACACCGGTTTCACGCCGAATTATCCACTTCTAACTGACCTATGATGACGAATAATAAACCGCAACGCTGGCTTCTTTTTTTAGTGACACTCACTGTCACCGCAGGCCTGTTCTGGTGGTGGAGCAGCCGCCCGGTTACCGTGTATAAAACCGAACCCCTGGCCACCGGTAATATCGAAGCCGTGGTCGCCGCCATCGGCACGGTGGAACCCCGCGATTCAGTGAATGTGGGGGTGCAGGTCTCCGGGCAGATCACCTACCTGCATGTAAAGCCAGGCGACACCGTGGAAAAGGGCCAACTGCTGGCGGAAATTGATGCCAGCGTGTTGGAAGCGGTAGTAGACGCCGGCCGGGCGGAGCTGGCCATGCTCAAGGCGCAGCTCCAGGAGCGTCAGGCCCAGGTGACTCTCGCCAGCCAGCAACACAAGCGCCAGCAACGGCTGTTCGTTGATGGTGCCACGCCGGAGGAGGAAGTCCAAACCGCCCAAGCCAATCTCACGGTTGCCATGGCTCAGGTAAAACAACTACAAGCCAGTATTCAGCAAACCCAGTCGCAACACAAAGCCGATACCGCGCGCCTCGGTTATACTCGGATCTACGCGCCCATGGCCGGTACCGTGCTGACTATCGACGTTAAAGAGGGGCAAACCCTCAATGCCAACTACCAGACCCCAGCCCTGCTGCAAATTGCTGATCTTTCCACCATGCGTATTCAGGCCAAGGTATCCGAAGCCGATATCCACCGGATTCAACCGGGTTTGCCGGTGCGTTTTAACACGCTGGGTAATAGCGAGCGTACTTGGCACAGCAAGGTCGACCAGGTTCTTCCAGCTCCTCCCAAACCGACCGCCGAGGACAGTACTGAAGCCCGCGCCGTCACTTACACTGTGCTGTTTGACGTGAATAATCATGATGGCGCGCTGATGCCGGGCATGACCACCGAAACGGATTTCGTGGTCACCGCTGCTAACGATGTGCCGGTGGCACCTCTGGCAGCGCTTATGCCCGAGTCGTCCGCTAATGGCCTCTACCTAGCACAGGTATTATTGCCCGATGGCAACACTGAACAGCGCCGGATCAACGTGGGCCGCCGCGACCGTCTACGCGTGGAAGTACTGGCCGGTTTACAACCGGGTGAACAGATGGTGGTCAGTACCCGGAAATATGCGCGCCGCAGGGATAGCTGGTGATGCCGCTGATCTGCCTACGAGACATCAAAAAACATTATGGCGGCGTAAACGGTGCGCCCAAAGTGGCCATCCTGCACGGTATTGATTTGGATATCGGGACTGGAGAATTTGTCGCCATCGTTGGCGCATCAGGCTCCGGTAAGTCTACGCTGATGCACATTCTCGGCTGCCTGGATCCCCCCTCCTCCGGCCAATACCTTTTCAATGGCGAGGATATCGCCACCCTGGACAGCGACCAACTGGCGGCCCTGCGGCGCGAAGCCTTTGGCTTTGTGTTCCAGGCCTATCACCTGATCCCCACCGAGAGTGCCCGCGAAAACGTGGAAGTGCCCGCTATCTACGCTGGTATGAACGAAACCGTCCGCCAAGTACGGGCGACCGAATTGCTGCAGCGCCTTGGCCTGGGCGAACGCTTGGACAATCGTCCCTCCCAGCTTTCCGGTGGACAACAACAGCGGGTGTCTATCGCCCGTGCGTTGATCAACGGCGGGCATATCATATTGGCCGATGAACCCACCGGTGCCCTGGATAACAACACTGGCGAAGAAGTGATGAACCTACTGAGCGACCTCGCCGCACAGGGCCACACCGTGATCCTGATCACCCACGACTACAAAGTCGCTGCCCAGGCGCAGCGCGTCATCGACATTCAGGATGGCCGGATTGTCAGTGATAGCCAGGATCGACATGAAGACACCCGTGAACATAACCACAGGCGGCCCACTGGAGACGCCCTTCTGCCCAGATCAAACCCCAGCAACCCGCACGCAATTGCGCTCATATGGGATGAACTGCGCGATGCCTGCCGCGCCGCCTGGCGGGTATTGCGGATCAACCGTGCCCGCACCCTGCTGACCCTGCTCGGCATTATTATCGGCGTGGCTTCGGTGGTGGTGATGCTGGCCGTGGGCGAGGGCGCCAAACGCCAGGTGATGACAGAGATGAATGCCATGGGGCCAAATATGTTGTATGTGAGCTCTACCGTACCCGACAACGGTGGCCCCCGCGGGGTGATTACCGAGGAAGATATCGCCGCCATGGCACAACTACCCGACGTGCTTCGCGTGATGCCAATTCTGCGCGATCCGGCGCTGGTACGCTTCGGTGATATCAGCCGCCGCTACGAAATTCTCGCCACCAACGAAGTTATGCCGGCTATCAACCGCTGGCCGGTAGCGCAGGGCCGCTTTTATAGCGCCGAGGAAAACCGTAACGTGGCACCGGTGGCAGTATTGGGCTACGGAGTCTACCAGCAGTTTTTCCCCCAAGGCGCCAATCCGCTGGGGCTGCAGGTTCTGATCAAGGATGCCCCCTACGAAATTATTGGCGTGATGGCTGAAAAGGGAGCTGAATCGGGCTATAGCTATCACGATGAACGCCTGTACCTACCTCGACGTACCGGTATGGTCAGGGTATTTCCGGCACAGCGAAATGAAAGCTATATCCAGCTGGAGGCACTCAGCAGCGATCAGGTAGACCGTCTAGAACAACAGCTCAAAACTCTGCTGCTGGAACGCCATGGTCGTGATGATTTCCGGGTGAGTAGCAACGCCGCTCGGCTGCAAGCAGAACTGGCCACCCGCAACAGCATGACCCTGATGCTGGTGCTAATCGCCGCCATATCACTATTGGTAGGTGGGATTGGCGTGATGAACGTGATGCTGATGACGGTACGTGAGCGGGTGCGAGAAATCGGTATCCGCATGGCCACCGGCGCCCGCCAGCAGGATATTTTACGCCAGTTCGTCACCGAGGCAGCACTGGTTTCACTGCTGGGTGGCGCCATTGGCGCAGCACTCAGTCTTGCGATCATTATTGTACTGGACTTGGCAGAAGTGCCGGTGGCGCCGTCTCTCAGCGCCCTGCTGGGTGCCATCTTCTGCGCGATGACCACCGGTATCATCTTCGGCCTGATACCCGCCCGGCAGGCGGCGCGGCTGAATCCGGTAGATGCATTGTCAGGGGAATAACAATGGAACCATACCGTCTGCTAACCCCGGTTATAGGCTTACTGACAGCCTGTACTACTATCGACACAACCGATTTGCAGTCCACCGAGCAGCTGCCGACACTTCCCAGGCAATACCAGGAAACACCAGCGTCTGGCGGCAGCGCTGAAGCCATCACCGAGAAGTGGTGGCAGTCTTTTGGCAACCAGGAACTGGATCAGTTGATTACATTGGCTGCCGCACAGAGTTTCGATATGAAAGCCGCCATCGCCAATGTACGCCTGGCGGAGGCTTCTGTGCGGTTGGCGAGCGCCTCACTGTGGCCCGAACTACAGGCTGACATCGAAGCAGGCCGTAACGGTTTTTTCGAAAAGGACGACGACAGCAGCGAATATTATGCCGGTTTAATCGCCAGCTATGAACTGGATTTCTGGGGTGGAGTCAGGGCCAATCGTACCAGTGCCGAGGCACTGCTGGCCTACAGCCGTTTTGACCGCGATATACTCCGCCTGAGCATCACCGCCAATGTCGCCTTTCAATGGCTGCAGTGGGTAGGCACTCGAGAACGGCTACATATTGCCGAACAAAATCTAGACACCGCTCAGCGCCTGCTCGGTATTATTCAACTCCGTGTCGACGCCGGTGCCGCCAGCGAACTGGACATTGTGCAGCAGCAACGTGAAGTCGCTGGTCAACAGCATATTGTCGCCCGATTGCACCAGCAACAACGGGAAAATCGCAACATCCTGAATTTGCTACTGGGTCGCACTGAAGATCTGGAGCTACATACCACCTCCCTGGAGGCGCTGACCGCACCCACCATCGATGCAGGTATCCCGTCCATGCTGCTGGTGCGCCGCCCGGACATTGCCCGCGCCGAAGCTGCTCTACGCTCCGCCGACGCCGATATCACTGTGGCTCGTGCTGCTATGTTGCCCGCCGTAAACCTGGGTATAACCATCAGCGGCAGCGATGGACAAATCAGCCAGATATTGCGCGACCCGATCTACACCCTGGTGGCGGGATTGACGCAGCCGATTTTTAACGGTGGTGCCCTCGCTGCACAGTTGGATGCGGCGGTCGCCATCCGCGATGCGCGCATGGCCAACTACCAGCAAGCCATTGTCACAGCTTTTGCCGATACCCTTAATGCCCTCAATACCATCGCCGGTATCGACGCCCAACGGCAGGCTCAACAGCAACAATTAGTTTTAGCACGGCGCGCCTACGCGCTGGCGGAGAGCCGCTATCGGGCTGGTGCCATTGCCCTTACCACGCTGCTCGATAGCCAGGCCGATCTGTTCGATGCCGAAGATACTCATGCACTCCTGCGCCAACAAAGCCTGCAAGCACGGGTCGATCTGTTTCGAGCCCTTGGCGGCGGTTGGACACCGCAGTACCTGGCCACTAATGCGAGCAATACAGAGAAAAACTTTTCTGAATAGGAAAAACCATAATGTCACAATGTATTTACCGATTACCGCTGTTGTTCACCACCTTGATGATTGTGCTGCCCTGTGCGGCCGAAACGACACCCGCTCCCCCAACCCCGGATAACCCTGTTGGCAGTTCCTTGAGCATCACCGCTGATCAGCACCCGGTATCGGTGAGCGTGGATGCCGATGGCGAGATGACTATTGCGCAGACACCAACACCAGATGTTGATACCCACGATAGTGAAGGCGACCAGACAGCCGAAACCGACGCCGTTAGCGAAGATAACGCTGAAGAAACAGGGTCCGCCGAAGACACAATTCAGCCAGTCGCAGCCAGCAGCGGTCCGGTCTTACCCCACGACCTCAGCCCATGGGGCATGTTTATGCAGGCCGATTGGGTCGTTAAAGCAGTCATGATTGGTCTGGTGATTGCCTCTATTGCGACCTGGACGGTGCTAATTGCCAAAACCCGTGAGTTACGAGTGCTGGTCAAACGCCAACGGCGAACGCTGGGCGTCGTCACTCTGGCCGACAGCCTAAAATCCGCGCATGAAAAACTGGATAAGGGACAGGGCAGCACAGAGCTGACACATGCGGCTGGCCAAGAGCTGAGTCTGTCCGCCAAAACACTAGCTGATGCCGAAGGTGTTAAGGAACGCGTTGCATCCAGCCTGGAACGTCTGGAAGCTGCTGCTGGACGCCGAATCACCAAAGGTACCGGTATCCTCGCCACCATTGGTGCGACAGCACCCTTCGTCGGATTATTCGGTACGGTGTGGGGGATCATGAACAGCTTTATCGGTATCTCCAAAGCACAAACCACCAATCTGGCGGTGGTAGCACCTGGCATTGCCGAGGCATTGCTTGCCACGGCGCTGGGCCTAGTGGCTGCCATTCCCGCCGTAGTAATTTACAACCATTTTTCCCGTCAGATCGCAGCTTACAAAGCGCTGGTGGGCGACACCTCCGCAGCCATCTTGAGGTTGGTATCCAGAGATCTGAGTCACTATTCGGTCACAGGTAATGCGGTCACTGGAAAGCACTTTGAGAAAGAGATTTAAACCATGGCCGCCAAAATCCAACACGACGACGAATTGGTGGAGAACCACGAAATTAACGTCACCCCGTTTATCGATGTGATGCTGGTGCTGCTGATCATCTTTATGGTGGCCGCCCCCTTGGCCACCGTTGATGTGAAAGTGGATTTACCCGCATCCACCGAACAGCCACAGCCCAAACCGGACAAACCGTTGTACCTGACGATCAAGGCCGATCATTCCCTGGCATTGGGCAATAACGCCGTGGATCTTCAGAATTTGGCGCAGGCCTTACAGGCTGCGTCTGAAGGTGATACAGAAACACGCATTTTTCTTCGGGCTGATAAAACGGTGGATTACGACACTTTAATGCAAACCATGAACACACTCAGGGAAGCCGGCTATTTAAAAGTCGCGCTGGTGGCCCTGGAAGGAGTGAAACCGTGAAAGACAATCTGGCGCGCCAGACGCGCCCCGTCATACTGGATGGCACCCGACGGTTTCACCATCAACACGTAGTGTCGATCATTCCGGAGATGCGGGAGTCCTCGCCGTCGAAAACTGCAGGCTGGCAGCTACCGGTCAGCGACGAAACTGTCCTCTGGGTGTCTTCCCTCCTGATCGTGCTGGTGGCCCTTGGCGCGCCCCTGGCATGGTGGCTGATACCGGAACGTGCACCCGGTATCCCCGCGCCACCGCCTGCCGCCATGGTGGTGGAACTGGCACCCGCACCGGTGGCACCCGCCTCTCAACCGGAACAACCGCCAGGCCCCGAACAGGCGGACACCGCACCGCCGCCCAAACCAGAGCCCCCACCGACACCCGAGCCTGAACCGGAGATTCCTCCTGCGCCGCCCGCCACCAAACCGGAAGTCGCGGTCAACCCAAAACCCGAACCGAAGCCTGAGAAACAAGAGCAGCCGAAAGAGGTACGCCCTCAGGAAGAACCGGAAGAAGCCCCCCCTGAAGAAAAACCAGCCAGTACAGCCAGTGCACCACCGGATGCGCCTCAGGAGGATGTCGAGGCAGCCGCCCCCGATCGCGGCATCTCTGCCCCCATGACCAACAGCAACGCCATTCCCACCTGGCAAAACAGCTTGATGCTGAAGCTCAATGAAGCCAAACGCTACCCGACTCAGGCACGCCGCTACCGGCAGGAAGGTGTTGCCTATCTGCGTTTCACGATGGACAGGGACGGCAATGTACTGGCGAAAGCCATAGAACAAAGCACGGGATATCCGCTGTTGGACGAAGAAACTCTGACGTTAATCGAACGCGCCCAACCGCTACCTAAGCCCCCAGCGGAAATGCCAGGAGAACAATTGGAATTTGTGGTACCCGTAGAATTCTTTCTGAACCGTTAAATATTCCTGGATAGACACCTCTAACTCACGTGTGCTGCAGTGAGAATTACTTTGGCAACAAAATGGGGATCCGGAGAGAGTTTAAATGTCTCCAGACGGTGAGGCTTCAGACCAAAGGCTCGCCATATTCGGCTGATCGCCATGGCATTCAGTCCGGTGCTGTCGCCATCAAGGTGGTTGACCAGTGCGTTGCGTTAGCCGGCTTGGTTGGCAATGTTTTGTTGATTACTTCGGTGACTTTGTCATCATTGATACTGCGAGGATGCCCACTGCGCGGAGCATCCGTTAAGCCAGCGACGCGATACTGCTCAAAACGACGCCGCAACGCCGCTATTTGCTGACGGTCTCTGTCGTCACACCAACGCACTCGCCGATTTTTTGTCCTGAAAGACCTTCCGTACTCAATAGAACAGTTCTGGCTCGCATCTGTTCTGCCGCAGGCATTTGTCGACGGCGTAACCACTTCTGCAACGTTATTTTTTCCTGATCAGTGATTGTTAATACTTTGATAGGACGTCCCATAACAGGCTCCTTGCGTATTTAGAGCACTAACATATAGACCATAGAATATATGGCCATGGAATCTCCAATTAATTCGACTATCTTTTGTTAAAGGACACTAGGTCTTTATACCTGTTCTTTGCGTCACAAAAGCCCAGACTGCTCACCCGTTACCGTTGTATTCCCACGCGGGGCATGAGAACGAGAAACTCCAGCGGCCAGTCAACCTACTTGCTTTTCCAGATTTGAGCCACGGCTCGATCACTGCCCAGCAGTCCAACGATCAGGCAGACCAGGCCTGCAATCAGAAAAATACTGCCTGGCAGTAAACCGCCCCACATGGCTGCTTTTACGGCAACGTATAACGCTCCACTGGCAATCACCAGAAACAGGTAACCGACCACCAGCAAGATTCTGCGAAATGAAGGTTTGTAGCTGTATTCGCCTTCACCTTTTTCAAACAGGTTAAGAAGAGGAGCAAACAGCTGTTGTAGTTGGTTTTTCATAAACGTTATGGCGAGCCTGTATAAGAAGATCTGCGGCGGGAATCCGTTGCCAACGGCGCTTTGAGTGTCGTCGGCTGTCGTTTGACCCGGCCAAAAGAGCGCTACAATATCAATCTTTGCTGTCGGAAACCAACGCCACCCCGGCCATCCACTCCGATCGCTCACTCTTACCTCTATTGTCTATATTGCCTGCTGTCGATTACCTATCCAGTCGCCAGGAAGGGCCGTGCTGAGCAGCGGCTCATACAACAGCAAAGCAAAATATCCACATGTTCCTGACGAATAGTTTTATGATGACGTAATCACACAGCATCCACATAACGACCCACACAGCTATCCACACAACCCCACCCTCACAACGACCCAAAACCACCACAGGAGCCACTTGTGACTGATCTGATTGATATCCGCCACATCAAGGGCTGGCATGCCCATGTGTATTTTGATACATCCACTCTGGAGCAAGCCCGCAATCTGTGTCTCGCCCTGGCCGAGACATTTCCAGCCATTCAAATGGGTCGAGTACATGAGAAACTTGTCGGCCCACATCCAGACTGGAGCTGCCAGTTGGCCTTTGCCAATGAGCTGTTTTCCAGCGTGATGGGGTTTCTGGCCTTGAACCGCCACGGTCTTACAGTGTTTATTCACCCGATTACCGGACAAGACTTGATTGACCACCGCGACCGAGCCATCTGGATGGGTGCTATTCGTCCACTCACACTGGAGAATCTGCCGGATTTTGGTGTGGTTTACGACCTGTTATCAAACCAGACTCTCTGATCGGAGGCTGCCAGGGACATTCTTAATGAGAGAGCGAAGCCTGTTGTCAGTGAAAAAGTCATCGTCCAATCCTCCCGCTTGCCATCCAGTTAATTCCATTCCGCTGACACAGAGTGTCGTGTGCGCGGCACTGGCTGCCAAGCACGACCACCACCTTGAAGCGTTTAATCGATGTATCCACTGAAAGCGTTTAACACTTTCAGCAGAGCCATCAGTCAACGATCGAGGTACTCATGTCTGCTACTGAATACGATTACATCATCGCCGGAGCCGGTTCAGCAGGTTGCGTCATCGCCGCACGCCTGATTGAAGCGGGTCAAAGCGTCCTGCTGCTGGAAGCAGGAGAAAAAGACGACAGCCTGTTCCACAAGATTCCCGCTACCGTGGTCAAGGTGTTCCAGCAAAAATCCTGGCCCTATATGACGCTGCCGCAAATACACTGCGACAACCGCGAAATGCTGATTGCACAGGGCAAGGTACTCGGTGGCGGCAGCTCGGTGAATGGCATGATCTACATTCGTGGCCAGAAGCAGGATTACGATGACTGGCACAACATCTGGGGCTGCAATGGCTGGAGCTACGATGATGTGCTGCCCTACTTTCGCAAGACAGAAGCCAACGAAAGCCTGGGCGACCAATATCACGGCGAAACCGGCCCGGTGCATATTGGTGAAAATCGTTATCGCCACCCGCTGACCCAGACCTGTATCCGCGCTTGCGAACAAATGGGCTTGCCCTACACCAATGACTTTAACGGCGCATCTCAGGAAGGCACCGGGTTTTATCAGACCAACATCAAGAACGGTGAGCGCCAGAGCACATCACAGACCTATCTGAAGCAGGTTGCCGGTAGCCAACAGCTGACCATTCTTACCCACGCGCTGGTGCACAAGGTCAATATTGAAGGTAGCGCCGACAACAGTCGGGCAACCGGTGTGGTTTACTCAATCAAAGGCGGCGTCGTCGTGACTGCCAGTGCCCGCAAGGAGGTGATCGTCAGCTCCGGCACCTTTGGCAGCCCGAAAATCTTGTTATTGTCTGGCATCGGCCCCAGCGCCCACCTGATCAGCGTCGGCATCCAGCCCCGAATTGAGCTACCAGTAGGCAAGAACTTCCACGATCACCAACATCTGTCGATCAATGCCACCACCAAAGACAATATTTCCATCTATGAAGAAGACAAAGGAGCGTCGGCGATCAAACACATGCTGCAGTGGATGTGGACACGCTCCGGGCTGATGACCTCCAATATTCTTGAGGGCGGCGCGTTTATCGACAGCGAAGGCGTCGGGCGCCCGGATGTGCAATTTCACTTTTTGCCGCTGCTCGACAACTTCGACAATACGCCCGGAGAAAAACCGGAAGCGGAAGCCCATGGTGTGTCCATCAAGGTAGGCCATTTACGTTCCAAATCCCGTGGCGAAGTACGCCTGAAAAGCAGTAACCCGGCAGATCTGGTAGAAATCGACGCACAAATTCTGTCGCACCCGGACGACCTGAAAAACCAGGTACGTGCGGTACAAACTGCGCTGAAAGCCTTCGAGCAACCGGCGCTGAAGCGCATCGTCAAACGCGTGATCGAACCCGACAACATCGCCATCGACGATATCAAAAGCCTGGAAACCTTTGTCCGTCAAAACATCAAGACCGTCTATCACCCCGGCGGAACCTGCAAGCTGGGCCAATCACCGCTGGATTCTGTGGTTGACCTGCAACTGCGAGTCCACGGCGTGCCCAACCTGCGTGTGGTCGACATGTCTATCTGCCCGCAAGTACCCAGCGGCAATACCAATGCCGTTGCCATGATGATTGGCGAACGCGGTGCTGACCTGATTCTGAGCGCCCAATAACTCTCCGTAACCACCAGGGAATAACGTATGCCTGATATTCAATTGTTGCCTGCCACGCTGGCGTTCCTGCAACAGCAGCATGGCCAGTATATTAACGGTGCCCCTTGTTTTACTGCCGGTGCCGAGACCATCAGTCTCATCAACCCGGCGACCGAAGAAGTTATCGGTCAGGTCGCAACCGCCACCAGCGCCGAACTTAACACCGCCGTCGCGGCGGCAAAAAACTGTTTCGACACTGTCTGGGCCAACTTCAATCCCTATGCTCGCGGCCAGCTACTCAACCGCTTGGCGGATCTGATTGAAGCCAATGGCGAGCAGATAGCCCAACTCGAAACCCTCTGCAGTGGCAAATCAATCAATTTGTCGCGCCTGTTTGAAGTTCAGCAAAGTGCGATATTCCTGCGCTATTTTGCTGGCTGGACCACGAAAATATCCGGCGAAACCCTGCAACCCTCATTTCCATCAATGATGGGGGAGCAATACACCGCTTTTACTCGCCGTGAGCCGGTCGGCGTGGTCGCGGCCATCGTGCCCTGGAATTTCCCTCTAATGATCGCCATCTGGAAACTGGGCGCAGCGCTGGCGTGTGGTTGTACGCTGGTGCTCAAACCCAGTGAATTTACCCCGCTGACCATCTTGCGTGTAGCCGAACTGGCGAAAGAAGCCGGGCTACCCGATGGCGTTGTGAACATCCTCAATGGCACTGGCGAGACTGGCCGCCAACTGATTGAACATCCCGATATTGCCAAAGTATCGTTTACCGGTTCCGTCGCAAGTGGTAAAAAAGTCAACCTGGTGGCAGCGGCAGATATGACCCGCTGCACGCTGGAACTGGGGGGTAAAAACACGGCAGCCTTGCTGAAAGACGCCGATATCGACCGTGCCGTCGGTGGCTTGTTGCAGACCGGGTATATTCACCAGGGCCAGGTTTGCGCAGCACCGGAACGTGTCTACGTCCACGCCTCTCGCCTGGACGAATTAACCAGCAAGCTCAGTAATGCTCTCAGCGCCGCGCCGATCGGGTCCCACTGGACGAGTCCGTCGTGTTTGGGCCGCTCGCCAACAAGCCCCAGTTTGACATTGCTTTCAAGTGGGGGTTTTCAGATGTGTCGCAATTTTCGCGCGCATTCAAACGCCAACGGGGCGTCTCACCGAGGGAGTATCGCCAACAATTACGTCAACCGGGCCTCCTGCCCGTTTTTTCTGTTTAAAGCGCAGAGTAAACCGCTGACTGACAGTCCCATAATCCCGTCTGACGTCAGACGTTACTGTGCAGCCAGTGTTTATCCAGCGCAGCGATAGCGGTACAGCCCATCAGGTTCAGACATCGAACCAGCTCTTGATCCAGAATATCCAGCACCCGGCCCGCACCAGAGGCACCGCCAGCGGCAACGCCATACAGCGTGGCGCGAGCCAGCAACACCCCTTCCGCACCCAGCGCCAGCGCCTTGACGACATCCGCACCGCGTCGAATACCACTGTCCAGCAACAGGCTGATTTTCCCTTCTGCCAGCGGGGCGATACGCGCCAGCGCTCCCAGGCTGGAACAGACCCCGTCCAGTTGACGGCCACCGTGATTACTGATCACCAATCCATCCAGACCCAAGGCGATCGCCGTCTGGGCATCGTCTGGATGCATGACTCCTTTGAGGATTATTTTACCGGGCCAGCGGGCACGAATGGCTGCCAGTCGAGTCCAGTCGAGTCGGGTATCCAGTTGCTCCGCAATAAATTGCATGGCCCCCAGCGCAGTGCGTTCACCCTCGGGTAAATAAGGATCCAGGTTCCCCATGGTCGGCAATCCGCCGGGCACCATCACCCGCCACAACCAGCCCGGATGCGCTAGCACATCCAGCTTGTTGCGCAAGGTCAGATCACGCGGACTGGCAAAATTGCGCCGATCCCATTCACGATTCCCCACCACCAGCGCATCACTGGTGACCACCAGCGTTGAGCAGCCGCTACGAATGGCACGATCCAGTAAATCTTTTTCCAGCTCCGGGGCTTTCAGTGCGTACAGCTGAAACCAGAGATCGACGTCCGGCACCTGCGCCCGAACATCTTCCATGGAAGCATTGGCAACCGTACTGAGGGTAAAGGGAATGCCCTGTGCAGCAGCAGTCCGTGCCAGTTCGATATCGGCACCGGGCCATAACATGCCGTTAAAACCACTGGGACCAATAGCCATCGGCAAGCGGCTGGGAGTACCCACCAAAGTGGTTGCCAGTTCCGGTGGATCATTAGGCACCAGCGTCCGGCCTTGCAGCTCATAACGGCTGAAGATCGCCCGATTACGCTGCAGGGTCATTTCGTCTTCCGCCCCGCCCTGCAGGTATTCCCAGGCAAAACCCGGCAGCCGATGGCGCGCTAGGCTGGCCATTTCAGCAACACTGAGAATACGTTGCATATCGCAACCACGGTAATATCGTCGCATATCCGGTTTCCTGTCTGGTTGCGCCATCAACCCGCTGCGCCATCCATTATCGGTTGCAGCGGTTGCGTTCTTTTCTTTATCAACGCCCGGCGGATGATTTGCAACGTCGGCTACTGCGTTGCTAGCCGCGCCGCAGACACCGGCTCTTCAAGCTTGAAAACCTGCGTAAAAAACTGCGGCAGCTTGAGACGTACATCGTTTGCAGCGGCGGCGTTATAAGCCCACGGCCCCGCTGGCTGGACACAGTCGTCTTCCATACGGAATACTCTGCCGGTCTCCTGATTCAGCAAGATACCCTTGACCCCCTCGCGGATCGTACAGCCGCGTAACGAATGCTCCAAACCGCTTCGAACCTTGTCCGACCGGATCAGATCAAACGCGTGTCCGGCATTCGGATAGCTGGTGATCTGTATATTGGCACCCGTCCCGGCACTACGACTGACGTAATGACGGCAGTTGTCGGCAGCATTCACCTGATCGTCTGCGCCATGGTAGATCCGGACCGGAGCCTCGATCAGCGCATCATCTTCGCGGTACTGAAAGCTGCAATCCGGATAAAACGAGGCAATCGCAGCAAACGACAGATCCGCCTGGCCATACAAGGATTGCATGCGCTTCATGCCAGTATACAAGGCAGCCTGACCGGATTGAGTGAAGCCGATCAGACCGATACGCTTGCGGTCGATACCAGGGTGTTGTGCCAGCTGTGCAAGAGCAGCATAGGCATCCCGAATCAGCGCCATCCGACGCAGGCTGGAGCTGGATTCGATCCGACCGTTGGTACTGTCGACCATAAAGGTGCCAATGCCGCGCTGGTTCAGCAGCTCAACCCAGTCTTGCAGTTCATAGGTGTAACCACTGGCACCGTACAACAGAATAACCACCGGATTATTTTTACCCGCTGGTAGTTTCAGAGCACCAACAATACCGGCACTCTCACCGCCCTTGCCGCGCAGCAATTGCTGGTCGGACATGGTAACGGTGTTGAACGTTATTATCTGGGAAGAAACCGCTGCCCGGACACTGGTCGCAGATAAAAACAACCAGCCCAGCAGTACTGCAAGCAAGCATAAACGCCTGGTAATTAACATAATCATAGCTGTTCACCACCGTCGGGCTGCCTCTGATTGCCATCGACAGCCCGACGTCAAGACTCAGAAGTTAACGGTATAAGTGGTAGTGACGCGATATTCATCGTACCCAGAGGTAAAGCTGCGATCGATAAAGTTGCCACGCACATCAAAGGTCAGGCCCTTGAGTGATCCTTGCTGCAAGCTATAGGTCACATACAGGTTCTTCTCGGTTTCATTCTCGTCCGTCAGGCCGCCGACATCGATATCGGTACCCTTGATCATGCGAGCGAAAATCTTCAGGCCGGGCAAGGTGTCTTTGGCGTTATACATGTACACCAGACCCAGTGATTTTTCGTCTGGACGAACAAACGCCAGGTTTGACCATTGCACCAAGTAAGGCTGCGGGATATAACCATTCAGGGTTGGGAAGAACTTGTCGTTGTTCATCTTCTGATAGTTAATCATCACCGCGTGATTACCCATGCTCAACGACTCTCGTACACCAAATGCCTGGGTATCGTATTCGCCATTGCGAGCTTCACCGTCATCGCTGACGCGGAACAAACGCACGTCGGTGCGCGAGCCGACATCACCCAAACGAGTTTTATAGGTCAGACCAGCATACTGCTGCTTGTAGTAGTCGTTCAACGTCCCCAGGAAGTAGGTCACGTTCAACGCTTTGTTAACGTCATAACTGGCACCCAAAAAGTCCAGGCCATCGGATCGCTTGTCATCGTTGCCACGAAAAATTGACATGCCTTCCTTGTCCGATGATTCGCGAGTGACGACTTCCCAATAACGACCGGCCGTCAACGCCAGGCCATCAATCTCTTTTGATTGCAGCATCGCACCTTCATAAATGGTATCCAGCTGGCGACTGGTATCATCCCAGGCAATCGGCAGGTGTGGTCGATGATCCCCGACGGTCAATTCGGTTTTGGAATATTTTGCCTTGAAGGTGGCACCGCTGCGGCCGTAGGTATCCGGTGCTTCGCCATCGGCATGAATCGGCACAGAGCCGTCATCACCATCGGCACTGATGATGTACGCCAACTGCGAAGACGCATCCAGACCAACCTGGATACGGGTATCGGTATAACCGGAGCTGTACTGCAAATCGGCAGCCTGGGACCAGCTGCCCACATCGTCGGCAGCGGTATCGTAGCTGCGCGTCAGATAGAAGTTTTTCAGGTCGAGTTTGACCTTGCCATCCGCAACAAAGTCAGCCAAGGCGGTTGTTGGCAAGGCCAGCCCCGTCAAGGCTGACAGTACTATTCCGGTTTTACACAAATTGCACTTCATCATCATTGTTTCCTTCTGCTCTACATTGAGTACCAGTCATACCTGGCGTAACTTGATGCCGGCTTGCATGTGCTCACCGGCGTTCTCGCCTGGTAACAAGACGCCATGCGCCCTGTTGCCCCCGTCTACCGACGCAGTCAAATCCATGCTGCGTTCTTGTTATTGGTTACTCTGGTGCCACGCAAAAAATCATCTGCTGAAGTGATTCAAGCCATGCCGGGCGATACCGACTGTTCATTCAAACGGTGATAAGCACGGTTGAAATACATCAATCCGGCTTCCGCATTACCGATACGAAGCTCGCTGATACGGCAATAAAAAACGCTGTGGGAGCCCATTTCATGGCTCTCGTGAATACGACAATCGAAGTTGACCAGCGCCTGCTCCAGCGCCGGAGCGCCGGTTTCCAGGCAACTCCAATGATGTTTGGCGAAGCGTTGTTCGCTCGTGAGATCGCGATTGGCAAAATCCCCAGACACATCCAGATGCGCGGAACTCAGCACGTTCACACACAACACGCCGTTGCTTTTGAAGTGATCATGCGCAAAGGAATTGCGGTTCATGCACACCAGCAAGGTGGGTGGCTCATCTGTCACACTGGTCACGGCGGTGGCGGTAAAACCAAACCGGCCAGCGTCACCATCGGTAGTGATCACAGTGACGGCACCACCCAGCAGGGACATGCCATTACGAAACAATCGGGTATCAACCATGGGGAATTCCTCAGTCATTCAGCCGGCTCAGATATCGAGTACCAGCCGGGGGGATTTGGCGCGTGAACAACACAACAGCATCTGGTCGTTGTCCTCTTTCTCTTCGTCGGTCAGGAAGACGTCGCGGTGATCCGGGATACCTTCCAGCACATCGCACAGACAGGTGCCACAAGTGCCCTGCTCACACGACACTTTCACCTTCAGGCCCGCTTCGGTCAGGGCCTGGGCGATGCTCTGGTGCTCACCGACGGTGACGCTGAGGTCGCTGGCTGCGGCGTACACTTCAAAGCTGCTGCCGCCGGTTTCAACCTCAACCTGGAAGAATTCTTTATGGATACGCTCATCGGCAAAACCCTTGCTGCGGGCAGTCGCCATCACCCACTCCATAAATCCGGCTGGGCCGCAGGTGTACATATGGGTGGTGCTATCGGAGCCAGCGAAGACCGCCTCCAGATTCACCCCGACGCCGTCGTGTTCGTCGTCAAAGTGGCAGTGCACCTGCTCGGCAAAGGCGCTGCTGGTGAGGTCATCGATAAACGCGCAGGAGCTGCGGGAGCGACCGCAGTACCACAGCTCAAACGGTTTGTTGGCGGCGTGCAGGGCATAAGCCATGGCGATCATCGGAGTGATGCCAATGCCGCCACCGATCAGAATCGAACGGCCGTCCGTCTGAGCCAACGGAAACAGGTTACGCGGAGCGCTGATTTGCAGTTCGGTGCCTTCAAACAGACGCTCGTGCACAGCAACAGAGCCACCACGAGAAGCGGGATCTTTTAATACACCCACCCGATAGGCGGAGACGTCAGCCGGGTCGTTACACAGTGAATACTGACGAATCAGATCATCACCCAGATGCAAATCGATATGGGCACCGGCATCAAAACCGGGCAGCGGCTGGCCTTGTGGGTCGACCAGCTCCAGGGTAATAACACCTGGAGTGTGCTGTTCGCGCTTGCGGACGACGACCGTGAGCAGCTCGTCTGTCATGTGTATTCTCCATCCGGCCACGCCGGTTTTACTGTCGAAATTGTGCGGCTTGGTCGCAAGAAAAAGCCTTGTTGTGTGGTGTTTCTCGGGCAAGCCCGCGCCTGGGAGTGGCAAGTCAAGCAAGCCACTCTCACGGCTATCAGGTCGGGTTTGAGGCGATCGTTTAGCGCATAAACAAGCCGCCGTTCACATCCCAGGTAGTACCGGTGGTGAAGTAGGCTTGCGGGCTGGCCAGCTGCACGACCACATCGCCAATAAAATCGGCGTCGCCGAGTTTTCCGACCGGGATGTTGGCCAACAGGCCAGGCAGGCGCTCTGCCGGTACGAGGGCTTTCACCATCGGAGAATCGATCGGCCCAGGGGCGATGGCGTTGACGGTGACACCGCCGCCAGCAAGTTCTTTGGCGAACACCTTGGTGAGGGTCAGAATGCCGCCCTTGGAGGCCGCATAGTGAGCACCGGTACTGGTGCCGCCGTTCTGTCCGGCCAGCGATGACATGTTGATAATGCGGCCATAGCCTTGTTTGGCCATGTAACCGCCCAGCACCTGACAACCGGCAAAGGTGCCGCCGAGGTTGATATTCACCACCTGGTTAAATTCTTCAAGGGTGATATCCATCACCGGAGTAGCACGGGTGACCGCAGCGTTATTGACCAGAACCTGCAGGCTACCCCACTGTTCCAGTACCACCGCGAGGGCGCTCTCAAAATCGCATTTGTGAGCGACGTTGAGGGCCACCGCCATCGCTGTTTCACCACTGATATCCAGTTCACTGGCAGCGGCCTGGGCGGCGGCCAGATGAATATCACTCAGCACCACCTTGTAACCAGCGCCATGCAGACGCCGGGCAATATGATTGCCCAGCCCCTGGGCAGCACCGGTCACCAGGGCAACCTGAGTCGTTACAGAATCCGTCATGGAGTTATCCTTTCGCGGTTACCGATCGATCGTTAGAAAATAAAGCTGACTGTGCGCAAGAAGCCGTCGGCATGCAGCAGCTTCACAACTTTCTGGTCGATATAAAAACCATCACTGGTGGGCTTCAGGCGGTACTCAATGTTGGCCGGGTAAGTCACCAGCTTGCCGTGACGCAGCTCGTTCAGCGTCATGGCACAGCGGACAACCACCTGGTTTTCGTCGGCTTCGAGAACACGAATACGGGACATCATGCGCACGGTGTAACCCACCGCATCAGCCGAAACCGATTCACCATTTTCCAGCCGCGCCACTCGCATACGGCGCATGTCGGCGTCGTCCAGTGCCAGATTCAGGCTGTTGAGATAGTCGCTTTCGTTCAGGTCAGTGGGCACGATGTACAGACCGGCAGCGGTCCACAGCGACAACCATTCCTGATAGCCCTTGTGATCCAGCAAATCCGCTTCATAGCCGATAAATTCAGTGACCTTGGCCAGCAACTCGGTATTGGATTTCATGATTTATTACTCCCCTGGCTGTGCTGTTACGCTGGCGGCGGACATGACTTTCTTGTACTGCCGATACGCCGCTCGCATGCCGGTTTCAGAACACACCGCCCCTTGTGGATTACCGTCGGCGGAAGTCCGCAAGCGGGTCATACCCCGGTTCACCAGAATCCAGCCATCGTTACCCGCCATGGAGCCTTTTTGTACCCGTTCCCAGGCTTCGCCATCGTCCGGCGTACCAAAACCCATTGGCCCCTGAAAATGTTCGTGCAGGCGCATACGCTTGCGATTAAAGGCTTGCGGGGCACCGTCGCCACCCAGCGCTACGTGCTGAATTTCGGTTTCATTCACACTGACCGGGCGCAACACGCGGAAGAAGGCCATCGAGCAGGAAACGTTCGGGAACAGGTTGAGGTTAAAGCCAGTACCGTGGGCAGCACGCACCAGTTTTTTTACTTCATCATCGCTTCGGCCTTCGTCACGCAGGGCTTGAGCCAAGGCTTCAAAGCGCGCTGGAATCGGCTGGTCAAGATCCGCTTCAAGGTCAACCAGCTCCGGGATCATCACCATGACGCTGTGGCCGTGGCCGAGGTCTTCAACAAACCCTTCGCCGTCGAGGAAGTCAAAAATATCCGCCGTGGCATCATCCAGGGAGCTGACAAATGACTTGTGAACGATCGGAAAATGGTAGGCGTCGGTGGTATTTTCCAGCTGGATTTTCCAGTTACCCGGAAAGTTGAAGCGGTGCTCACCCAGTACTTTCATCGGATAGCCGCCGCCTTGCTTGGCAAACAGATCAATCCATTTTTTGGCGCCACCAAGAAAGTCGGGCAGAGGTTCGATGTCGTTGTTAAACGTGGCGAACACCATGCCCTGATAGGTGTCGAAGCGCAGGCTTTCCAGCGACATGTCTTTTTTGTCGAACACGCCGTCGTATTCTTCCGGCTTCGGTAATGCCCGTAATGAGCCGTCGAGGCCATAACCCCAGCCATGGTAAGGACAGGTGAGCGCTTTGGTTTTACCCTTGCGGCCTTCACACACCGTGGCCCCACGGTGACGGCAGCGGTTTTGCAATACGTGCAGATTACCCTTGCGGTCGCGGGTCAGAATCACCGGATGCCGACCGACAAACGAGGTTTTGAAGCTGCCCGAGTCTGGCACTTCGCTGTCATGCCCGACAAACACCCAGGTGTTGTTGAACACTTTATCCAGTTCTTCTTCGAAGATTGCCGGGTCGGAGTACAGCGACTTGTGGACGCGTCCTTCTTCGACCATCTCAGCCGCTTTCAGACTGATGTTGGCTAACTCTATCAATTCGCTCATGGTGCTTGTCTCTTGTTAATGGCCGGTGTTGGCAGGCAGTCAGGTGAACGGCGGAACCGGGTTACTTGTCCGGCACCGGCAGCGGTTCATCGCTTTGCCAATGGCTCACCGGGCGGCTGAACAGGTTGCGAGTCTGGAAGTGGGCAATGCGCCACTGACCCAGCTCCTTGCAAAAATCGATTTCGAGTCGAGCGCTGTTAAGGTGCGAACCACCGGCGCTGAACGTGGATACCTGAATCATGTTCCAGCTGCCGTGGGCCTGATCGCCATCCACCACAATCAGCTCGGAACTGAGGTAGTGGACGTTGAGAGCAAAATGCGGCGGTTCCACGCAATACTTACCCAGCATCGCCACAATCGCGTCACGGCCCTGATGGCCACCAAAACTGTTGGCATAACGCCCACCCTTGCCTTCCCAGATGGCATCTTCGCTGAACAGATCCGCCAGCTGGGCCAGTGGTGTACTGCTATCCAGCACATCACACAGATCCATGTAGCGGCTGATACAGCTCCGAATGGCCTGCTCATCTTCCAGGGCAATCAGGCGTTGCCGGATCTCGGCAAACTCGGTGCGCTCGATCTCGTTCATCCCGGTATCCTCAACTGCGTTGGACGATCAGTTCACGACCGGTACGCGCTTCTACTTTGGCGTAGCGCCATAACTTGTACGGGGTCGCGCCAACGGCGGTGCTGCGGAACAGGTTGCAGCAGGCCACTACAGTGTCGTAATCGGCAACGTCGGCCATCAGGTAGGTGGTCCACGGATAGCCGGAAGAGGGGCCAACCATGCTTTGATCGTCGTCCATATTGCCGATCACGGTCACACCATCCATATCGTGAATAGCGTTCCACATCTCGCCAAAGGCCGCCCAGACATCAAGCTGTTCTTCCCGTGGGGCATCCATAAAGTTCTGGTTAATGCCCATGCAGAACAGTACGCGCAGGGGTTTCTTGTCAGTCATGGTGATATCTCCAGTCCGGTATCAGAGGTAGCCAGGCAGCGGATCATGTCCAAAAAACATGGCCCCGGCGTTTTTGTAGGTAATGGCACCCATAAAGGCGTGCTGGGTGGCCATCATCGAATCACGCACAATGCGCGACAGCGGATGGTCGTTGTAGGTGCTGGTCATGCCCGCGACCTGATAGGCAATACGAATCGCCTCGGCGCATTCATGCGTCAAGTTGCTGGTCGCCAGGCGAATCAGGCTGACCTGCTCACGAGACGGTTTTTCAGCGCCCTGGATCGTCTTCCAGGCGTCTTCAGTGACCTGATAGAAAAAGGCCCGTGATGAGCGTAATTTGGCTTCGGCCTTGGCGATCTCAATCTGGACATATTCACGCTCGCCCAGATTCGGCGCACCGGTTACTGACTGGCGGCCAGCGGCCATGCCCTGAACCACGTCCAGAGCCTCACGCGCCAGGCCAGCCGTGGTGACAGACAACACCTGGGCCGCAAACGAAAGACTCGGATAAGTGAAAAAATCGGACTCGATATTAGGTTTGCCACCGCGCACAAACGTCCAGTCTTCTGGTACAAATACCTCATCCACCACCATGTCGTGAGAGCCGGTTCCGACCATGCCGATAACGTCCCAATTGGGTTCAATAGTGACCTGATCAGCAGGCATGACTGCCATCCGTGGCAGAGGCTCACCAGACTCCGGCTGGATGCCGACTCCGATCAGCGACGCCCCCATCGAACCGCTGCCAAATTTCCAGCGCCCACTGACGATATAACCGCCCGCCACTCGCCGCGCCGGCTGGGTCGGAAAAATCCCCCCCGCAAACACCACATCCGGGCCGTCGGCCCACACCTTGTCGATGGTCGCTACCGGCAGCGCCGCCAAATAAGCCGGGTTCATGCCAAAACTGGCAACCCATCCGGCCGACCCGTCCGCAGCGGCGATGGCTTCCACCATTTGCAAAAATTCAACCGGGCTGCGCTCGTCGCCCCCCAGCGCTCTTGGCACCATGGCGCGGTAAACGCCAAGCTGGCGGAAACGTTCAACGATGTCCTGAGAGAGATAACGCTGACTCTCGAACTCATGTCGGCGCTGACGCACCTCGTCCAACAAGGCGTCAAATGCCGCCCCACCCCAGAGGGATTTATCGATCTGATATCCAGACATGACTCTCTGGTCTCCTGTTACTGTTCGTTGTTTCGAGTGGCTATCTGACTGGCTATCCGACTGGCTATCAGCGCTGCCACTGCACACAGCAGTTCGTCAGCTCCCCTGGCGGCCACCAGCTGTAAACCCACCGGCAGTCCGTCCTCACTGAGCAAGGGAATATTGATGGCCGGGTGGCCACTGAGATTAAAAGGTCGTACAAAAGCAGTCATACCCAGTAACGCTCGCGTATCGGCAGCGTTTTCTATCGATACCGGGCAATCCGGCATGGTGGGTAATGCCAACACCGGGCAATCGGTCAACAAGGCGTCAACCGCAGCCGAAAATTCAGTTCGAACCTGCTCTGCCAGAGCCAATTCCTGATCCGTGGTCTGACCCGCTGCCAGCAAACGCTGGGCGACGTCGTCCCCGATCAGGCCAGACGCCAGCAAATGCTGGCAGGCGCGCCAGCTTTCACGATTGATAATGCTCATACCGGCCTGATAGGCCTGCTCCATACCTGGCAAAGTGACCAGATGAAGCGGCAGGTCCGTCGCCGCTATAGCGGCCTCAACGGTGTGCTTTACCGCTGCGCTGGCATTGAGCTCAACCACCATGCCCAAACGCAGATTAGCCAACGCGGGGGCGTCGGGTTGCAGTGCCACAAAATCACAACAGATCGCTTCCATAACGGCCGTCAATGTTGGCATGTCCCGCGCCAGAGGGCCTACGCAATCCAGGGTTGACTCGGCAGGCATAACCCCGGCTCTGCTGACGCGACCATAACTGGGCTTGAGACCAAACACGCCACAACAAGCCGCTGGAATACGAACCGAGCCGCCGGTATCCGTACCCACCCCGGCAGCGCTCAACCCGGCAGCCACCGCAGCGGCAGAACCGCTGGAAGAGCCACCGGGAATCAGGCCGGGAAAGCGTGGATTATTTGCTGTTCCGGTCCAGTGGTTCACACCGGTGGTACCGAATGCCAGCTCATGCAGGTTAGCCTTGCCGTTAATCTTCCAACCGTTAGCCAGCAGCCGATCAACCACCTCAGCATGCTGCTGCGCTACGGGTGCCAGCTCCAGTGCCCGACTGCCTGCCCTGGTCGGGTGACCGGCGATATCGATCGTGTCCTTGACCACAACCGTCGGAGCCGCAGCAAAGCGATCAGCCGAGGTGAGGTTCAAAGCAGCAATCAGTATTGACATGAGATGTACCCTTGGTGAGTTAACCGGGGAGGCTAAAGTCTGTCTTCATGCTCCCCTGTTGCCTTTATAAAATCACCAAATTTAAAATTTATGTCAATTGAAAATTCAATTATTTTACCAAGAATCAACAAGGTGCATAAAAGCTTCAAATGTATCATTTTGGTGCATTTTAAATCCCTTGAAAACCAACCCGAAAAATCCCATTAAAATAAATAACTAATTGATTTATAAGTTATTTTTTAAAATAAAAGAGACTATCCAGCTTTTTAAAGATCCTGAAACACCAACCAGAAATCGCCATCAAAGCTTGGTAAAACTTTACTTTCTCAAAAAAAATTGTCACCTTTTACGTCATTAAAAACAATAAAAACAAGCGTCAGAGAATCCATTGCCGATGCCACCTAAACGCCCGTATTTACTCGAATTTTCTACTAAAAAACATGCCAGCATGCCCTCAGACCAATACCCGGCCATACTGACAACAGGCCCGATGGCGACGCTGAAACAGGCCGCACCAAAATTTTCTGGCACACATGCTGCTATGAGATACTCGCCCCCTCTCGACACTGAGGGGTCTATTTACCCAGCTCGCAAGGCACTGAAACAACACCGCGCAACTCTGCATACAGAATCAGGGTCGCGACCTACAACGAAACAACCTTGCCATCCTATGGAGATCGTCATGCTGTCGAAGAAACTGCTAACCACTCTGGTACTCGCTTCCTCTTTGGGCTGTTCTATTGCCCAGGCGGAAATCAAGATCGGGGTCGTTACCTCAGCCACCGGTCCGATTGCCCTGGTGGGGATCCCGCAGAAAAACACCGTCGCCCTGCTGCCGGATTCCGCTGGCGGCGAACGCATCCGCTACATTCCCCTGGATGATGGCAGCGACCCAACCGCCACCGTAAAAGCCTTCAAAAAGCTGATCGATGATGAACATGTGGATGCCATCATTGGCCCAAGCGGCTCCGGCAACGCCATGGGTGTGATCCAGTTTGCTGCCGAATCCGGTACGCCGATGCTGGCTCCGGTCGGTACTGCCGCAGTTGTGCTACCAATGACGGAACAAAAAAAATGGGTTTTCAAAACCACCCAGAATGACGATCTGATCGCTGCCGCACTGGTCGATCACATGAAAAAGACCGGCGTCAAAACCATCGGTATGATCGGCACCGCCGACCCCTTTGGTGAAAACTGGTCAAAGGTTATGAAAGGCCTGACGGATGCCGCTGGCATCAAGATCGTTGCCAACGAACACTTCCAGCGCCAGGACACCTCCATCACTGGCCAATGCCTGAAAGTCCTGATGACCAACCCGGATGCCGTACTGATTGCCGCGCCGGGCAGCTCGTCGGTGATGCCGCAAACCACTCTCAAGGATCAGGGTTACAAGGGCCAGATTTACCAGACTCACGGTGCTGCCCTGGATCCATTCCTGCGCCTCGGAGGCAAAGCGGTTGAGGGCACCATTCTGGCCGCCAGCCTGATGCTGGTTCTGGATGAAGTACCAGACAGCCCATCAAAAACAATTGCCCAGAAATACGTCTCCGACTACGAGCGTATGTATGGCAACAGCCCGGCGACCTTTGGTGGTAACGTCTATGACGCCGGTTTACTGCTGGAGCATGCCATTCCAACAGCACTCAAGTCGGGCAAACCCGGCACCGCCGAGTTTCGTGCCGCTCTGCGTGACACCCTCGAAAAAACCACCGAAATGGCTGCGACCCAGGGGGTGTACAACATCACTCCGGCAGACCACAGTGGCTTTGATGAGCGTGGCCGTGAACTGATTATCGTTAAGGACGGTGATTGGAAACTGGTCAAGTAAGGCTGCGTGCTCCCGGCGCAAACGTTTCATCGTTTGCGCCTGAACGACCCCATACCTAAAAAAATACTGCTGTTGGCCCGCCCGCCAGGCCATGTTTTCTCAGTAACTCAAGGACTCAGAAGCAATGAATTTTCAGATCGCCGTTTTGCTGGGGCAGGATGGCTTAACCAATGGGGCTATTTATGCCTTGCTGGCACTGTCGATTTTGCTGGTGTTTACCGTCACCCGCATCCTGCTGATACCGTTAGGTGAATTTGTCACCTTCGGTGCACTTACCATGGCCGCCATTCAATTGGGCAAAACACCTTCCGTCGAATGGCTGCTGCTGGCACTGATGCTGGTCAGTTGCGGCATGGATCTTTATGACCAGCTGCGCACCCGCATCAATAGCCGCAAAATCCAACACATGGTGCTCAAGGTCGGTTACGCCGTGGTAATGGTGATTCTGATGCAAACCCTGCCGCTGGCTGAACTGCCGATGGCATTCCAGGCATTGCTCACCCTGGCGTTAATGGTGCCTCTTGGTCCCATCATGTACCGGATATTTTTTCAGCCGCTGGCCGACGCGCCGTCGCTGGTGCTGTTGATTGTGTCGATTGCTGTTCACGTCTCGATGGTAGGCGTGGGTCTGCTGTTGTTTGGCCCGGAGGGCGCTCGTACCCAGCCATTTTCCGACAGCAGTTTTGCGCTTGGCCCGGTAATGCTGAAAAGCCAGACACTCTGGGTCATCCTGGTATCCATCCTGCTGATCATTACCCTGTTTGTGGCCTTTGAACGCACGCTCTATGGCAAGGCATTACGGGCAACAGCGGTGAACCGTACCGGTGCCCGTCTGCTCGGTATTTCCCCGGTTTTTGCAGGCAAGGCTACCTTCGCCCTGGCGGCGTTTATCGGTGCTCTTTCCGGCATTCTGATTGCGCCGATCACCACCCTCTACTTCGACTCCGGTTTCATCATCAGCCTGAAAGGGTTTGTGGGTGCCATTATTGGCGGACTGGTGAGTTATCCGATCGCCGCCATCGGTGCGGTTGCGGTTGGCATGATTGAAGCGTTTTCCATGTTCTGGGCCAGCACCTATAAGGAAATTATTGTATTCACCCTGATTATTCCATTCCTGATCTGGCGCTCGATGACCAGCCACCACGTGGAGGACGACGAATGATCAAGCCACGCAATATGATGCTGCTGGGACTGGTACTGTTGATTCTGTCACCGCTGGTTTTACCCTCGTACCAGATTACCCTGCTGAACTACATCGGCCTGTATGCCCTGGTTGTACTCGGACTGGTGCTGCTTACGGGCGTCGGCGGTATGACCAGCTTTGGTCAGGCCGCGTTTGTCGGCCTCGGGGCTTACACCACGGCCTATCTGACCACCACCCAGCAGCTGCCGGAGTGGCTGGCATGGACCGCCGGTTCTCCCTGGATCGCCCTGGTGTTTGGCTTGCTGCTAACCGCTGTGGTAGCACTGCTGCTTGGCGCGCTCACTTTGAAGCTCTCTGGTCACTATCTGCCGTTAGGTACAATTGCCTGGGGTATTTCACTCTATTACCTGTTTGGCACCCTCTCCTCCATGGGTGGCCATACCGGCGTCAGTGGCTTGCCGTCACTGCAACTGTTCGGTATCAGCCTCGACAAGGGAGAGAAAATTTTCTACCTGATCTGGGCGGCAGTAACAGGCGCCATTCTGATCAGCCGCAATTTGCTGAATTCACGGGAAGGACGTGCCATTCGTGCCCTTAAAGGCGGCCAGCTGATGGCGGAATCGATGGGAGTGAACACCTTCCGTTCCAAAATGGCGGTTTTCCTTATTTCAGCGTTATTTGCAGGCTTGTCCGGTTGGCTCTATGCCCACACCCAACGCTTTGTAAACCCGACCCCCTTCGGCCTGAGCATGGGTATCGACTACCTGTTTATGGCTCTGATTGGTGGTGTTGGCAGTGTCTGGGGAGCCTTGTTGGGTGCCGGTGTGCTCACCATGCTGAAACAATGGCTGCAAGATCTGCTACCCATACTGTTGGGCAGTGACGGTCAATACGAAAGCATTGTGTTTGGCTTGCTGATTGTATTCATGATGCAACGCGCCCCCGGCGGACTGTGGTCTCTGGTCATCCGCCTGATACCGGCCCGCTATCAGGCCGATACCCGCCTCGTCGTCAATGATGCCGCCGCCGATTTACCCCGACGACCGTTACCAGCCCAGGGGACGCTGGTACTGGAAGCCATGAATGTCACGCGCCGTTTTGGTGGCCTGGTGGCAAACAACAAGATGAACCTGCAACTGCATGCCGGAGAAGTACTTGCCCTGATCGGCCCGAACGGTGCCGGCAAGAGTACCATGTTCAACCAGCTATCGTCAGTCGACACCCCAACCGAGGGTGAAGTCCGCTTCCTTGGCCAAAGTCTGAAAGGCAAAAATTCCCGTGCCGTCGCCTCCATGGGCATGAGCCGTACCTTCCAGCACGTCAAGCTGCTACCGGCCATGTCAGCGCTGGAAAACGTTGCCCTGGGTGCCCATATGCGAGGCAACCAAGGAGTGATCAGCGCCTCTCTGCATCTGGAGCGAGAAGAAGAGCAACGGTTGTTAAAAGAGGCCAAACATCAGCTGGAACGCGTTGGTCTTGGTGCTTACCTCTACGAGGAAGCCGGCAGTCTGGCACTGGGTCAGCAACGCATTCTCGAAATTGCCCGCGCCCTCTGCGCCGATCCCTGCGTGCTGTTGCTGGATGAGCCCGCCGCCGGTTTACGCTTTCAGGAGAAGCAGGCGTTGTCGGATTTGATCAAGAAGTTGAAGACCGAAGGCATCGCCATCCTGCTGGTTGAACACGACATGGACTTTGTGATGGGACTGGTTGACCGCATCGTGGTGATGGAATTTGGCGAAAAAATTGCCGAGGGGTTACCAGAAGAAATTCAGACCAACCCCGCAGTATTGGAAGCCTATCTGGGAGGTGCAGAATGAAAACGTCCCGCCGCACCTCGACTGCCACCAACCACCCTCAGGAGCATGCCAACACCATGACTGATTCTACCGCGCTGCTTGATGTACGTGGTTTACGTGTTGCCTATGGCAAGGTGGAAGCCCTCACCGGCATCGACCTGACCTTGAAAGAAGGCCAGCTGGTGACCGTGATTGGCCCCAACGGGGCCGGTAAAACCACCCTGCTGTCTGCCATCATCGGCATGCTGCCCTCCAAGGGTAATATCCACTTTGATGGTCAGGACTACGTCAGCCCTGAAATCGAAACCCTGGTCGGACGCGGCTTGGGCCTGGTACCGGAAAAACGCGAGCTGTTCAACACCATGAGTGTCGAGGACAACCTGTTGCTCGGTGCCTTCCTGCGCTATCGCAATGGTGACGACAGCTACGAACAAACCCTGGCCGAAGTCTACAGCCTGTTTCCTCGCCTATGGGAGCGCCGCCAGCAACAGGCTGGCACGCTGTCCGGTGGCGAACGCCAGATGCTGGCAATTGGCCGCGCCATGATGGGCAAACCGAGGCTATTGATGCTGGACGAACCCAGCCTTGGGCTAGCCCCCCTGATTACGCGAGAAATCTTCCGCATCTTTGCCGACCTGCGCCGCCAGGGAGTGTCGATCCTGCTGGTTGAACAGAATGCCCGCGCCGCCCTCAAAGTGGCCGACTACGCCTACGTGCTGGAAGGTGGTCAGGTTGCCATGCAGGGGCCAGCGGCTGAACTGGCCAACGACCCCAGGGTCATCGAAGCGTATCTGGGTCTGGCCAGCAAACACCAGGAGTTGCTCTCCAGCTAATCCGGGCAACTTGACCAGACAACCCATCTGGATAACCAATCCGGATAAAGACAGCACCCGCCCAGGCGGGACTACCCACTTTTTATCGGAAGATATGTTATGCGCATCTGTATTGCTGGTGCCGGAGCGATCGGCTGCACGCTCGCCGCCCGTCTGGCCGCATCAGGACAGCCCGTTAATGTACTGGCACGGGGAGCGACCCTGAAGCAGCTGCAACACCACGGTGTGCAACTGACCGATCTCGACGGCCAGCATCAGGTCGCCGTCAATGCCAGTCATTCTGCCCAGGCGCTTGGCCCCCAGGATCTGATTCTGGTGTGCACCAAAGCCCCTGCCCTGCAGGCCATATTTGAACAGATACAGCCAATGATACATGCCGACACCGTGGTCATTCCCGTCGTGAACGGACTGCCCTGGTGGTATTTTCGTGGTATCGACAGCCGTTTTGCCAACGACCGGATTGATGCCATCGATCCCGACGGCGAATTGAATCGACTGGTGCCCGAACAGCATCTGATCGGCTGCGTGGTGTTTATCACGGCGACCCGCAAGGCTCCGGGAATTGTTGCTGCGAGCAACCCGCATCTGATGATTATGGGGGAGATTACCCACCAGCTGACAGACCGGCTGGAACAGGTGCGGCGGGTGATTGAACAGGCCGGTATTGAAGCCCGCGCCAGTGACACTATCCGTGACCAGATCTGGACCAAGGTAATCGCCAACCTGACCTCCAATCCCTTGTCCGTCGTCAGTGGCGCAACGCTGGAACAGCTCTACTCCGATCCGCATTTGCAACCACTGGTGCGTCGCATGCTGGACGAAACCTTGTTGGCAGCCGCCTCCCATGGTGCTCGCATTCGTTTTGACCCAGCCACGATTATGGCCATGGGAACCAGCATGGGCAGTGTCAAAACTTCCATGCTGCAAGACTTTGAAGCCGGCGCTCCGCTGGAGCTGGCGACCATTGGTCACGCCGTGGTCGAGCTGGCCGAAAAAAATGGCATTGCCATGCCGACCACACGACACGTTCTGGCATTGGCCGAATTCCTGTCGCGCACAGCGTCTCAGACCAACCCCAACCCTATTCAGAACACCGCACAGTAAAAGGAACATCCCATGCAACAGACCATCGCCCGCCCGGATAACTGCAGTGAAGAGGAATGGGCACTGCGTATCAAACTTGCCCACTGTTACCACCTGATCGATTTTTTTGGTTGGACTGAAACCATTTTCAACCATATCTCAGCCCGTCTGCCAGCCCAGGGCGATCAGTACCTGGTCAATCCATTTGGTCTCAATTACACCGAAATAACACCGGCCAATCTGCTCAAGGTCGACGTTGATGGCCACAAGCTGGATGATTCACCCTACGATGCCAACCCGGCCGGGTTCGCCCTGCACGGTGCCATCCATGCGGCACGTGAAGACATCCACTGCGTGATTCACACGCATACCAATGAAGTCTCTGCCATAGCACAGAAAAAAATCGGTTTTACCCATAACGACTTTTATGGTGCCCAGCTGTTCGGGCGCGTGGGCTACCATGCGTTTGAAGGCATTACCCTGTTCCAGGAAGAGAAACAGCGCATGCTCGCCAGCCTGGGCGACAAGCATATTCTGGTACTGCGGAATCACGGCATTGCCGTTGGTGAAATGGACATTGAACGCACCCTGTTCCTGCTCTGGACTGTCCAGCGTGCGGCCGAAATCCAGGTCACGGCTGGCGCCCTGGGTGGTGAAGACAACCTGTTGGAAGAAGCCATCAGTCAGCGCTGTGCCGACCTGACCCAGATGCTGATCAAGGACAGTGGTTTCGCCAACAAATTTTTTAACGCCATGGTACGCAAAATGGAATCGGAGAAAGGCCCGAGCTGGTAATACATGCCGGCCGCACGGTTTTGGTAATACGGTTTTGGAAGCATCGCTGCGGTGAAAGGCTGACACTGGTCGCTTTTCACCCAACACCCCTCCCCCATCCTTCATCGGTTACCGGGTGATCGGCGGTGCTTCCCTTTTTATTTACCCGTGTCCGGCTAAGGACGAAGCCACCTGGGTAATGGCGCGCCCTGTCGCGAGCAGTGGTTTTAGGGGGCACCCTTGAGCCGGTTTCATTGACTGTGCATGTAAAACTTTTGTACAGTTTCTGCAGACCCCACGCCTGAGAGCCGGAATGACCAAGCCCATCCGATCACCCCGCAGTCAACGCTACAACCCCGCCAGTGAAGACTTTCATAAAGAAGATTTCCCTTTTTACTGGCTGGCCCGGGTTCACGGCCGCTATGTACTGGCCATGGAAAAGTCCCTGAAGAAGATCAATCTGGATATTCCACGCTGGCGCATCCTGTTTATCCTCAAAGAAGAAGGCATATCGAGCATTACCGAAATCGCCATTCATGCGGTTGCCAAATTGCCAACCGTGACCAAAACCGTCTATCGCATGAAGGACGACGGACTGGTCGACACCCGCCAGAAAAGTGATGATGGCCGGGTAACAGAAGTTATTATTACCGACGCCGGTCGCGAAGCCATTAGCAAAATCCAGCTGGTCACCCACGACCTGTTCCGCGAAAGCTTCAAAGGTATGAGTGATGCCCAGATCAAACGCCTGAACAAGCTGCTGGAAACCCTGTTCCACAACTTGCCAGAGCACTGATACCATCGCAGGCCACCGGTGTTACACCAGTGGCTGCAACGCCCAAACCGTCTCATGCGCCGTCAACCGGTTTTTCATCACCCCTGCCACGTCCTGGGTTTCCAGCAGTGACAAGCGGTAATAGTCATCGTAGTGCTGATGCACTTCTTCACTGGCAACAGAGAAAGGCGGGCCATTCCGCTGCGCCTGATCGTATTCGTAACAAATCACCAGTTGCCTGGCGGTGGCGGTAATCGTTCGAAGATGCACGGTATATTGCTGACGCAGAGCGGGCGGCAAGGCAACCAGTGCGGCGCGGTCGTAAATGGCATCAACCGCACCCAGCACATCGGCACTGAGATCAAAAATATCGCCCACAAAAATATCAAGCGCTTCCGCCTGGTAAAGCAATAGAGACCCGACCTGGCGAATAGCCGGCTCCACTCCCAGCTCATGGAACAGCCCCTGAATGGCTTTCTCACTCAGTTCCGCCCCGACGACCCGAAGGCCCTTGTCCAGCAACCAGGCGATATCCAGGGTTTTACCACACAAAGGCAAGAACACCCGTTGCCCTTGCTCCAGACCCAGATGGTCGTAACATCGAATCAGTGCAGGGTTGGCTTCACTGTTGTGAAAACCAATTTCTCCCCGCTCCCATTTTGCATGCCAGAAACTTGCGTCCATCCTGTTGCTCCCAAACGGTTATGTCACATCACCAGCGCATACGCGGTAGCGATGACTCATGCTGTAGCATACAAGTTCAAGCCGACGTCAGGTCAAGGGACTGCTAAAAATAGCATCAACAGAGTATCAACCTAGCATCAACAGAGTATCAGCATTGGCGTGAGGCGCGAGACGTGAGACGTGAGAGAAAGCAGGAAAGGAGATGGGGAAATAAGGCAAAAATTGGCGAACCAAGCGTATACACACCGAGCAAGTGGCTGCTCCCCTCCCGGTGCGCGGTGTGGTTCGTTTTTCCTGCGGTCATATCCTATTGGTAATCCCCGTACCGTTCAGGCAGAGGTTGCCACGACTGACCGCTCAGTTATCAGCAATCTCTTCGTACATGCCAGTGATGTTGTCCATTTTTTCCAGCACCGCATCGGTAATCTGGTAGACATTTTGTGGTATGCAAGACCCTGAACAAGCGGCATTACACTGGGGCCGATAACTTTTCCAGCGATTGGAGGCCTGCTCCAGCGCCAGTGCAACTCTGGGAGAATTAAAACGAGAAGACATCAAGCTGTCCATCGACTCATCAAACATTTTGATGGCCAAGCGAAATTCCTGGTGAACGTCATCCGAACCCAACCCCCAGTGAATGGCGACACAGTTTTTGGCGATCCGTTGGGACAACATGCGCTGACGCCCGGCCACATTCACCAGACTGGTGAGTTTTTTATGTGACGCATGCGCAATGCCGTTAACCAGGTCATCACACATTTCCAATAAATCGTTGTTTTCACGTAGCAAGCTGACGGCTTTACGCTTGTCCGGCGTTCCCAGCAAACGCACGCGATGCGCTGTCCATTCTTGCTCCACACGCTTGGTCAGGTACTTGATTTCCTCTGACGGGGCGTATTTTTTCAGCAATTCCAGACGCTTATCAAACAACTTGATGGCAGCTTCAAGTTGTGACATCGCGGTATCAGGATTCAGGTTCGCACCCACCATCAAATGACACTTCATACAGCGCTGCGTCAACATCCGCAAACTGCCGGCAATATTCACCGCCTTTGCATCCGTCATCGCAGCAGAAGACTTAGCCTTTTTATAAAGCACATTGTAAAACATGAAATACAAAATCACCGCAGCGACTGCTATAGGCAGCATACGTTCTCCTTGGCAAAGCGCCGATCCGTCGAACCAACTCGCGGGCCTGTTTCCCGGGATGAGAAACGACCCAAAACATTAGTTGCATTTGATAGGCGCCAAAATACAGCCGCTAATGCCACCGGGCAATGTAAGATTGTCTATCAATATAAACGAAACTAAAAAAACCTCGAATCGCACACAAAAATGATACTAATCAACTAAAAATGGCATAAATTGGTTGCATTTATCTGCGCCAAGACACTTCAACTTACATACCGCTGTTATATAGAGGACATCTATTTAATCCTGCACAACTCTGCGCGACTGTTGCCGGTGATCAGGGCAAGGCGGCGAATGCCGCGAAATGACGCGTCCTTTTCAAGTTCGCCAACACCGCTCTTTAAATACTGCCAATAAAACAAGTAAGTTATTGATTAATATGTATTTTTTAATGAAAGATACGAGACAGGCCAGATTGACCTGCGGAGACAGATAAAAAGAGCCGAGCAACACATGGTGTAACGGATGTCATGAACCCCCGCACAGAAGAGACAGAACCACGACGCCACTGGTACAATCGCGCTGGCAATCGTGGTGGTTTGGTGGCCGTACCTATCAGGCAGGAAGAGGAGCCGCCGCCTGCTGCTGGCTAGCATCCCGTTGTTGCTGGTAACTCACCAGCCGTTCACACAGGTATTCGGCATCCTGACGAACCCCTGAAAAACGACCAGATCCCCAAGTGTGTAACCATGGCAAGCCGATAAAATACAAACCCGGCTGTAGCGTCACGCCGCGTTCGTGTTTCGGATGGCCCTGGCCATTAAAGACCGCAGCATCAAGCCAGCTGAATTCCGGGCGGAAGCCAATACACCAGATGATGGTCGAGATGCCAGAGTCGGCCAGATTCAAGCGGGTGCGCTCTTCAGGCAGCTGCCAGACCGGGCGGTACACCGACGGGCCAATATCGGTCTCGATACCCTGCTTCTCGATCCAGGCGTCAATCCGTGTATTGATATTGTTGTAGGTATCGTCGGCGCTTTGCAGGTTGTGATTCAGATTCGGTTCAAATATCAGCTGCGTACCATCCCAGCCAGTCATTAACCCGTACAGCTCCATACCTTCAATGGCAAATTGACGCAGATCGATATCCCGACCGCCATCACGACCAGTGACATAGTGGTTGGTGTTCTGCCGTACATTGCTACCCAACGGGTGCTCATTCACCGATATTTGGTAATAGCCCATGTCATCAAGCCATTCCACCACGTCTTTGCCTCGGTAAAAACGGGCCACACGGGGGGCATCGCCAGTAGCCAGAAACACCTGGCGACCTTCCAGATGCAGGTCTTCTGCAATCTGGGCACCGGACTGGCCCGACCCCACCACCAGCACACCGCCATCCGGCAACTCGGCGGCATGTTTGTACTGGGCAGAATGGATCTGGTGCACCGTTTCCGGCAGACGTTCTGCCATCCGCGGAATCACCGGAATGTGGTACCCCCCGGACGATACCACCACCTGATCAGCGGTATAGTCTCCGTCACTGGTGGCGATGTGATACAGGCCCTGCTCGTCGGTGACCACCTGTTTAACCGTTACGCCTTCCCGTACGGGCGCATTCACCTTGCTGGCGAAGCGTTCCAGATAGGCCACCAGCTCTTGTCCTTTCATAAACCCGTGGGGATCGTCACCGTCATAGGGCAGAGCAGGCAAATCGCACTGCCAGTTTGGCGTGACCAAGGTAAAAGAATCCCAACGCTCGTGTTTCCAGCCATGCAGGATGGTGTTCTTTTCCAAGACGATATGGTTCAAACCTGCCTGCTGCAGGACATAACTCATCGATAAACCCGCCTGGCCGCCACCAATAACAACGACCTCGACATGCTGTTTGCTTGCTGTACTCATAACGATCTCTCTGTGCTGTTGCTCTATTTGGCCCTGCTCTGCTTGGTTCTGCGTCTTGACTGCTGGAACCATTACGACGCCCCCAACTCCCGGATTGCCGTGATTTCAATGCTGCCCTGCTGATCAGGGTAGCTCGCGGCCCGACGCTGGATCACTGCTAACTGGTCAGCGGCGCTGGAGCAGTAATAACCGTACTTGCTTGCCACTCGCTCGCTGGCTTGTCCCAGTGCCTGATCGGCACGCTGCACAAATTCCGCCAGCGTCATGGTGTCGCCCGGCTGGAAGTACTGCTGCAAAACGGTGGATGGTGAATAGCATTGTTCTTCCTGGCCATCCGGCCAGCGCAGATAAAAATGAACGGCAGGCATATAGCCCTCCTTAAAAAACGTCTGTCAAAAACGCATGTCGATAGTCTGCTGATAACGGCTAACGGCTAACGGCTAACGGCTAACGGCTAACGGCTAACGGCTAACGGCTAACGGCTAACGGCTAACGGCCAGGAGTCTGTCAGGCTCCTAGAAACCCGTGAGCGGTTGTTGCGTCAGATCGTAAAAAATGTCGTGTTGCTGATTAAAATCGACCATTAACTGGCCACCTTCGGTCAGCCTGCCAATCGCCGCAGCGGCAATATCACGACGATGAAAGCAGGCCAATAATTCGGCCAGCTGATCGGCTGTGGTGGTCAGTAAATAGCCATAGCTGGGAAAGGCGCATAGCCAGTCTTGCCAGCACACTGACGCTGGTTTCGGAATCGACGCCAGATCAATCACCGCTCCGCAACGAGCGCTTTCCAACAGCATGGTGCAGGTCCCGAGCAAACCGGCCTGACTGATGTCCTTGGCAGCTACGGCCAGTCCGGCGTCGGCGATGTCCGCCAATAACGCCAGATCCCCTTGCAGTCGCTCCGCCGGAGCGGACGTTGCTGCATTCCAGTTCAGGCTGTTGCCCCGAAAGCTGCCACGCTGATCCATTGCCGCCACCAGGATCTGGCCCGGACGAGCAGCAAAACTGCTCAATAGCCGATTGGCATGGCCAACAATGGCGACCGCCAGGTTGGCGTGAGCGGCGCGTACGTTGGTGTGTCCGCCAACGATATGCACGCCGAGATGTAATGCCGCAGCACGCATGCCGCGAATCACTTCTTCCACGACACCGGGTTCTGCCGAACTCCAGGTGGCATTAACCACAGCTGCCGGGCGTCCACCCATGGCGGCAATATCACTGCAATTGACCATCACACCGCACCAGCCAGCAAACCAGGGATCCCGTTCCACCAGCTCCCCCTGCATCCCTTCAATCGCCAGCAACTGATATCCCCGACCGCCATTGGCTGCCAGGGGGATCGCGGCGGTATCGTCACCATTGGGATGCCAGTCGGCGGGTAAATCCGGCAACTGCGCACTGACGCGACGGATATCCTGCTTCATTCCCAGCCCGCTGCGCTGGCGTACCGCTTCCAGCAGCGCTGGCAAGGCCGGTGCATCCGTGGAAGTAAACGACTCCGTTAGCCGCGACATTATCTGGCCTCCTGTTGAGTGGCGCTGCCGCTGGCAGGCATGCCCAGCAGCCCGGCCCAGCATTCGCTATTGCGCGGTTGGCGACGAGCGCGCAAAACAAACCCGCTGTTCGGGGTGTGGCAAGGCGGATACGCCGCCAGATCCGCTTCCATCACTGCGTGCCGCTGCCCGAACAACACTGCGTAATGTCGGGTTGCCCAGTTCAGCCGCTGGAACAGAGCTTCATTCTGCTGCTGCACCGTTGCCATAAAACACTGGCAGCCCAGTGCGTGAGCACTGCTGACCGCCAACTGGATCAAGGTTGTACCGAGCTGTCCCTGACTGCGAAAAACCGGATCGACCGCCAACCGGGAGCCGTACCAAAGCCCGTCACCTTGGTGGTGAATCCGCACGGTGCCCACCACTTGCTGGTGCCAGCCGCCATAACTGCCCAATGCCACCAGCAGGTGTGCATGATCATCGGTGGCGTCGCGATCATCTTTTTCAAACAACTGCTGTTCTTCACAGAACACCTGACGCCGCAAGGCATGGGCTTGCTCAACTTCCCAGGGAAGGGTTGCCCATTTGATGGTGTAGTCGGAATAGTCGGGATAGGTCATGGGGTACTCCTCACTGCGGGTGACAGATGACGGATGAATTCAGATCAGCTGCACGTACCGGAAAACAACAAGGGCTGTGCTGCCACTGTGGCCGGTTGCAACAACGCTTGCTCATAACCGGACAAGGTTGAGCAGGCACCGCAACGGCCACAACCCGCCTTGATATCGGCGGCCAGCAGATTGCTCTGGTACAGACGCTGGCCCAGCGGCTTGAGGATGGATTCCATAAACTCCGCACTGGGCGGCGGATGGTCTTCCATCGGTGTGCCGCGAATCGGTACAAACGGCACCACAAACGGATACACCCCGATCTCTATCAGGCGATAGCTGATATCGAGAATGGCATTGGCGCTGTCACCCAGTCCCGCCAGAATGTAGGTGCTGACCTGACCGCGACCAAACACCGCCACGGCGTCTTTAAATGCCTGCATATACTGGGTGAGGTTGATCTCGGCCTTGCCCGGCATGATGCGCTGCCGCAGTTCCGGCGTGACGACTTCCAGGTGCATACCCAGAGAGTCGATGCCAGCGTCTTTCATCCGCTGATACCAGGCCGGATCGTCCGGTGGCTCACACTGACCCTGAATCGGCAGATCAACGGCGGCTTTGATCGCACGGGCGCTGTCGCACAAGACGCTGGCCCCACGGTCGGCTGTCGCCGGAGTGCCTGTGGTCATCACCATGTGTTTGACGCCATCCAGTTCAACCGCCGCCTTGGCCACTTCGGCCAGTTGTTGCGGCGTTTTGTGGGCAATGGTGCGTCCGGCCTGCAGTGATTGGCCAATCGAACAGAACTTGCAGGCCTTGCGGCGACTTTCGTAACGAATGCAGGTTTGCAATACCGTTGTGGCCAGCACATCGCGGCTGTGCAACGTGGCAATCTGTGAGTACGGAATGCCATCGGCAGTCACCCCGGAATAAAACCCCGGCGAGCTGGCAAAGGTGACGTCTGCAAGCGTTATCTGCTGACCGCCCTGCTGACGGATGATTTGCTCACCCTGCTCCAGACTGGCGACCGCAAACGGCGACTCCCAGGCCGACTCACTGTAAATCGGCACCATCAGCGTGGTGCCATTAATGGTCACCGCCTGATGATCCGACGGCCCGGCACCGCCCCGGCGGCTGACGTGGCGTTGATCCGGGTGCGTCAGGCGTAATCCACGAGTTTGCAGTTCGGTCAGCAAGTGCTGCTGCGATTCAGTTGAGGCATTCATCATGATCTCCCGGAACAAGAACAGCAGCAGACGTCAGCGCGGGTGCGGCGAGTGGCTGGCGATACTGCGCAGGCTGGTCGTTAATGGCGAGGCTGAGTAACTCTGGACGGGCGTAATGCCCAACCGAGTCCATCATGCGTTTACGTTTGGTAATCAGGGCAAAGTCGAGATCGGCGACCACCATGCCTTCACCGCTGGTCAGCGGTGCAGCCAGATGCTTGCCTTCCGGGGAAATAATCGCCGTGTTGCAGCCACCCCGTAACGCCTGTTGCAGTTTTTCGTCCGGGGTAATCGACTCAATTTGCTCGTCGGTCAGCCAGCCCGTGGCATTCACCACAAAGCAGCCCGACTCCAGCGCGTGATGGCGGATAGTCACTTCAATCTGGTCGGCAAACACCGGGCCGACCAGCGAGCCAGGAAACTGGCTGCAATGAATCTGCTCGTGCTGGGTCATCAGCGCATAGCGGGCCAGCGGGTTGTAATGCTCCCAGCAAGCCAATGCGCCGACCCGACCAGCGGCGGTTGCAGCCACTGTCAGTCCGGCTGCATCCCCTTGCCCCCAGATCATGCGTTCATGGTAGGTCGGCGTAATCTTGCGCCGTTTCAGCAATAGCTGACCGTCAGCATCAAAAATCAGCTGGGTGTTATACAGACTGCCGTAATCGCGTTCATTGACACCCAGTACCACCACCATGCTGTGCTTGCGGGCACGCGCTGCGACGGCATCGGTGACCGGGCCGGGAACCACCACCGCTTCGTCATACAGCCGCAGGTGTTCAGCACCACAGGCCACCGCCGGATACACAAAGGAGAAATACGGGTAATAGGGTAAAAAGGTTTCCGGAAACACGATCAGCTCCACACCGCGTGCTGCCGCCTCATCCATCGCATCCAATACCTTGGCCAGCGTACCGTCAAGGCTCCGGAGATCCGGAGCGATCTGAACGGCCGCGGCCCTTACCACCTGTTGATGGGTCGTCATGGCCGCGTTGCTCCTACAAAGTCCAGGTATCGACAATCACCGCGTTGTCACGCATATGCAGCAACTTCAGATCCATCACATCGAGCGGATTAATCGGCACAATACCTTCGATCAGGGATGGCTCGCCGTGGCCATACAGGGCTTGCAGGGCAAACCGGCAGCAATAGACCTTGCCACCTTCGGACATGAATTTTTTCAGCTGGCTGGCGTAGTTCAGATGACCCGGAAAGGCTTCATCACCCAGGGTCGGAAAACCCCGTTGCAACCCCAGCGTGACACCTGGGCCGTACAGCAAAATGGACGTTTCATAACCTTTGCGCAGCAAGCGGGTTGCTTGCAGCATGTTCACCAGGCCAATGGAACCTTCGAACGCAACGGTGTGGAAAGTGACCAGGGCTTTCTCACCTTCTCGTGCCTTGACGTCTTCGAATACCTTTTCTTCGTAATCAACAAAAAAATCACCGTCTTTGTGTTTTGGCTGAGTCACTTTTGGCATTGTCATGCTCCTGTTAGATATAAGAATCAGATCGCTACCCTGTCGGCTTATGCGATCAATTAATGCAATCAAACTAGAGCAATCAGCTTGCCAATATCGCCAACATTGATTGCAATCAAGATACAATCAAACGTTAATAGTCTCCCTTCAAAAAGCGCTAAATTTTTTCTGACCCGGTTTTATGCGATCAATAAGCCATCAATTATTGTGCTTAAATTATGAATAAATGCCCGAAATAAGGGCCAAAAAACCGGAGATAGCACCAAAATAACACCATCAATATAATTACAAAGCAATATTCCAGCTCTGATCAAAAGCTGTGATACGATCACTTAAAATTGATTGGATCTATTGCGATGAACAATACCGAATTGCAACGCTGGACACGCCGACTCAGAAACAGCAAGGGCCAACCAGCCTACCGCTTGATTGCCGACCTGATCGCTGAAGATGTCGACAGCGGCCGGTTGCAGGCACGAGACCGGCTGCCAACCCTGCGCGATCTCGCCGCCGCGACCGGTATTAACTACACCACCGCCGCCCGCGCTTATGCGGAAGCCAAAAATCGCGGCCTGATTGACTCCCATCCCGGCTCCGGCACCTTTGTCAAAGGCAAGACCGCCAGTGTCCGCCCCAGTCTCGGCAGCTACGAGATGACCATGAACCTGATGATCGAACCGGCGATTCCGACCCTGATCGAGCAGGTGCGCGACAGCGCCATCAGTGTTCTGGCACAAAAGGATTTGTACTCCATGCTGCGCTATCAGGCGTTTGGAGGCACCCAGGAAAACAAAGAGGCCGCGCTGATCTGGCTGGACAAGCGTCTGCCCGACGCCAGCGCCGAACGGCTGTTGATTTGCCCTGGCATCCATTCGGCACTGGTCGGCCTGATGAGCACCCTGATCGACCCCGGCATGGAGCTCTGTGTCGAAAGCCTGGCGTATCCCGGAATCAAGGCCATTGCCGCGCAATTTGGCATCAAGCTGCATTCCCTGGAACGCGATAGCGATGGCCCGCTGGTACGCCCGTTTGAGGATGCCTGCAAGCAGGGCACCGTCGGGGCTATTTACCTCAACCCGACCATCCAGAACCCGACCACCTGCACCATGAGTCAAAGCCGCCGCGAAGTCCTGGCGGACGTGGCGTTACGCTATTCGATTGCGATTATTGAAGACGATGCCTACACCATGCTGGCAGACAGTCCGCCCACCAGCTTTGCCGAACTGGCACCGGAGTTGACCTGGTACATTACCGGCACCTCCAAGTGTTTTGGCCCTGGCGTTCGATCTGCCTTTTTGCACACACCGAGCAAGCGGCATTCCCAACGGGTGGCGGCGGCAATGCGGGCAATTAATGTGATGTCCAGCCCACTCACGGATGCATTGGTCAGCCGTTGGATTCTCGATGGCACCGCCGACGCCATGTTGAAGGCAACCCGTCGCGAGGCGATTGCCCGCTTGCGGATCGCTGAAGAACAATTGGGCATGCAGCGTATTGTGGCAGCCGAAGGCGCATTCCATCTCTGGTTAAAATTGCCCAAGGCCTCCGGCTGGAACCCTTCCGAGCTGGCGGTTCAGCTACGCCAGCTGGGCGTCAGCGCGGTCTCCAGCGCCGCCTTTTCAACCGACAACAACCCTCCAGATGCGGTGCGTTTATGTTTTGGTGGCCCCATCGGCCGCGATCAGTGGCAAGAAAGCCTGCACCAGGTGACCGATCTGATTGACCAACCGGCCTACCTGGCAACCGGTATGCATTAATCTTCCGCAGCGGCCGCAAAACTCTGTGACCCAAAACTCTGTGACCCAAAACGCTGCCACCAAAGACCGCTCTGGCTCAGTAGAACACGACTCTGTCGCCTACTCTGTCTCCTACTATGGGCCACTACTCTGGCGGCAACAATTCCGTACCATAGGCGGATCAGGAGCCTGTCGGACTTAGGCGTTCGTCGCGAGGGAAAGACTGGCTTGAGCGATGTTTGCGCAAATTTGAGGCGAATTGAGGCGAATAGTGGTTCTATTTAACAATAATTTGCTCAAAAAAGAGCCAAATTCAGCTTTCCGCAGTAGAGCAGCCCGAAGCCCGACCTAGCTGCGCTGCCAGTCAATACACCTTTCAGGAAGCTTGCATGGATCAGATTGCCACAACGATTCTCGCCTCTGGCAAGTCTGCCGTCGAGCTGGCGTTATTCGTCTTACTGCCGATTATGATTGTGATGCTGAGCCTGATGCGTTGGATGGAATCCAATGGCTGGCTTAACCGGATTGTCACGCTGACCGCGCCCTTGCTGAAGCCGTTTGGCCTGACCGGGCTCGGCGTATTTGCGCTGATTCAGGTAATGATGGTGAGTTTTGCAGCGCCACTGGCAACGCTGGCGGTAATGGCCCGTACGGGTTCTGCACCGCGCCATATCGCGGCGACATTAGCCATGGTACTGGCGCTGGCGCAAGCCAACGTGGTGTTCCCGATGGCGGCTGCCGGGCTGAATATCCCGATGACTCTGCTGATTGCCCTTGGTGGTGGCCTGCTGGCGGCAGCGGCGACGTATTACGTCTTTGGCCGACACCTGAGTCTGGTGGAACTGAATAACGATCAGGAACTGATGCCCGAGACGGAACCGCCACGGGGCATGATGGCGGTGATTCGCCGTGCTGGCAGCGACGCCTGGGAGATTGCCATTGGCGCCTTGCCGTTACTGGTGGTGGCTCTGGTTGCCGTCAATCTGGTGCGCCTGACCGGCGTGATTGAGCTACTGGAAGCGGCTCTGGCTCCCGCCTTTCTGACGCTGGGCTACCCGCCAGAAACCCTGTTACTGGCGATCACCAAATACGTCGCCGGTGGTACGGCGATGATGGGTATTGCCATGGATCAGTTTGCCAACGGCCTGATCGGGCCGCAACAAATCAACCTGCTCGCCGGGCTACTGCTCTGCCCGCTCGATGTCGCCGGTGTGGCGATTTTGTTATCGGCGGGCAAGCCTGTTGCTGCGGTTGCCAAACCGGCAATTTATGGCGCACTGGTTGGTGTCGCCTTTCGGGTTGTCTGTCACGGGCTGCTGTATCTGTAACTCCTAGCAGGCTGTTGAAATTCTTATTCGCTTCGCCGACAGAAGCTTTTCAACCCGATAATTCACGCTTATCTGGTTGTTTTCTGAGTGATTTTTCCTCTGGAAGCAGGATTCTCCACCCTGTTTCCGGTCATCAGAATGTGTATGATTATTTAGCCCTAATTTTTAACGAGCTGCCTAACGCCCAAGGCGTTGAGGATATTGAAGCGTTATTGCCATGGAATGTGGCATTCGGCTAGGGCGTGTTTCGATTGGCGTTTACGACAAACCCAGCGATAGAGCATGTTGTACTGAATCTGCTCGACCAGTTGCCGCTCGCTGCGAATACTGAAGAGGATTTGCAGCACTCTCAATAAACGCTCCGGAGGAATGGATTCCCGCCCATGCTCGGAATAGATCAGGCTGAGCTTCCAATCGATGTGGGTGAGCGCCTGATCGAACAGGGTTTTGATGGATCGTAAAGGATGATCGTGTGGCACCCGTTCGTCCAGTTTGATGGTGGTGAACAGAGGCTCTTGAGTAATGTCAGCGCCACGCATGGGAGTCCGGGAATCCATTGAAAAAGAGCATTTTACCGAAGTCAGTAGACATCAGGAATAAAATCAACAGCCTGCTAGAGCACCCTCAATCTCATCTATTCCTTTATTCGTTAGTAGTTTCATACTCGGAAATATAACGCCTCAAACACGGGCTTGGTGAAGTTGGCGGCTTTTTTGGAACAAAAAAGGTGACAGCTTTACCAAGTCCGAGTGCTTTGATTTGTTATAGCTTTTACTCATAGTGAGTCCACAGCCGAAGAATTTTGACCGCTTTATCCTCTTCTAGCACTTGGTAAACCAATCGATGTTGGATATTTATTCTTCGGGAGTATGCACCCGCCAAGTCACCAATTAGCTTTTCATAGGGCGGCGGCTTCTGATAGGGATCTTGCTCGATAATTTGCAGCAATTCTTGAGCTTTATTTTTAAGCTCTGATGAGGCGAGTTTGCGAGCATCTTTTTGAGCCTGCTTGGTGTAGTAGAGCTTCCAGGTCACCAATCAAGCTCCTGATTGCACTCGTCGAGCCCAGCGTCCATGCCTTCACGGATGGACTCCCGCATACCAGGCACAGCCAGCAAGTTCAGCGTTTCGCTTATGGCGTTCCAGTCCTCTTCTGCCAGAAGGACTGCATTCCCCCTTTTCCCTGTAATAACAATAGGTTGATGGCTGGCAGATGCCTCGTCAATCAAGGCATAGAGCTTAGTGCGGGCTTCTGTAGCGTTAAGTGTGGTCATAAGTCACCTCCAAATAACTAAGCGTACGCTTAAACGTACGCCGAGTCAACCAGCAGGCTATAACGCTTTGCTCACCGGAAAATTGCGAGCGCAGCGAGTAATTTTTCCGAGTGCAGCAACTTGTTATACGCTGCTCCATTTAACCCGAAACAGCAATAATAAAGGCGAGCAACTACACGTTATCATTCTGTTAGAACAATGCGCCTTCATATCCGACTGACTCTTCCCTTGCTTTTATTCTTGAACAGGATGAATCAAGCCACGCGTTCTCCATCGATTACCATTGACCAAAGACTCAAACAATACGCCATTGGTTAATTTCAATTCATCAGCATGGTCAGTGACGATAATTTGGGGGCTGAAGCCATAAGCCTTTTTTATCTCGTTACAATAGTTCGATAACTGACTAAACAAATTTTCTACAGCAACAACATCCTCATCAACAGCTCGTTCATTGGCAGAGCGTTGTTCGTTTTCCTTAGCTTTCTGAGATTCAAAAGACTCAGAGTTATCACGGTTAAAATTAGGAAAATAAACCTGAGTAGGCTGATCCAAAAACAATACCGAAGGGATGGCACATTTTTCACCTAATTCAGCAAAATACTTATGCAATGCCAAAAATAACGTTACATGACAGTAAAGCCAGTTTGCACCACTGCCCATTGAACGTAGGTAAATCTTTTCGTTTTCAGGCGTTAAATGATAAAGGTCGAATGTCTCAAATGAAAAATTTAGGTTGATTGGCTTATAGCTTTTCTCAAATTCAAAATGGCTACCTATGCTAGCCATATATTCGTTTACCTTATCCGATGCAGCTGCCAAACCTTTTTGCACATCGTACTCTTTTAGTGAATCAGCAATCTTCTTGAGATTCTTTTTTAACTCTTTGATTTCTTTTTCTAGTTCAGCGTCATCAGCCATATTTAAGGTGTCAAGAAGTGCATACAGCTTGGCTTTTTGCATAATAATGCTTTCATATAAGCTCTTCTGTTCTGATAACTGCTGATTTGCTTTTTCAATTTCTGTTATTTGTTGATTGAGATCGGTTAGCGACTTACTAACAATCTCTGTATCACGCTGCACTTCAATCAAAGATGATTCAAATTTTGCTTTCATTGGGCGAGCTTGCGCAAGGTTCCCCGAAACTTTCGCAATGGCCTGCTGAAGCTTCTCTGCACTTTGTCGCAAGCTGTCTTTTTCAGTATGACAGAATGGGCATGCCGAGTCGGAAATATAAACCTGCTGAGGTGAGTTAAACCGTTTTACATTATCAACAAATCGTTCTTCTTCCTGGATATGTTTATTAATTGATGCAGTTTGACGCTGCAACTTTCGTAACTCAGCAGTTTTTTGATTGCGCTCGATTTTCAACTGCTCATACCGTTGTGTAATAGCATCGGAATTATGATCTATTTTCTCGGCAACTATAATACTATCAAGCTGATCCTTAGCGTCTTGAGGATGTTGGAGCACCTTTGGCAGTGATATGGGCTCATCTTTAAACCCCATTAAGGCGAAAAGCTGGCTTAGTGCAGGGGCGACTTTTTGTTTATAGCTTTCTGATGTACGTTTATTGGTTTCTTTTTGCCGTTCTAAACGTTTTAAGCCTGTACTTAATCGTTCTTTTTCTTGTGATAAGTGAAAGAATTTTTGATCGACAAGCCCTAAAAATATTTTTGTATGTTCAATTGCTTGGTCGCGCTTTTCCTTTTCGTCGAATCGATAAAACAACGCATGTTTATTGGCAACCAAATTTTGATGTTGAAGCATAAAGGATGAAAAACTACGCACCGATGGTGTCGGCGATTTTTGATTAAATCTCCTGTTAGCTCTCGCGGCCAAAGATTCATCAACATCATCAATATCTAGGAAAAAGTCTCTTAAATGCTTCTTAAACTCGCTTAACGGACGAAAATAGCTGGCATTAAAGTATTCGCGATCAATCTCTTCCGAATCGAATGCGTCAACACGACGAAAAAATGCTTTTGTTGCAACACTGGGGTCGCGGGCGATCACCATATCTTGTTTGTTAACAGCAAGCGCGACATAGTAAATCACAGCACTGTTTGTAATCACCCCCTTGGGAATAGTGTTCTCTTCGCTACCAAAGCAATAATCAAAAATTTCAATTAAGGCACTTTTACCGGTTGACGACTTACCGGTAACAACATTGAGCCCTTCTTGAAAACTAACAGGGTGTTTGAGCCCTTGCTTATCGATCACACCAATTTCATGAATAAGGGTTTTCATCGCGGTTTCACTCCTAAAAACGCATAAATCTCGACCACTGAGTGCTCACTAAATAACCGACCTAACTTTTCTGCACTTTTTTGAGTGATAACAACCTCATCGGATTTCGTTAGGGATAACCGCTGCTCATTAACGTTTAGCCAATCATTGACTAAACAGTATTGAATACACTGTTCCGTTAAGGCTTGAAATCCGTCAATGCGTTCTTGAAGATCATAAAGTTTTGGCCTGTCGTCAAACACAGACAATATAGAGCTTCGCTTGTTCGAGTTCAACAGCTTATGGCTATATAAGGGATGGCTACAAAGCGGTATGACCAACTGGGCAAGCAACAAGTTGTTTTCAGATTCCTCTAGGGTCGCATAAAAAGAAGCCAAGTATGGACCATACTCAAATGGGTTGTACTTTAATTCATACAGAGCGTCGACAATGCTACTCATGGCTCAACCCTCCACTTCAAATTACGCTCGTCATCGTCCATTGCATCATGGATAAGACCATTTCTAAAAACTATATCTGGATTAGGGTAGCCCTCGATACCGAATGGAATTTCGCTAGTGACTTGATCAAATAGATCTTGTGATATTGCTACTGGACTACCTTTTTTTCGGCAAGCACTGCGATATTTTGCAGAGAAAGTTTTAATCCACCTCTCTCGATACTGGCTAACCACTTCCCTGAATTGAGGATAGCCATTTAGTTCCTCGATTAACGCGTTTCTAAGTTCAAGCCAGCTACCTATGGCTTCTGGTAAAACATCGTCATACTCAATCTCAATGATTTTTTGGGCAAAAAACTCTTCAATATATGTATCTACTTCATCTTCTGTTGCATCTCTGACATCAAAATCAGGAATAGTAAATAAAGTAGGCCCCCATTTTGCGGTCAAGGACTCTCGTTTTTGGTCAAACGAGGTTTTATCAATTACCCATTCGGTATCATTGGCCTGCTCATAGATAAAGCCAATTAGACCTTCAGAAAAAGCTTGCCTATTAGACGGCGGAATGTAGCCACTGAGCTTATTGAAATATATTTTTTTCAGTGTTCCTAAATCTGCCGATTCAACATGTAATACGACTTTTCCGAGTACGTGCATCAAACATTCTTGAGCTGTATCCACCACAACGGCTTTCTGTATTTTTATGATTTCAGATGGCTTTTTAGCATTAAGCTGTTCATCAGTACGTTCGGCAAAAATATCTTGTAGCACAGCCAAACGTTGTTCAGGTGTTTGTGTATTCCAATCCTTTAGCCGAGTGGTTGCTCCAAAAGCCTGAGTGGTATGCAGTACCAAAACACCATATTGGGTATGATCGAACTCGGGAGCTAACCAGTTCTTGAGTGTTTTCCAGAGATTTTCGTGATGGTCGGTAAGCCGATCAGCATAATGTTTAACCTCCGTTTGGGATGAAGCTAATACATCAGGCGACATAAGACTCACATCACCGTCTTTTTCAAACCATACGGATTGGCCTTCTTCCAATGCAAAGCACTTATCCAAGCCAATCAAAACTTGGTAATGAAAAGCTAAGGCGGTTGTTAACGCGGAATTTTTAGTTTTTCCTCCACTCATAGCTTTCAGTTCCTAATATCCATTTATAGTAAATTGCGAATAGCAAAACGATTCCATTTTTTAAATGCGAATGTGCACAATATTTTCATTAGCGTATAACGCCCCGCTAAACCGCGCCGCTTTTTGGCGTCGGTTTTGAGCGGTTTGTTAGCCATTTTAATTTTAGTGCACTTGCGGTCCATCGTAATGAAAGATGAAAAATACATGGCGGTAAACATATGATGCCTAGCCAAATGTATTGATTTAGCAAGTTGTTTAGTGTGAGTGAGCCGTCAATCATAGCCACTGATATTGGGGTAGCCACCATGACTGATGTCAGTACTGCTGTAATGCCGCCCTTGAATGCTTTTGCTGTAGAGCTTGCAAACCATATTGCAGGAATTAATGAAATAAATGCAATGAACCATCCGGCGCCAAACGGCAAAGAAAAGTACTCAGTCCAAACTGAATTTGGTACTGTTTTTGAAAATAGGAACTGGTTAGGTAACAAAATAATAGCCACACAAAGAAAAATTATGCTGATAATTGTAGTTGCGACTTCTCGGTTCACTTTATATCTTCCATGTATGGCTAACAGTTTATTAGTGCGCATGCGCGGTTTCTGGGCAAGCCGGTTTCTGGGAAATCACCGTAACTACTTGAATAATAGGAAGTAAAATCCATTTCCAGATCAGTCCATTCTGTGAAAGCGAGCATGCGCATTAACTCCTTTGTGCCTTGCGTATTAATCTGTAAACCTGCGCAACAACTTTCCGTGTATCAATGCCTTAACGATAACAACGTCCGAGAAAGCGCGCAAGGCTTCTGAAAAAGCGCGCATTGATTTGGGCAAACTTTCAATTATACTGGATATGCATACACATCAGATCAAGGAGTGATCAATGACTTCCAGCCCCTTTCTCAATGACATTCGCCGCTTTATGCGCACCCGCGGCTACAGCCTGCGAACCGAGAAAACCTATGTTTACTGGATTCGGTTCTTTATCGTTACCAAAAGCGGAGACATCCCAAAGAGATGGGGGCTGCTGAGGTGGTGCAGTTTCTGGGGTTTCTGGCGAATGATCGTCATGTCTCGGTCAATACTCAGAAGCTGGCCTTGAATGCGTTGGCGGTTCTCTATAACACGTATCTGGAATTGCCTCTGGGCGACCTGGGCTTTCAACATGCCAACAAACCTGCCAAATTGCCTGTGGTGATCTCATCGCAGGAGGTCGGACGCATTCTTGCCGTGATGAATAATCGGGATCGGCTGATATTTTCGCTGCTATTTGGCTCCGGTTTGCGCATTTCTGAATGTTTACGGCTGAGAATCAAGGATTTCGATTTTTCTCGGCGAGCACTGACCGTACACAGCGGCAGATGTTGCCACCACGCAGATCTATACCCATGTGATCGGCCAGCATTTTGCGGGCACTGAAAGTCCGATGGATCGGTTGATGATGTGAACGGCGGTCCCTGTCTATCGGATTATCAGACAGATTGACCCTGTAACTTTGCCATTCGCACCAGGTTGTAGGCCATCATGGTCATCTCAAGAGCGCTGTTGACCTTCGCCAGTCCTTTCACTTTTAACTGCCGTAAGGGGCCGATGGTCTTACCCCAACCGAAGGGTTCTTCGACCCGTTTACGCACAATCTGACTGGCGGCATATCCCACTTTATGACTGGTTCGACCATCGATGGCTGAGCCGCCGGGACGTTTGTCATTGCGGGCAACATGGGGCGTGATGCGGTGCTTCCTGCATTCCTTCACAAACCCTTTGGTATCGTAGTTTTTATCCGCGCCCACGGTTTTACGATGGGCTCCCGGCAGTGCTTTTAAAACCCGGACCGGCTCATCAATGCTCAGGCCGATAACCAGCGTGTGCTGAATCTGTTCGACCAGTTGCCGTTCGCTGCGAATACTGAAGAGGATTTGCAGCAGCAAGGCTCTCAATAAACGCTCCGGAGGAATGGATTCCCGGCCACGCTCGGAATAGATTAGGCTGAGTTTCCAACCGATGTGGGTGAGCGCCTGATCGAACAGGATTTTGATGGATCGTAAAGGATGATCGTGTGGAACCCGTTCATCCAGTTTGATGGTGGTGGACAAGGGTTCCTGAGTAATGTCAGCGCCATGCATGGGAGTCCGGGAATCCATTGAAAAAGAGCATTTTACCGAAGCCAGTAGACATCAGGGATAAAATCAACAGCCTGCTAGGAGTCCGACAGGCTCCTAGCCACTCATTCAGTGTTCGTCATTGGCGATCATTTCACGCAAGCGTTTTTTGTTGATCTTGCCAACACTGGTTTTGGGAATTTCCGCCACGATATGAATGATTTCCGGAATCGCCCATTTATTGATACGACCACTGTCCACATAACCTTGCAGGTGCGCCTTCAGCAACTCCGCAGTGAGCTGGCTATCTTTCATGGCGACAACACGGGCCAGTGGCCGCTCGTCCCAGCGTTTGTCGGGCACGCCGACAACCGCGACTTCACTGACATCGGGATGCAGGCTGATCAGGCTTTCGATTTCCAGTGACGATACCCATTCACCACCTGTCTTGATCACATCCTTGATACGATCCTTGATCTGTAACACGCCACTCGGTTCGATGCTGGCAACATCGCCGGTGTGCATCCAGCCCCCTTCCCACAGCTCGGCGCTTTTTTCCGGCTCCTTGAAGTAACCTTGGGTTAACCAGGGGGCGCGCACGACGATCTCACCCATCTGTTCACCATCGTGTGGCAACTCATTCCCTTCCATATCGCGGATCTGCATATCTACCAGACCCACCGGAATACCGGTGCGGATGCGGTAAGGCATTTGTTCTTGCATCGGCAAGGCCCGCACACTGGCAGGCAGGTAACTGGCGGTGATAATCGGACAGGTTTCTGACATGCCGTAGGCGGTGAAAAACAGAATGCCGCGTTCAGCCATTTCGTTCGCCATGCCCAGTGTCGGGGCGCTGCCACCAGTCAGCATTTTCCAGCCAGACAGATCCGCCTCCTTTGCTGCCTCACAGTTCAGAATCATCTGCAATACCGTCGGCACACCGTGGGAAAAGGTGACCTTTTCGCGCTGAAACAGACCCACGAGGAAATTGGGGTCATAACGACCGGGGTATACCTGTTTGGCACCCAGCAGCGTGGCGACATAAGGCACACCCCAGGCATGAACATGGAACATCGGCGTCATCGGCATGTACACATCATCGGAACGGAATGCCCCCAGGCCGTCAATGCTGCCCAGCGTCATGGCGCTATTCAAGGTATGCAATACCAGCTGTCGATGACTGAAATAAACACCTTTGGGATTGCCGGTGGTGCCGGTGGTGTAAAACGTAGTGGCAACGGAGTTTTCGTCAAAATCCGGGAAATCATACTGTGTTTCGGCAGCGGCCAGTAATTGCTCGTATTCGCCCAGCGTATTCAGGCTGGTCTCGGTTGCACTGGCACCATCGGTCAGTTGTACCACGCCGCGCAAGCGCGTCACCTGCGGTACGATCTGTTCAGCCACTGCCAGGAAATCGTCGTGTACCAACAACAGGTCGTCTTCGGCATGGGTCATGGTGTAACTGATCTGATCCGGGCTCAGGCGCACATTCACGTGATGCAACACGGCACCTATCATAGGTACGGCAAAATAGGCTTCCAGGTAACGGTGGCTGTCCCAATCCATCACTGCCACGGTGTCTCCTGCCTGTATACCCATGGTGGTGAGGACATTGGCCAGCCGACAGATACGCTGATACAGCGTGGTGTAGTCGTAGCGTATCAGGTCACGGTAAACAATTTCCCGCGTGGGTTCGTAGCGTTTGCCAGACAGCAGCAGGCTTTTGATCAGCAGTGGTGACTGGTACGCCTGCTCGGTGGGTGCCACTATTTTTGTTTTCATGGTTATTCTCCGGGTGGGACAGACAAGATAGGCTGTCTGCCTGAAACAAAAAAAGCCCTGACGCAATTCAGGGCAAATGGATCTCGATCAAGCGATGGAGAACCCAGTGTCAATTTCATCGAACTCTGTCATACCGCCGGGCATGCCGACGGCGCATCTCAGAACATAAAGCGGGTCGACAATTGCAGCGCTTTCATGCTTTTTTCAACCGCTTCACCACTGCTCATGGTGGCGACGTTCCATTTTGCCAATTCTGCACCAAAGCGCACCTTGGCCGTTGCTGTCCACATCAGGTTGGCATGCAATGACTTGGTGGTGTCAATACCGCCTTCTGCCGCGTCATCGTTGGCACCAGTGCGGGACATCATCAGCGTGGATGCCAATGCAGGCGACCAGACGTGGCGCAATGCCAGTGATGCACCCCAGCTGTCAAAACCCTGCAAACGCGGGCGAGCGGTATCTTCATTCGGGTAGCTGCCCAGGCCCATGTAACGGCCCAGCGCACCCTGATTGTATTGCAGCCGGACATCATCGCTGCTGCCCAGCGGGAATTTGGCGGTCAAACTCAATGCCGAAGCGCGTTGGTGGTCAACGCCATCGGACAATTCCCGACTGACCGCTCCCAACGAGGCGTGACCCCAGCGGCCATCGGCATTGATACGCACCACCAGATCGGGCGTTTTGTTATCGTCACCGCCGTCTTCCGGATTTTCCAGCGCCAGCATCAGGCTGCCACCGCTGAACGGTTGGGTATAACGCACTTGCGTCTGACGCACAAAAATAGCTGAGGCATGTTGACCAAAGGCGTTCAGGTCACCCAATGCCGCCAGATCCATAAACGTCGACCAGGTCTGGCCAATCAACAGATTACCCCAGCTGCCGTAAGCGTGGCGCAAACGCAAACCATGACTGTTGGACACGGTTTCGGTGCCATCACTGCCGTAAAAATCCGCTTCCAGATGCGTGCTCAGTGGCTTGTCGCCCGCCATGGTGCGGGTTTTGATATACAACCGGGATTCCCGTGCAGTCATGTCCAAACGCTGACTCTGACTGTCGTCGGCCGCCTTGACATAAGGGGCACCCAGCAACGCATTTTTACCATTAACGCCATGATCGGTGTACACCAGATCGCCGCGAACATAACCACCAATGGTCAGATGAGTATCGCCGATAACCAGAGCACCCTTGTCGCTGCTCACCAGAGCGCGCTGGCGTAAGGTTTCAACGTCATGTTCCAGTGCAGTCAAACGCTGCTGCAAGGCTTCCGGGGTGTCTGTTGCTGTACTGTCTGCAAATGCAAACGGTGACGCCAGTGTCAGTGTCTGGCCAGCCAGAATCAGGGCGATGGAAGTGCATGGGTATTTCATGGTGTTTCCTTTTTTGGTCGAGTCTTGTTGTTTTTATTGGTGTTTTTATTGGTTTTGGTGGTGTTTTTATTGTTGGTCTTGCCGTTGTTATTTCTGCTGTTATTACTGTTGTTATCGGTGCTGCCAGCCAAGTGGCTGCCGTATGCCACAGACAACGCACTCTCCTCACCGCCGTCGCCAGGTACGGTTACTCGCGGATCGTGGCCCGGTGCTTTCGAAACAGACACGACGGCACCGGTGGTGCAAAAGCGACGATGCCGTGCACTACGTTTTCGATGGCGTAGAGGTCATCCGGGTTTTTACGCTCACGCGCGGTTTTGATACGCACCTGATACATGTCGTGCAGCAGCCGTCCGTCTGGCCGCAATCGGGCGCGCTGGGCAAAAAAATCATTCGGGCGAGTACTTTTCATCGCTTTCATCACCACATCAGCCGTATCGCTGCCCGCCTGGCGAATGCTGTTCAGGTAATGACTAACGGCGGAATAGACACCAGCCTGCACCATGGTGGGCATGACGCCAGCACGGGCGAAAAAGCGTTCCGACCAGACACGGCTACTGTCGTCCCGATCCCAGTAAAACCCGGTGGTTAACCTCATATTGGCGGTGATGGCCGGATCCAGCGCTTTCACATTGGGGGTAAATACCAGCAAGCCAACCACTTCCATCGATTGCGTCAGGCCGATATCTGCCGCTGCCCGCAAAGCATTGACAAAATCTTCACCAGCGTTGGCCAATGCCACCACATCGGCCCCGGACGCAGCCGCCTGACGCACGTAAGGGGCAAAGTCGGCAGTCCCAAAGGGCACCCGCACCGAGCCAGTCACTACGCCACCCTGAGTCGTGACCACTCGGGTCGCCACCTCTTCCAACGCCAGACCGAAGGCATAATCTGCGGTGATAAAAAACCATTTCTTCTTACCCGCCTCGACCATTGGCTTGACGGTGCCATTCGCCAGCGCCACCACGTCGTAGGTCCAGTGGGCGATATAGGGCGAACAGGCACTGGTGGTAAATGCGTCCGAACCCGAACCGGATATCAGCACAATACGTTGCGCGGCATTGGTAACTGCGGTGACCGCCGCTGTAACGGACGAGGCCACCAGCCCGGTGATCACGTCCACCTGCTCCCGCTCGACCCAGGTTTTGGCCTGCAAGGCGGCAGATTCCGGGCTGTTATGGTCATCGGCACTGACCACCTCAATCGGTTTACCCAACACAGTTTCGCCAAAGTCCTCGACGGCCATGGTCGCGGCGGTAACACACCCTTCTCCACATACCGTGGCGTAGACACCACTCATATCCGCCATCACACCAATTTTGACCACGTCATCAGAAATAGCCGCAGGACTGGCCTGCACCTCGTCGCACATCGTGCCAATCAGCCACAACAGGGCCACCGCAGCCAGCGCTTGCTGCCAACGACGTGAAAAAAAACAAAAAGGAACAACGGACGGTGGGGCAAAGATAAAACGCATCATCTGGTTAGCCTGTTTTTATTATTTTTTGTCAGTGCCGCCGTTCACTCCGAATCAGAGCGTGTTGACGATCGCTGCGGAATCCATACTGAACAACGACTTGCACGCAGATTTGTCACAATTCCACCGAAATGTATCAAGCCGGTTTTTTGCCGGGTTTTGCCAGTACACTGCCACCACGGAATGGATGCTGCCGCGAGTACTGGCACCCCAACATATTCGCCAAAGCACCAAAGGCTCGCCGGTCGTGCCCACCCGTTTTATCCACCTGTTGCTGCTGACAAGAGTTTTCGTATGTTTTCCGGCATTCGCCTGGCGTGGCGTTTTTTCTCGGTTGTGGTACTGATCATCACCATCATGGCGGTGTCGGTGTACCTGTATTCCGTGCCACTGGTGCAAGACAAGGTGTATGAAATTGAACGCAATTCTGCCCGCCTGGCACTGGATAACGTCTATAAACTGGCCGACAAGGCCTACGCCAATCTGGAAGGGTTCAAGGCACAGGCGCTGGACGCCAACAAAGAAAGCCTGCGCGCCGTGGTCACACTGACCGCCAGTCATATTGAATCCAGCCTGGCACTGGCCGAAGCCAACCAGATTCCAGCCGCCAACGCCTGGCAACAGGTGTTTGCCAGCCTGCGCCACTTCACCTACGGCAACGATGGTTATATCTGGGTGGTTGATCACCAGGCGCGCATGTTGTCGCACCCGGACACACGTTATAACGGCAAGACATTGGCCAGCTTTCAGGTTCCGGCAGTGGGCGTCATCGCCCCGATGATTGCCGCAGCGATCCGCAGCGGTGAGGGCTTCTATCAATACCCCTGGCAGCGAGTGGCCGGGCAGCAACCAACGGCCAAGCTGTCGTATGTCAAAGACTACCCACAGTGGCAGCTGGTGATTGGTTCGGGTCTCTATCTGGATGATCTGGAAGCCGCCGTGGCGCAACGCAAGCAACAGGCCATTGAAGAAATTCGCAAGGCGCTCAGCACCATTCGTATCGCCGACACTGGCTATTTGTTTATTTTTGACCAGCAGGGCCAGATTATTGCCCACCCGAATACCAACATCGACCAGACCAATGCCATCGACCTGATCGACCCGGCCAGCGGACGCCGCATCGTGGAAGAACTGATCGAAGTGGCCGATACCGGCACCGAACTCAGCTATCGCTGGGACAAACCGGATGATCCCGGCGTTTATCGCTATGAAAAAATATCCATCGTCCGTCGCATGGCCAGTTTCGACTGGTACATCTGCGCCACCGTGTATGTCGCCGAACTGCAACACAGCTCGATGATTCTCAGCCAACGCATCATCACCATTACCGCCATCGCCATTCTGTTGGCGTTATTACTGGCGCTGTATTTTATCAACCTGATCTCGCAACCGATCCAGACCCTGGCGCGCACCGCCGAACGCGTACGTACCGGCGACCTGAGCGCCACCAGCGGCATTGATCGTCATGATGAAATCGGCACCCTGGCGCGCACCTTCGACTCCATGGTGTATCGCTTGCACAGCAACATCCAGACGCTGGATCAAAGTGTGCGAGAGCGCACCCACGCACTGGCGGCACTGGAAGAACGCCAACGCCTGATACTGGATGCCCTGCCCGCCCAGATTGCCTACCTCGACCGGCAACTGCGCTACGTGTTCGTCAACCAGGGTTATGCTGAACAATTCGATAGCAGCAAAGCCGCACTCCTGGGGCAACACATGAGCCAGATTGCACCTCCTGATCTGCTGGCAGCCATCGCCGAACCCCTGCAACAGTGTCTGAACGGCCACCCCACCACCTACGAATACAGCTTTAATCACCAGGGCCGCACACGGGTAACACGCCGCCAGCTGATTCCCGATTACGCCGGAGACCAGGCAGCCGCTGCCGAGGTGCAGGGCGTACTGGTACTGTCGCTCGACATCAGCCACGAAAAGGAATCAGAACGCCGCCTGGCGGAAGCCCAACGCATGCAGGCCACCGGGCAACTGGCTGGCGGTTTGGCCCACGACTTCAACAATCTGCTGACCATCATCCTTGGCAACCTCAGCGCCATGCAAGCCAGCCATCCCGGCGTCAACCCGACAACCAGCAGCCCCGACACCGACGCCCCACTGCAACACCACCTGGCTCCAGCTATCCGCGCCACCCACCGCGCCATCGACATCACCAAGCGTCTGCTCGCTTTTGCCCGACGTCAGCACCTCTCCCCCAGCCTGACCGACGTACGTCCCTTGCTGAAAGAAACCGCCCTGTTGTTACGCGGCTCACTGCCGGATCAGCTGGAACTGACGGTCGTCTGCCACACCCCGTTGGCGCTGTGTATTGATGCCGCCCAGCTCGAAAACGCCCTCATCAATCTGGCCTTGAACGCACGCGATGCCATTCTTCAACAACGCCCGACCGGGCCAGGACGTATCGGCTTTTACGCACACCAACAGACCTTGCCACAGGGGCTGCAACAAACCGACTCGCACTACGATGACGACGTACCCGCTGGCACCTATATCAATATCGGGGTGTACGACGACGGCCCCGGATTTCCGGCCGAAGTACAACAACGGGCCTTCGAGCCATTTTTTACAACCCGTGCCAGCAACAACTCCGGCCTCGGCCTCAGCATGGTATTTGGCTTCGTCAAACAGTCTGGCGGTTTTATTCGCATTCGCCCGGCAACGACGGATCCGGAATGGGCAGACGGGGAAGGCCAGAGTCAATCGAAAGACCCAGAAAAATCAGCCGACGGTGCCGCTATCTCATTACTGCTGCCACTAAACAGCCTTTCCTTGAGCGCGCCAACACCCCCTGAAACGACCGCCAGCGCCGCAACAGAGCCAGCACCACACCCCAAATCAGACGCCGACAACATCGACAACAACCACTGGCAACTGGCCTTACTGGTTGACGACGACGCCGCCATCCGCCGCCTGGTACGGCCCTGGTTACTGGCGCTAGGATACGTTGTGGTAGAAGCCAGCGACACCAATGAAGCCAGCGACCTGATCGACAGCCTGGCGACCCTCGATTTACTCATCACCGACCTGTCGATGCCCGGCAACCGGGACGGCTGGCAACTGGCCCAACAAGCCCGCCAGCAACACCCCCACTTGCCCTATCTGCTGATCAGTGGCAGCCCCTCGCATCCAGAACAACCAACGGATCATGGCGTATTACTCGCCAAGCCCTTCACCAGAGACGCCATCCACCAGGCCATTACCCATGCTGTCACCCAATCCACTAACGGGCCATCCGCCGCTGGCAAATTGACACCACCGATCCAACCCGATCATCATCAGACAGAACAATAAGAAGAAGCACACCATGACCAACCACACCACGACCCACAGCAGCCATACCAACAAGGCACTGATCTACGTCATCGAAGACGAAGTCGACATAGCCACCCTGATTGCAGATGCCCTGCGAGCGTTCGGCTTTCGGGTAACCACCTTCCCGACCGGTCGCCAGGCACTGCAAGCGATACAACAACAACCCGCCGACGTCTGCATTATTGACCTCGGCTTACCGGACATGGACGGCCTCACCTGCATCCGCGAATTGTCGGCCAATACCGACACCGGACTCGTGGTACTGACCGGCCGGGACAGCCTGACAGACCGAGTGCTGGGCCTCGAACTGGGTGCCGACGACTACATCACCAAACCCTTTGACAGCCGGGAACTGGTCGCCCGCATATCACGACTGGTGCGACGGCTGGCGATCCAGCCACAACCCGGCACCTGCAGCCGCAAAGTCGCCCGGATTGCCCACTGGCAGTTCGACCCAGCCACCTTATTGCTCAGCCACGACAACGGCGACAACCACAACCTCAGCAGTGGCGAAGCCAACCTGCTGATGAGCCTGCTGCGCTCACCCAACCGCATCTTATCGCGGGAACAACTGATCTCAGACCAAACCATCCCCTACGACCGCAGCATCGACTCCCGCATGTCACGCCTGCGCAAAAAACTGGAACAAAACCCGCGCCAGCCAGTATTAATCAAAACCGTCTACGGCGCGGGCTACATGCTGGCCGGACGCGTCGAATGGCGACTGCTACAAACCGACAGCCAGCCAGACTGAACCCACTCGCCTGAGACCACTACAAGAGAACTTGCTACCAACCGCCGTAAACTCGCAGACCGCCGTAAATTCATAGGAGGCAGCTTGCCGCTGAAACAGTATTGCTGAGCTGCCTGTTCGGCAGTGAGCTGCTGAATGTCTGTCTACTATATCAACGTGTATTTCTGAGCTGCCTGTTCGGCAGCCTTGATCAATTCCCCAGCCTCTTTTATTTCTGAGCTGCCTGTTCGGCAGTGAGCCAGAATTCATCCAAAGTTAACGGTCAGCTGAATTTCTGAGCTGCCTGTTCGGCAGTGAGCGACGACAGCCCGGATACGGATGTGGTTGAGCATTTCTGAGCTGCCTGTTCGGCAGTGAGCGTCACGTCCAAACCACCAAGCCACATGATTTCGTTTCTGAGCTGCCTGTTCGGCAGTGAGCGCGGTGTATCGACTGGCAGCCGATGCCGACATTTTCTGAGCTGCCTGTTCGGCAGTGAGCTGCGGCCAGTGTGTACTGGGCCAGTACAAACATTTCTGAGCTGCCTGTTCGGCAGTGAGCTTGGCTGTGGTTGGTAAACGCTGGGCCGTTCTTTTCTGAGCTGCCTGTTCGGCAGTGAGCGTTGCCGAACCACATGGCCGAGTTAGCCACTTTTTCTGAGCTGCCTGTTCGGCAGTGAGCACAACGTGGTATTTCTGGCGGTTGACCGCACGTTTCTGAGCTGCCTGTTCGGCAGTGAGCTGGTAGTCGTGAAATGTGGCGTTCGAGCTGACTTTCTGAGCTGCCTGTTCGGCAGTGAGCGACGGCGTCAGCGGTGACGTACTGGCCGCAATTTTCTGAGCTGCCTGTTCGGCAGTGAGCGTAGGCATACCACAGTTTTTTTCTGTCCGCGCTTTCTGAGCTGCCTGTTCGGCAGTGAGCCCAGACGGAATCGAGGATTCCTGACCGGCTCCTTTCTGAGCTGCCTGTTCGGCAGTGAGCTCCACTCGCTTATGCTGGTCGACAGTGTGAACTTTCTGAGCTGCCTGTTCGGCAGTGAGCTGTCGAGAACCGGAATAAGGGCATAGTCAGAATTTCTGAGCTGCCTGTTCGGCAGTGAGCTCCGATCATTTACTGTAAATGTTAAATCGCTGTTTCTGAGCTGCCTGTTCGGCAGTGAGCGTATGAGCCTGTCAACAACAGCCACGATTGGCTTTCTGAGCTGCCTGTTCGGCAGTGAGCCAGCACCGACGACATCCCCAACGCGCCGTTTTTTTCTGAGCTGCCTGTTCGGCAGTGAGCGTAGAAGGCGACCTTACGCAACGACTGGTGCTTTTCTGAGCTGCCTGTTCGGCAGTGAGCAAAAAACCAACGTAACCGTGCGCGGTTTTGTTTTTCTGAGCTGCCTGTTCGGCAGTGAGCAGCGTTACACATTGACAAAAACCGTTCCGAGCTTTCTGAGCTGCCTGTTCGGCAGTGAGCCAATATCGCCTTTTGCTGGGTCGGAAATAATTTTTCTGAGCTGCCTGTTCGGCAGTGAGCGCATGGCAGACCAGAGCAGCGTATCACCGACCTTTCTGAGCTGCCTGTTCGGCAGTGAGCGATGAGCACTGGAAGCGCTCGCACAGGTCTTTTTTCTGAGCTGCCTGTTCGGCAGTGGGCTTGATGACTTCAAACTCCAGAACCCATACCCATTTCTGAGCTGCCTGTTCGGCAGTGAGCGGAAGACAGACCGAACCGGCTGTTTCGAAAAATTTCTGAGCTGCCTGTTCGGCAGTGAGCGTGATCTATGAGGAAGACTATCTGCCTGTTCTTTTCTGAGCTGCCTGTTCGGCAGTGAGCTAGATATTCAGGAAGAGCCAGCCCAGTGGCTCTTTCTGAGCTGCCTGTTCGGCAGTGAGCGTTATACCCAACAAAATCACCGGAGCCGGTCATTTCTGAGCTGCCTGTTCGGCAGTGAGCGCCGATCTGTTCGCGTTCTGCTGCCGTCACCATTTCTGAGCTGCCTGTTCGGCAGTGAGCTGGTCGGGCAGGGTGATGGCGGCGCGCATGGTTTTCTGAGCTGCCTGTTCGGCAGTGAGCCTGCTTTCGAGTTCGCACAGCTGAACATCTTTTTTCTGAGCTGCCTGTTCGGCAGTGAGCTCGTGGCTGGTGAGTACCAGTGGTTCAAATGCTTTCTGAGCTGCCTGTTCGGCAGTGAGCGTTCGTCAATGGCCGGTGCCCAGGTGAACCCTTTTCTGAGCTGCCTGTTCGGCAGTGAGCCAGTTACGTCTGCACAGCGTGCAATCGAGAATTTTCTGAGCTGCCTGTTCGGCAGTGAGCCCGCCAATTACCAGGATACCGCCCCGCTGCAATTTCTGAGCTGCCTGTTCGGCAGTGAGCTGCTGGTGTCGATACCGAGCAGAACTAGAAGCTTTCTGAGCTGCCTGTTCGGCAGTGAGCAATAGTAGTAACAAAACACACCACTTGGGATGTTTCTGAGCTGCCTGTTCGGCAGTGAGCAATCTGACAACCGCGCATTGTCATGATTTTTATTTCTGAGCTGCCTGTTCGGCAGTGAGCTCGTGGGAATCAAACCCCTGGGTATGGGTTCTTTTCTGAGCTGCCTGTTCGGCAGTGAGCTTTTCTGGTTTTTCAATCCACCTTTTTTTGTTTTTCTGAGCTGCCTGTTCGGCAGTGAGCTTGATTCGTTCAACATGAGAGACACTATACAGTTTCTGAGCTGCCTGTTCGGCAGTGAGCAGTTGGCGTTGTTAGCTATCGCCTATGCAGCGTTTCTGAGCTGCCTGTTCGGCAGTGAGCCTATTGTAGATTGCCGCGTTTATATGAGTAATTTTCTGAGCTGCCTGTTCGGCAGTGAGCACAACCTCGTACGTCAGAGCAACGTCTTATACTTTCTGAGCTGCCTGTTCGGCAGTGAGCTCGGTTCGTCGGATTGCTGGGTTGGCGTTGCTTTTCTGAGCTGCCTGTTCGGCAGTGAGCGGCACCTAATGTTTCGCGCAGCCAGTCGCGCCTTTCTGAGCTGCCTGTTCGGCAGTGAGCTGTTACAGACTAAATCCATGTTTCTGTTTTTTAAAGAGCTTTGTGGATTTTCACCCAAATACCCTGTTTTTCTGCGTCAAGAAAAAGCCCTTGAAAAACAAGGGCTTGATAATCAACCAGAAAAAAGGGTCAAAACCAGGGAATGGTCGCGGTAGCGCTCAGTCCGTAGGCATTAAACAACCCTGTTACTGGGGTTTCTCGCAAAGAGCTATGTTCGATGTAAACCCGCATGGGGTTGCCATTGGACAGGCTTTTCATTTCGATATACGGCAATGTCAGTTGTCGCTGTCGGCTGTCGGGGATTTTGGTCAGCGCCTCTTCTGCATTCAACCAGCCTTTTCGTATTGAGCGTTGCCGTTTGTTATGTGCACTTTTGGCTTGCACACGACGCACGGCCATGTAACGGACGTTCGATGGCACCATTTGACGTTCGCTGATACGGCAATAATCTTTCATTCCCTGCAACCAGGGCTGCGCCATCAGTTTATCCAGAACCTGAGCCGTACCATGCAAGCGCAGATGATTACCCAGTCGTTTGGCAACACCGGGGAAACTGATGCCCACCTGACCAGGGCTGGTTGCACCGATAGCCCGATGCAGTTTTGAAAACAGCGCGTTCATCAGTTGCTGTTCTTCAAACTCCGGGTCAGGCAAAAGATGAATATCCAGATAACTATCCATGATTGCTCCCGTTTAATCGGCCTTTTCACCAAATACACCACCACGAACCAGGGTGGCCATCACAAAGTGCTGATTACCGGAGTCCGGAATATTGCCCTTGATGACCCATCCATCCAGTAAATTATAAAAATCGGTTTTCTGCTTGGGCTGACGGTAGGCGCTACCTCTGCTGGTTACGGAACCATAGGGTTCTACAGCAATGGGGCCGAAAGTTTCAGCATCCGGATACCAGGTGTCGATGGTGCGAATGGCATTGCCTATTTTTTGCGAGTGCATGGCCGCTACATCATTTACCTGATAGAGGTATTTGCTTTTGCTGGCATCACGACCGCCATCCAGAACCAGTTCCTGGGACGGAAAAATTTCTTGCCCGGCTCCCAGCCTGACCCAGGCTTCGATCTTGAGTAATACAAACGATTTACCCAACAACCCCTGTTGAATCAGCTTGGCCAGTGGAGCAATCAATTCTGGTTGAGTACCGAATTTGCGCATATCAAAGTCGTAGGCATTAAAGTCCCAATGGTTCACAGCCTGATTATTGGTCATATGGCTGACCCGCACGGATACGGACTCGGCACCAATACGGTTACGCCACAAAAAACGGCCATTGGCGAGGTTTTCGGCATACCGGCAGGCCAGCTCGGAAAACTGTTCACGTTCAATGTATTCATTAATTACAGCACTCAAGGCAGCCTGGTATTGCTGATCATTACAGGCTGACGGTATCGCCAGGTCTCCCAGTACGCGTAGGGTAAAGCTGACTTTTAAGGTGTCGCTGTTTGCCGGAAGCGCTGCAGTATCGACCCGTTGCAAATTGGGCTTTTGAATTTCAGCATCCAGTTTGAGCGGATCATTGGCAACCGCTGCCTTGAGACGATTGGAAATGGTGCCCCGTACGTCTTTACTCTGAATCGCAATCGCGCTCCAGGCATCCGGCTGGTCACGTGCATCCCAGTTGCCTGCGTACATAAAGGCATCGGAGTTGGCATGCTTGCGTTCAAAAGCCAGTACTGATGCCGTTTTCAGTTTTTCGTTAGCCATGTTGTCTCTCCCTGTTTAACAGTCAAAAATAGAGTCGGTGGTGGATTCGTCAGCAGCAACCAGCTGGCCGCTACGGCAAAGATACAGATCGTTCTGGTGGGTATATCGCCAGAGAATATCGTTCATATTTTCAATGCGGTGAGGGCTGCGCCATTCACCCAGACTGTAAGTACTTTCTACAAACCGAAATGGTGTGGTGTTATCACGGCTGCGTTTAACCTGACCCGGTTCGTAAAGTTCAGAAATTCCCTGATACCCTATCGCCAGCGGCACCAGCCAGCCGTTAGCAGGTTTTTTAAGCCGTTTCCATTGTGTTTTGCTTTCTCCCGGTATCGGTTCGATAGCAGTTTCTTCGGGTTCAGCCTGATGTTTGATCACCACAAAATCAAACAGGCTGTCGAGTAACTGAGCTTCCGGGTTTTGCTCAAGACGGCTCTGATGGTGGCCGACAAGCACGTCATGCCGATCCATCAATACATAACCTGGCAACAGGCGTAACATCAATCGCCGCATAGCCTTGTCCCCCTCTGCGCTATTGTCTGTTTCTTGCCATAACACCCGTTCGATATGCGTAATGGTGCCACCAGCCAGCCGTTGCCCGGCGGCCAGCTCCATCACCAGATTTTGCAGGTGCCGGATATTGTCATCCTGATTACTGGCCTGTTCTTCTGAGTCAAAGGCCTCCAGCTGATCTGCATAAAACCGGCATTCCAGCAGTAAACTCACCCGCATGTGCAAACGGCCTTCCTCGTTAAAGGGAGCCGTATTGCCTTCTTTGGTCAAGGGATTACGGGTCAGAGCAAAGGTGGATTCATATCCTCCAGGCCGGTACGCCTGTACCTGATGCCAGTGGCAAATAATCGCCACACCACCCAATTGGATATGCTCTCCCAACCGACACTGTAACTTGCGTGACAATGCGTGGGTAAACCCCAAAAAATGCGCCGGGCCGGGAAATCCCCAGGTGATACCAGTGATGGCATTGGCACTTTCGACCGTTATATTTTTCAGCAACAGGTAAGCCGTCATATCAGTGCCTCCAGATCCCTCACCAGTCGCTTGTGCTCGGTCTGTATCTGGTCATTAAAATGACTGTGTTCAACGTCAGACATTGGCAATTTGTCACTATTCAGAGAGCCGCTGATCAAGGTTGCAAAACGATCTCCGATGCTCTTTGGCCAGTCACCGGCTTCACGTCGTACCGTAAACTGGGAATCCGTACGAGCCGGGTCAAGCCAACAGGCTTCATCCATTGACAGATCAGAGTCGCAACTCCAGCCCGGTGGCAATTGCCAGAATCGAGCGGCGTACTGATGCAGTTCATCCACCAGCTGCTGCACCAGTCCGGCTCGATGATGCCGAATACGAATAGTGGAATCCTGCTCAGCAACCAGTTCCAGAAAGCTTTTCAGCTCACGAATGTTGGCGCGTACCTGATAGCGATACCTAGCCCAAAAAGAGGCACTGGTTTTGGGGGGCGTCAGCCGGTTGGCCCAAACGGGAGGTTGGCAACTCAGCAGAAATGCCCGGCCTCGGCGCTGACTGTTCAGCAAGGAGATATTCTGCGGTTTGGTGCCACCAAAACTTTGAGTTGCCAGGTTCGGAAAGTCCATTACGATGCCGCTGTGGTACAGGGATTTGCGCTTGGCCTCCCGTACCATTTTGGCTTCCTCACCAAAACGGCTGTTGGTAATGCGGGCATAAAGCGCCTGGGTTAACGCAGAAGATGCCAGCGGCGCTAACAGATGATAACGGCCCTCACCCACCGGAAAATACACTTGTTTGGCCAAGGTGTGACTGGCGGGTTCAGATATTTTCAAAGCCTCGGCAAAGCCTGCCATCCATTGCGCCAGCTGGCCTTCGTCCGTAGCCAAAACAGCCAGAGGTTCTGGGTTGTTTATCGCAATACAGTCCAACAGCCGCATCTCACCCACTTGCAGTAACAGCAGGTTGGCCACATCCAGGGCAGCAGCATTGCCCACCACGTCGGTATAAATATCCTGGAGCCGGGCAGTACACAAATACTCGCCACGGCCACCGGCACCGACCAGCAAGCTGCTGCCTTTGGCATCACTGTGGGTGAATTTCAGCGCATGAGAAACCAGGCTGATTTGTTTCGCCCTGCTGGCAGCATCACTTAACCAGTTAGCAGGCTGGTACTTTTCTACTTCAGCCTGACGTTTGGCCGCATAGTCCAGATTAAAGACCGCAACAGCCTCTTCTGACGTCAGCGTGCCACGAGCTTTTTCTGCTTCTTTATCAAGTTTTTCCAGGCGGTCTCTACATCGCCTGGCAATGTACTCCCGAATTTTTTCTGTCAGTTCATTACTCATGATTCCTCCATTCCTGATAACTCCTGTTCATATTTCGAGCGCCAAAACGCTTGTATCTGGCGACAATCAACCAAGCTTGCCCAACGCTAGTGTCAGTGCTAATTTGTACAAAATTCAGTACAAGGTTGCTAATCATGAATCGTATAAATCCTACTGAAGACATCCAGTCATTGTCTGATTTTCGCGCCGGTGTCAGCACGTTTATCCAACAGGTGAATGACACCAAACGTCCTCTGGTAATTACCCAGCATGGCAAGGGTGTCGCTATTCTGGCCGATGTAAATGAGTTTGAGGCTATGCAATTGCGGTTGGAATTACTGGAAGATTTGTACCGTGCTGATGCCCAGATTGATGAAGGTCTGGGGTTGTCCCATGACGATGCCAAAGTTTTTGTACTGAAAGGGCTCAGTCTTTGAAGATTGTTTGGTCTCCACAAGCAGCAGAACAAGTTCGTGATATCGCCTCTTATATTGCCTTCGACAAACCGGCCGCCGCCGTGGAGTGGGTAGAAAGTGTCTTTAACGCCGTTAAACCACTGGAGAACTTTCCGGAATCCGGTCGTATGGTTCCGGAAATAAGGCAGCGTAATATTCGGGAGCTGATTCTGGGGAATTTCCGGATTATCTACCATTTGCATCGGCAGAAAATTCGCATCATTTCGGTCAAACGCTTCCGTCAGCGACTGAGCGCTACTGATATTCTCTCCGATGAGTAATGTAATAAAGCGGTTCATTCTGCAAACACTCCCAGCCATGGATGGTAGTTCCAGCGTTCCACATTATTGTCTGCTGGTTGGCGCAAATGTATCTCACAAAACCGGCGACTGACGTCTGCCACCTCTAGCGATAAAGCCTGTGCTGTTTGCGCAATCAGGGTTTCGAGATCGGCTTCAATCCAGGGGCTGATACTGCGGGTTGTTGATACCGCAATACGCGCAAAACGTTTTTCTGCCGAACTCAGCTCTCCATTGTCGAGAACCTTGCGAAACAGGGGTTTTTCGGTCTCATCTTCCTGATACAGCACAAAACATTCCTCAGGAGAGGATTGCCGGAACGGCGTACGGCGTTGCATTTCGCCATGCCAGGTCAGAGGGCTTTCAGACGACCACCAGCGATCTGCGGGTTCCCCTCTGGCAAGTTTCAGATTTGGCGTAAGGTTTAATGCCAGTTTCAGATGAATATGTTCCAGATCGACCAGACTGGTTTGGGGGGTTCTGCCTTTGCGGAATTCAATACGGGGAATGGCGCTGATACAGCGATAGTCGTCCGGCTTGAGAATATCGTTCAGGTGTTTACTGGTGAGTATCAGATGCTGTTTGTCAGCCCTGCTGTCAATCACTCGGGCTTCAAAACCGGGACGGCAATAGGCCAGCGTTTTGCTAACGCTTTCTTTGCTGGTCAATGACCGAATATTGCTATTCAGAATCAGTAAATTGGGCTGTTGCGGGACTTGTTTTCGATGTCTCTGAATGCGTCCTGCCAGCTGGATTAATGAGCGCATGGAGCTGGGTTCGGCAATAGCCCAGTCATAATCATGGTCGCGCCCAACCTCCGTCACCGGAGAACCCAGCACCACAAACAGGTGATGCTGTTCGGGGTATTGCTCCAGCGCCTGACGAATTTCCGGCTGACTCCAGAGTGCATCCGGTTGCTGACGGCTCAAAGTGGCATCCAGTCTGGCTTCAATACGGGAACGTATCAGCAAGGGATGCTGACTATGATAAACACACAAATGAACATGGTAGTCAGCCGGAAAATCATGCCGAATCAATTGCTGTGCGATGGCAACCAACGGGCTGATATTGGCTATACGCAGTAACCCCAAAGATACCTGCTTGCCACTTAGCGGATCCGTTTGATGGTGCTGTTGGTGCAAACGCATCATGCCCTCAACCAGAGTTTGGCTGACAGCCTGAATCACGGAGTCCCTGTCTCGGCCGGTGCTGCCAATACTCAGCAACTCCCCCTTGCGCAGGGCTGTGGTCGCGGTATTTTGCTCGCGCAAACGGGAGATACGTTTTTCAACAAAACGATTGCTGGCCTCGGCGTAACTGCCTGTCTCTGCATGATCGGATGACTGGCTATCGTATTCATCAAACCAGGCACAACAGATATTGGTCATCTTGCCAGCTTGCCCACAAGCATGGTCATATTGCTGGCGGCCACTCTGGTAGGCATCAAACAGGCTGCTGATCAGTACCGGTGGCAAGGTCGCGGATGACAACAAGACCCGACTGCCCAGCAGACCGGCCCAGTTCACCAGACGACAAAGTGCAGGTAAATCGGCCGCATCAAAATCGTCAGGTTCATCCAGCACCAAATCCGAAGTTAACAGCCGCAACATGGGGGTAATCTGTTTGCCACCGCGTACACCTTCAGTGGCTGGTATCAAATGATCAATGGTACAGACCAGTACGGGGGCACTGAGCAATTGCAGGGATTTATTCAGACGTTGCGGATTGCGGGCCGCCAACCAGCGTCGCAAGGGGCCGTCGCTGAGTGTCCCTTCATAGCTGACATGCTGGTGCTCTTCGAGCAGATCACTTGCCGACTCACTGCCCTGCTGCTCGGCACGATTAGCAAGTTCACCCGACTGATCCTTGCGCATACCGTGCAGCACCTGCACAGCCTGAGAGCCAACCAGCACCGCCAGTTCATCATCATCCAGATGCAAGCGTTCTCGCAGCGCATCTCCGGTTTGCAGGGTCAGGGTTCGCAAGCCCAGCGCCACACTGAAGCGGCAGCCGCTCCGCTCATCACTCAGCCCGTACATAATACGAGCGTTGGCAAAAGTTTTGCCTTTGCCGGTAGAAGCCATATTGATTCCAAAGAAACCTTGTTCCCGGGAACGTTCTGCGATGGATTGAGACAGCTCAAAGGCCTTGTTTTGCCAGTTGTAATCTTTGTGGCTGGTGCGTTGACGCAGAGTTTTATGGCGACCAATTGAGGGTAGCTGCTGGCGCAACCGGGGTAATTGCCGCGCCAGTAACAAGGCATTCTGACCAACACCGATATTATGTTCATCCAGACGTTGTTTCAGCACGCGTTTGCCATTGTGATCCCGGTCGGTATTGGCGTGTACCGGATAGTCTTTACTCTGCCATTTGATTGAGGCAGGCCCGGCAGAATAGCTGTGGTCAGCCAACATCAGAGACAGACGTGCAAGATGAGTGCTGAAGAGATCGTCTTGCAACCAGTCGTGTTGATGTAATCCTGGATTACGTAAGGCGCGCTTGGCAATGTCACGAGCCTTGCTGCACCAGATCTGGCTGCAAACCGGAGTGCCGTAAGAAAACGTAAACAGATCAGACCAGTCGTCTGCGTCCCAGGCATAGTCAACTTGCGGCGAATTCCAGAAGGATTCCCAGTTGTTGCCGGTTAATGTCAGACGCTCCAGTTCCGGTGCTGTGCGTGCTCTTCCTTCAAATGCCCTGAATTGAGGCAATTTATGATGGCTGACAATTAACCAGCCAATACTTTGCGCCAGCATTGGCAGACTGACAAAAGGATGTTGCCGCGCTTTGGCCGGATTAATGGCCCACTCGGCAAGAGCCTTGGCCAACCTCTGGTCGTCTTCTGGTGTGACTTGCGCCAGCGCCTGCAACCATTCGGAATCACTGCGATGTCCAACAAAAGAGGCAAACAGTAACAGTGATAACCATTCATGCCGAAGGGGCTCGGAACCCGGCCCCTGACCGTTCAGCTTTCTCTGAAACAGCGCATTGGCTTTGCCGAAGTCGTGAAACAGCCCGGCAATGCCTGCCATCAGCGCAATGGCTTCGGCAGTGTGCCACTGATTCTCGGAGGCCGACCTCAGCACATCCCGCCCGGTCGCATTAGTCGGCACTCGCCCTTCTGCGTTGAATTTACGGGCGTTACCGACAATCCATTCCATCTCAACCTGATGCCTGCCCCGTACTCGATGACACACGACAGCGGTATTTCTGCGAGCAGTTTTGCGCAGCAGCATACGTACGGTTTTCAGACCTTCCTGCGTGACCGGCCCTTCCCATGTACGATCGCCTGCCCGTTCAAAAAACTGATCCAATACTCGACGGGTTTCGATCAGGGCTTTTTTGCCGCATTGGGATTTGATAATAACAATCACAGCGGCTCCTTCTTGCCTGCCTGCTCGGCAACAGCCTTGATGGCGTCGATCATGCGGTCGAGTACGTCGTATTGCTGAAACAGGGTGATCAGCCGTTGGCGAAACTCTTGTTCGGAGTCCCCTTTCATGGCAGAGATAAAGGCGCAAGGCAGCACCACGGCGTCTTTGATCACATCGGCTACGTCAAACACCAGCCCTCCGCGTCGGGTTTTGCCGTGTAACACCGCCAGTCCGTGGGGCAAGCCCAACACCCAGCAAGCGGTTGCCGCCAGGCCGTAAGCCAGATAGTTGCCGTGATCAAGAAAACGGTTGGCCATGTCGGTGCCGCCTCCCTGTTTGGCTCGTACGAAGTCGCCATAGCCAGTATTCAGGCATACCTGTTTGTACAGCGCCTTGGTCATGGTGGCTTCGGTTGTCAGTACGTCGGTACTGTTACTGGCGTGCTCCAGCCGCTGTTCAAAGGATTGGATGATGGCGTTTAATCGGTCGTTAGATACCGGGAAGTCCAGTTCTCGTTGGCGCGCCAGTTTGCCCCAGATTTCGCGCAGGTTGTCGAGTCGGTAGCGTTGAAAATGGATTGCCGCATCCAGTCGTTTCTGCTCATCGAACCAGAAAGAGCACCACTGTTGCAGGTATTCGGTGGGTCGGTATTCGCTTTGTGAGGTCAGCCATTCGACATCGGTTTGTATTTCATTGGCGGCAAACAGGGGTGTTCCGCCGCCGCCACAAAACCCCAGAAGTACGCCTGCTTTGGCAAATTCACGTACGGCGGCCTGGGTAATGGAGGTGCCAGTACCGAGCAAGATGACAGTGGTGTTGGCAATGGGAATGTTCCAGTAAAGCGATTCTTTTCCGGCTTCGGTGACGTATTCAACCCGACCGCCGTTGACCAGTACCCGGCAATATTGCAGGTAGTAGAGGTTGGCGCGTTTTGAATGCAAGATGGTTTTGAGCTCTGACGGGGAGAAATCGTCCATTGGGCATACCATTCCGTGGTTATATGTTGATTTGAGCATAGCGACAGCGGCTGACGTTGTCATCGGCTAGAATCCATGCCTTTTGGTTTTCCGGTGCTTAGCCGTCGCGTGACCTTGTGGCGACCGTTGGGCGACCCACGCACAGGAGCGCAGGAGCCAGAGGGAGCCAGAGAAAGCCAGAGGAAGCCAGAGGAAGCCAGAGGGAGATAGCAGGAAGATAGAGTTGTGAATGACCAGGAGCTGGGCTACCCACGCAGGAGCGTGGGAGCCAGGTGTAGCGCTTTAAGCAGGAGTTATTGCAGGGTCTCGAACGTGCCGTCGATATAACGAACCACCCAGGTGCCGTTTTCCTTGGTGATACGGCCGTAAACCACGTCGCGGTAGTTCAGGTAGAAGGTGGCGGTATCGAGGCTGTAGCTTTCATCCCATTCTGCCTGATTGGATGTCACGCAGCGTTCGTAGTCTCCTTCGTCGTTCACCAGGTAGGTGTACGGCAGTGGATCAGCACCATTGGATTCATTCAGGTAGAGCGTCAGGGTGCTGTCTACTTTATCGGTGCTGCCATCATCCAGCGACAGCGAGACGCCATCTTTGTAGATCGCCAGGCTGCCGGTGGTTTCGAAGGTGTAGTCGGTGCGGTAATTCAGGATAATTCGATCCAGAGACGAGCCGCTACCTATCGTCACATAGCCACTGGTAGAGGTGCTAGAGTAGTCGTGGGACAAGGCTGCTGTTATGCGGTAGTCATCCACTGTCGGGGCATTGATGTACACATCCAGCAGGGTATCCGGCTGATTATCAAGGATCACTTCGGTCTGGAATCTGAGTGTGTTAAGGCCCAGTACCATAGGATCATAGAGGGTGCCATCCAGGTCGGCACTGCTGCTCTCCAGGTCGTCCAGTACCATGCAGCCATTGCTGTCGGTACTGTTGGCTGCCCATTCAACAAAATAGGTGCCTCGCCCGTCAATGGAGATACGCGACAATACGCCACTGGCCCACAGGGTGTTCACGTAGTCGGTAAAATCCGCTTCGCCGTAGTAACGGTTCTTTGGCTCGCAAGTATCCACGGCCCAGGTGCTGCCGTTTTGCACCAGATAGCATTCTTCGGTGTCGTAGGTGTTCACCAGTTCATCAAGATCATCATCGCCATCAACGTCGCTTTCATCCTCACGTTCAATGGTGGGATACAGTCGATAGCGTAATGATTCACCCAGCGGCACATGAATATCCAGGTACTCGACAGCCTGGTTCTTGACGGTTTCCGAGCCGGTGGCATAGCTCAACAAACCGCTGGCGACAGTGCCTTTGGCAAAATCTGCGCTGCTGTTTGGTGTAAAGAAGCCGGTGAAGGGAGCAAATTCCTGATCCGGGTAAAACTCGGCAGCGTTGGATGCTGCAGCACCAACGTACAGGTCGGCGTATTCATCGTCGTCGCCATTGTCACCCTTGACGTTGTCCGATACCCGGCTATCCAGTACGACGGTATCGATATTGAATCGCAGTGCTGAGGTTGCATCCAGCGGGTCTCGTACGCCCCGGTAGAACAGGCGGAAGTAACCATCAAATTCCAGCTCGTCTGCGGTGTTCAGGGTTGTCTGGTCGTAAAATTCAAAATCTCCCCAACGCAGTTCATAGCCGATAATTTCGTTGCTGCTGCTGTCTGCCAGCTGGGAAACTTCGTCGGTGTAATACACCCGCACAGCGGACGGCCGCTCAATGTCGTTATCGTCGTCATCGTTTTCGTAGTAGTGGTCAATATTAAAAACCAGATCGCCTTGCTGATAGGTGCCGACAATCAATACATCGATGGCATGGGAGGCATCTGGCTCGTCATCGTCATCGGTGGTGTTAACATCCGCGACCCGCTGACTGACGGTAATGGCACCATCGTTAAGTTTGAGTATGCCAGTTGCGCTATTGTAGCTGTCGATGCTGGTCAGCCAGGCCATGCTGCTGTCTTGGGTCGGGCAGCCAGCATTCAGATAACAGCTGGTATAAAGTTCATAGGTTTGCAGGTAAGCGTCGATCAGAGCCTGGAATTCATCGGCATTGTCGTCGCCCACGGCTTTGACCATATCCAGATAGGCGTCTACCTCTTCGCGGTAGCCTTCTTCAAAGAAGCTGTCCTGATAAGTACGCAAGGTATCGACAAACGCCTTGGTGCGCTGCAAACCGAGGATAAAGTCATCGTAGTCACCGGAACCTACCAGGTTTTCGATGGTTTCCGGGACAACAGCGGTCAGTTCGCCGTCTTGCAGCGCGGCAATATCGGTATCAAAAGTTCCGATCACTGTAGCAACATAGGTGGCTGCGGTGGTGTTGGTCACTTCCAGTGCGGCCAGGTTGTCCCGCGCCAGCTGGAACAACTGCGCCAGACTCACGGTTTGGCTGTCACCGCTCTGCAACCACTGGCCGTCATTGGTAACGATATCGGCACCGACCTCGGCAACGAGTGTGGTATCACCAGCGTAGCTTTCTTCGAGGTGGCTCCAGGCCGAGACCAGTGCGCCATAACGAATCTGATCCAGCGTGCTGGCCTGGCTGCCGTTCCAGTTATCAATATGGGTCAGGTCAGCCGGACGGGTTGTCTGGATGTCTTCAACGCCGAGAAGGCGTGATAACTGGGAAACAGACTGCACTACTGACCAGGCCGAGTAATAGCCGGTTGTGTCCCACTCTGCCGTGGATTCCAGATACAAGCGCTCGTACGCCAATGTGGCTGCCAGATCGGTAAAGGGTGTCAGGCGAACCCGTTCATCGCTTTGCAAGTCGTAGGCTACCGTGCGCCACAGGCTACCGATAGCGCTATAGCGTTCACCAAAGGCCACCGTCGCAGCTGCCGTAATACAGCCATCCATCCACTGACACAAACGCGTTGTGCCTGGGACATCCAGATCGGTATCTTCAACCTTGCCAACCAGGGTGAACTGCTGGACTTCTTCGGATGCAATGGTCGCTTTTATCTCGCTGTCTTCATCGGTGTCGTATTCTGAGTGGCTCAAGCGCCCTTCACTGTCAACAGACAGCTGCCCACCCTCAGTCACTGCCGTGGACCAAACGTAAGCGTCATCAAAATCACCCTGGCTTACCCAGACTTTGACTGACACCGTTGAACTTGAGCTACTGCCATTGGAGCAGCCCGTCAGCCCAACCACTGCCAACCCAACCACAGTCAACAGAGTTCCTGCCAACATCCCGCTATAACGCTTGTACATACGTAAACTGATCCTAACTTGCCTGGTCAAGCCCGGCGATTGCGACAGCCATCTCTGCCGATCCCAACGACCGAACCGAAAAATGGCGCTTATCATAACAGGCTTTGATCGACCCACCAGACCCGCCTGAGTTCAGAATCGTCAGTATTTGCCGGTAACTGCTGAGCAATTGACGGACAATAGCGACCGCTAGGGGGGTCTCAATGATTAAACCGAGCCTGCTGAGCGCCTGTGGGTTTCAGAACAAGGCATGAGGAGCCTGGTTTGGCGAGCTAAACAAGTAACGAATAACGCCGTGCTGGAAGCTACTGGCCTCAGCCCCAAGGGATCAGGGTCAATATCCCACCTGCGGTGTTGTTGAACTTGAAAAGGACGCGCCATTCTCGGCGTCCAACGCCTTGCCTGACGGGATTTATCCTCCCGACAGACCGTGGCAAATAATTGAGAATGCCCCTGGCAACCAATGCCGCAACTACGAAGGATGCAGAGCGCCCTCTACTCGGCTAAAATGCCCGCCCAATTCGAGGTGACCCCATCTATGCAACTGTTCGTCAACCAGCTAACCAATGTCGATTTCAGCTATCTGGACGCCCAGCGCGGGCTGGTTGGAGAAACCTGGCTTGCCTCAGTGATACTGGATGGTGTGCTGGATGAGCAGGGTATGGTCTGCGACTTTGGTGTGGTCAAAAAAACCCTGCGTTACTGGCTCGATGATCAGCTCGATCACCGTCTGCTGGTGCCTACGGAATCCGAGCGCCTCACGCATCAGTGTATTGATGGCCGTATTATTCTGACCTGGCAGTCCGACAAGGGTGATATCGAGCTGAATTGCCCACAAGAGGCGGTTACCCTGATCGCAACCGACAGCATTACTGCCGTCAGTACTTCGGTCTGGTGTCGCGAACAATTAAAGGCCAGCTTTCCGGTCAACGTCGATCAGCTAACCCTGACGTTTGCACCCGAGCACATCGACTCGGCGTTTTACCATTACAGCCACGGCCTCAAAAAACACAACGGCAATTGCCAGCGGATTGCCCATGGACACCGCTCGCGCATCGAGATTTTCCGTAACGGCGAGCGTTCAGACGAATTGGAACAGCACTGGGCGCAGCGGTGGCAGGATATTTATATCGGCACCGCAGCCGACCTGTGTTCTACCGACGACAGTAGCGAAGGCAGTAGCGACGAGCGCTACCATTTTGCCTACGATGCGCCTCAAGGACATTTTGAACTGACCCTGCCGCGGTCGCAGTGTTATCTGATCGATACCGACACGACCGTCGAGCTGATTGCCGAACACCTCGCCAGCACCGTAGCTGCCAGCCTGCCCGGCCAGAGTATTCTGGTACGCGCCTACGAAGGCATCAACAAAGGGGCGCTGGCTCAACAGCTGGCCTGAAATCAGCCTCGTTGCAGCGGCTGAGGCCGCTTAACATACGGCATTCAGCTGCCATTATTGCCATCACCGGAGCCATATATGTCCGAGATACAACGGATTCAAAGCACAGAACGAATGAGCCGGATCGTCAAGCACAACGGTACGATTTACCTTTGTGGCCAAACCGCAGGAGAAATCGACTGGGATATTCAGGAGCAGACTCGTCGCTGTCTGACCAAAGTGGATAACCTGCTGAAAGAAGCAGACAGCGGCCGTGACAGGCTGTTATCGGTCACTATTTATGTACGCGATATGAAAGACTTCGCTGCCATGAACGAAGTGTACGATGGCTGGATCGCCACCGTCGAAAAGCCCGCGCGCGCCTGTGTTGAAGCCCGTATGGCGCGGCCGGAAATTTTGGTGGAATTCAGTGTGATCGCCGCACAGTAGCGGCTTTTGATAACAGTACTCAGTCACAGTGCGGCGAGCGCTCAGGCCGTACTGGCGATATTTTGCCGCAGTTTGCGCTGGCCGACAATAAAGATGACCAGTGCTATCGGCAGCAGCCACCAGAGCCATTCGTGCATTTGCTCTGCGTACTGACTGCCAAGCCAATACGCCACACCAAACAGCCCCGCCGCCCAGGCTATGATGGAACTGACATTGGCCACCGTAAAGGTCAACCCGGGCACTCTTGCCAGGCCGCAGGCAATATAACCGAAGGTTCGCAAGCCCGGCATACAACGAATCAGCGCCAACTGGTGCCAGGGGGCTTGTTGTAACGGCGCTACCTGTCGCTGAATCATATCGTGCTGGAACTTGCGCGTCAGCCACGGCCAGATCAGAGCGCCGCGTCCCATCAAATACAAGGCCGAATCACCAATAAACATACCGCAACAGGTCGCCACAAAGGCAAGCTCCGGCTGCATCCGGCCGCTGGCTGCCAGCATAGCCGCGCCGATAATGGCCAGATCTTCCAGCATAAAGGTGGAGACAATCACCACCAGCACCAGCCAGGCGGGGTTGTGCGATATAGCAAGCATGGAATCGAGCATAGGGGAAAATACCTTGGGAATCATCTATTCGCCGGAAAACAGAACGACCCACCATCCGACAGCCGTTGGCGGCGGCATTCTAACACCATGAACAACGACATTTGGGGGGCGTGCGTAAAAACTTCCGTCAACAGCTGAGAAAAAACGGTTTTTCCGGTAGACTTTCGCGCCTTTTTTAACAACAAGGTAACGATCGGCCATGGCCAGCCAATGCCCTGTCGTTCGCCTTACCTTCAGCAATCTGAACTCCAGCGGGAAATGTCTATGGAACTGTCTGCACTTACAGCAATTTCACCAATCGATGGCCGATACGGCAGCAAGACATCGGCACTGCGGCCGATATTCTCTGAATTTGGTCTGATCCGCGCACGGGTCGAGGTAGAAATTCGCTGGTTGCAGCGCCTGGCAGCTCACCCAGCTATCACTGAAGTACCCGCTTTCAGCGCCACCGCCAACGCCCTGCTCGACCACATTGTTGCTGACTTCAGCGAAGAGCACGCCCTGCGTATCAAAAAGATCGAAGCAACAACCAATCATGACGTCAAGGCAGTTGAGTACTTCCTCAAGGAACAGATTGCCGATAACGCCGAGCTGAATGCTGTCACCGAATTTGTGCACTTCGCCTGTACCTCCGAAGACATCAACAACCTGTCGCATGCGCTGATGCTGAAAGCGGGTCGTGAACTGATCAGTACCGATATGCAAGCCATTGCCAACGCCATCCGCGCCCTGGCCCATGAACATGCCGCTCTGCCGATGCTGTCCCGCACCCACGGTCAAACCGCCTCCCCAACCACCCTGGGCAAGGAAATGGCCAACGTGGTCGCTCGTCTGGAGCGCCAGATCGCCCAATTGGGCCAGATCCCGCTGCTGGGTAAAATCAACGGTGCCGTTGGTAACTACAACGCCCACATCAGTGCCTATCCGGATGTAGACTGGCAAGCCAACGCTGACACCTTCGTCACCTCTCTGGGGCTGGCCTTCAACCCCTACACCACCCAGATCGAGCCACACGATTACATCGCCGAACTGTTCGACACCATCGCCCGCTTCAATACCATCCTGATCGACTTCGATCGCGATATCTGGAGTTATATTTCATTGGGCTACTTCAAGCAGCGCACGATTGAAGGCGAAGTCGGCTCTTCGACCATGCCACACAAGGTTAACCCGATCGACTTCGAAAACTCCGAAGGCAACCTGGGCATCGCCAACGCCATCTTCGGCCATCTGGCTGCCAAACTGCCGATTTCCCGCTGGCAGCGCGATCTGACCGATTCCACCGTATTGCGCAATATGGGTGTTGGCATGGGCTACAGCCTGATTGCCTACGCCGCCAGTATGAAAGGCATCAGCAAACTGGAAGTCAACGCAACTCGTATCGCTGCCGACCTGGACAACGCCTGGGAAGTTCTGGCAGAACCGATCCAGACCGTGATGCGTCGTTACGGTATCGAACAGCCGTACGAAAAACTGAAAGCGTTTACCCGTGGCAAGGCGATTACCCAGGATGCCATGGGTGACTTTATCGCCAGCCTGGAGCTGCCAGACAGCGTCAAGGCCGAACTTAATGCCATGACCCCGGCCAGCTATATTGGCAATGCCGAGGCGCAAGCCAGAGCCGTTTGATCCCTGGCTCATAAAACCATTACTGTTGAGTTTTGGTGACCAGTTCCTGACACATTAAGTAACCGTCAGGAACTGGCAAACACGGCAACAACCAGCCCTTATTCTTTACTATTAGTTAGTCAAATGGCTTGGGCTGTGGCGTCCTCTCCGTTGACGGCGGCAATATTGGCAGCATAAAAGACGGCTGCTCACCGGTCAGCGTTTTCAGGAATGCAACCACACTGGCATTTTCTTCCGCACTGAATTTACGTCCCAATTGCAGACGCCCCATCAGATCCACGGCTTCGGTCAGCGTTTCTGCTTCGCCATCATGAAAGTACGGGTACGTCAGCTCGACATTACGCAAGGTCGGGACTTTAAACTTGAAGCGATCGGCGTCTTTGCCTGTCACCCCTGCCAATCCCTTGGCTGGATTTTTGGTGTCGTACGCAGCAACCAGCCCCATTTTCTGGAAAGAATTCCCCCCCACCGCCGGGCCATTATGGCAGGCAACACAACCGGAATTTTTAAACAGCGCATAGCCGGCCTCTTCATCAGCGCTGATCGCACCGGTATCGCCCAACAGCCATTGGTCAAAACGGGAATTGGGCGTCACCAGTGTTTTTTCAAACGCCGCAATGGCATCGGTTACCTGATCAATGGTGAGTGTATCGGTACCAAAAACCCGTTTGAATTCGGCCACGTACGGCGGAATCGACTTCAGTACATCCACGGCCAGCGTGTGGGTAAACGCCATTTCTCCCGGATTGGCGATTGGCCCTCCGGCTTGGGCTTTCAGGTCAGCGGCACGGCCATCCCAGAATTGCGCAATATTCATACTGGAGTTCAGCACCGTGGGGGAATTAATCGGCCCCTGTTGCCAGTTGTGTCCGATGGATGTTTTCAGGTTATCGGTGCCGCCCATGCTCAGGTTGTGGCAGGAGTTGCAGGAAATAAATCCAGACTTGGACAACCGAGGATCAAAGTACAGCTTTTTACCCAATTCCACTTCCGCCAGGTTAACGTCTGCTACTGGCTCAATGGGTTGAATCGGCTCCGCCGCCACCACACTCTGAACAGCTCCGATACAACCTAACAGCACCAACGATGTCAGCCATATTTGTCGTTTCATACCTTTCCCTCTCTGATCGTATTGCATCAAATATTCTCCATGCCCGCATAGTTATGGATGGCTGATTTATTAGCAACATCCTTATCAATAGAAACTTGAGCCGGATCAAAGTGGTGCGGCAGTATCCTCTGCCCCCTTGCATCTGCCCGACAAAGCCCAAACAATACGCGCCTTTCAAATCAGCCATTTTGCATCAACGAGGCTTCTCGAGGCCTTTGCGTTGCGCACCCGTCAGGAACCCTCCGTATGCCTATCCTTGGTGATCTCTCTGTTGAAGCATTCCTGCGCGATTACTGGCAAAAAAAGCCGCTGGTGATTCGCCAAGCCTGGCCGAATTTTCAACCCTTGCTGGCGGCCGATGAACTGGCCGGCCTGTCGCTGGAAAGCGAAATTGAGTCACGCCTGGTGATGGAGCACGGCACCGCGGGCCCATGGGAAATTCGCAAAGGGCCTTTTGATGAGTCCGCGTTTGCCGACCTGCCTGAAAGCCACTGGACACTGCTGGTACAAGCAGTTGATCACTGGATTCCGGAAGCTGCCGACCTGTTGGAACACTTCCGTTTTTTGCCCGGCTGGCGCGTCGATGACCTGATGATCAGTTACGCCGTCGATGGCGGTAGCGTTGGCCCGCATTACGATCAGTACGATGTCTTTTTATTGCAGGCTGAAGGTCAGCGGGAATGGCGCATCGGCCAGATGTGTCATGAAGACTCCGCTATTCTCAAAGGGCCGATGATCCGGGTATTGGCGGCTTTTGAAGAAACCGAACGTTGGGTACTGAACCCAGGCGATATGCTGTACCTGCCGCCACAACTGGCCCATTACGGCATCGCCCTGGGCGAATGCCAGACCTATTCGATCGGTTTTCGTGCCCCCAGTGTTGCCGAACTGGCGCAATCCGCACTGGATCAGGTTTTAAGCACCAGCAGCGAAGATCAACGTTATACCGATGCCGACTACAGCGCTCATGAAGGCAGCAGCGGCGAAATATCTTCCGCCGCCAAAGCCCGACTGGCCAAACTGTTACAAGCGGTCTTGATGCAACCCGACAACCTCGGCGATATGCTCGGCAAATTAATGACCGAAGCCAAGTACCCGGAGCACCAGTCCGAACGGTTGGATGACGACGATTGGGAACTCTGGCGCAGCCAGCACCAGCAACTGCCGGATTTACGCAAGAGTGAACATGGTCGTTTCGCTTTCCAGCAAACGGCAGCGGGGCTGGTTTTTTATGCCCAGGGGCAAGCGTCCACTCTCGATATTGAGGATCTGGAACTGGCACAATTACTCAGTAGTCGTCATCAGTACCCACGCGACATGCTGGCCAACGTGCCTTGCTCGCAACAGGGTTACGAGCTGCTGCGCCGCCTTTGGTTACAGCAACTGATTTATGAAGTTGAATAATCGCCTCATACGAGAACACACAAAACACCCCTGGAGGCACAGATGACTATTCGTATCGTTCGCACTCGCTGGACGGATCACCAGCACGGAATTCGGAGTGTCCGCGACCGCGTCTATATTCAGGAACAACAAATCCCCGCCAGCGAAGAATGGGATGACGCAGCGGATCATGCCGCCCACTACGTCATCGCCTTGGAAGGAGACACCGTGATTGGCTGCATCCGGCTGTTCAATGACGGTCACTTCGGGCGCTTGGCAGTGTTGCCAGAATATCGGGCCAGCGGAATTGGTAGCCAGCTGGTCGGAGCCATCAAGACGTTGGCGGAAGAGCTGGGCATGCCCGCCCTGCTCGCCAGCGCCCAGTGCTCGGCGATGAATTTTTACTGGCAGCTCGGCTTTTATAATGACAGCAACTTTTATCTTGATGCCGGTATTCCACACCTGGATATTGCCTTGCCACTCAGTGCTGCCGATTTGCCTGCGCGCTACGGCAATGCCTACCGTGCCGGTCAGGACAGCCAACTGCATACACTCACCAAGCCTTGTGAGCGGCTGGGATTTTTGCTGACCCAGTTGTGTCAGCAGCCTGCCGTCGTGGAGCTGGCTCTGTATGATCCGGAAAACCCGGACTGGCACCACCATTTGTTGATTTCGGCGCTGGTGAAATATCTGCGCCAGGGGCGACAGCGTTTTGTGCGCCTGATCATCCGTCACGACAATCATATTGCCGACTTGCCGCTGTTCACCATGGCCCGGCGCCTGGACAGCCGGGTGGCCGTAATGGTCAACAGCGAGGTCGCTATGACGCAGGGAGTATTGGGGAGGAATTGTTGGTTGGCGGAAGGAAAATCACGACCCGGTCTGGATAACGGTCACTTTATCGCCAATGCCGCCGATGCCCGCAGTACCAGAACGGTGCAGCAGGCCCTGACGGAGCGTTTTAACAGTGGCGCTCCCAGTGAGGAATTACGTCTCCGGTATTTGTAAGAAGCAAAGGGTACGACGACCTTACTGACTGATTTCTGCCACCCCAATCAACAGCAGGTGCACAACCACAACCACCAGTGTCAGATGACGCCGCAAACGGCGATAGACAGGCGAATACACCTCACGAAACAGCGGTTGCAGCTCCATCAGGTAAAGCACCAGATAACCGGCAACCAGTGCGATCAGGGTAAACTCTGATCCGATGATCGCAACCAGAACCCAGGCCGCCAGCCCCCATAAAAACACCGCGATCGACACGCCCGGCAGCCAATAGCCCAGCCGCTGGTGATAACCCTGCCCCACACCCCAACAAGCACCGGCCATAAAAGCCAGAATCATTGCTGAATACGCCAGAAAAAATTCCAACGCTCTGGCAATACCAAACAACGACAACACCGCAGCAATAATAAAAGGCAGCAGGCCGGAATAACCCAGCCACCTGACCAACCCAGGTTTGTTCTCTTCTGCCTGGCCTGCCTGATCCGGTTCTGTCATGTTCCAACCCTCGTTATGCGCCGTGCACCTGACCGCAATCACAGACTGTACCCAGGAGCCTGTTGGACTTGGCGCTGATGACTACTGGCTCACCGACATCGCCGCTAATAGCTTTTCTACCCGCATCACATCGTCCGGCGTGTCGATACCATGCCCTGGTGGCTGATCAATCACGGACAGATGAATACGTACGCCGTACCAAAGTGCCCTGAGCTGCTCCAGTGATTCGGCACCTTCCAAGGCACAAGGTTCCATTGAGGTGTACTGCTTCAGGAATGACACCCGGTAACCGTACATCCCCAAATGACGATAGAGCGGCAGCTTGGTTGTCATCACACCGGGATTGGTCTTATAGCCGTCACGATCCCAGGGAATGCTGGCGCGACTGAAATACATGGCAAACCCGGCGCGATCCAACACCACCTTGACGACATTGGTATCGAAAGCATCGTGGTCGTCGTGAATCGGCGTACACAGCGAGCTCATCCCGGCTTCCGGCCGATCCAGCAAACTGGCAGCGGTTTTCTCGATCAGTTCCCGTGGAATCAGTGGCTCATCACCTTGCAGGTTTACAATCACGTCGTGGTCTTCCCAGCCACGCAGGCGGGCCACTTCGGCGATGCGCTCAGTCCCGTTTTCATGATCGACCGAAGTCATCACGACATCAGCACCAAAACTGCAGGCAACATCGGCAATACGCTGGTCATCCGTAGCCACCACGACCTCATCAACACCCGCTTCCAGCGCTCGTTCGTACACGTGCTGAATCATCGGCTTGCCTGCCAACTCGATCAGCGGCTTGCCAGGCAGACGACTGGAAGCGTAGCGTGCCGGAATAACAATTTTGTAGTTTTTCATAACCTTAATCCGCAATATCTGTATCCAATACGTTCATGCGCTTCCGCCCATCACGACTATGACCAAGAGCGGCAGCCTTGAACAATGTCACAAACCGTGGTACTGACGATACCAGCTGACAAACCGCTCCAGCCCATCGACCAGACGCGTATTCGGTGCAAAATCAACATCGTCGATCAGGTCATCCACATTGGCATGCGTCGCGACGACATCACCCGGCTGCATATCCATGTAATTGATATTGGCTTTGGTAGCAAGGGCGCTTTCCAGCGTGGTGATAAACTCCCCCAGCTCGACACTGTTGTGGTTACCGATATTGTAAATCTTGTACGGTGCCGTACTGCGGCTTTTATCGCCCGATTCAACCGTCCAGCCTTCAACACCACCCGGTATACGCTCCATAACCCGCACCACACCTTCAACAATATCATCGATATAGGTGAAATCCCGACGCATCTTGCCGTGGTTATAGACGTTGATGGTTTTGCCAGCAAGAATATTTTTGGTAAAGCCCCAGGCCGCCATATCCGGACGTCCCCACGGACCATACACGGTAAAAAAGCGCAAACCGGTTACCGGCAAGCCGTACAGATGGGCATAGGTATGAGCCATCAGTTCGTTGGATTTTTTCGTCGCGGCGTACAGGGAAACAGGATGATCGACACTGTCCGAGGTCGCAAACGGCAATTTGCTGTTCAGCCCATAGACTGAACTGGAAGACGCAAACACCAGATGCGGCGTTTGTTGATGCCGACAGGCTTCAAGAATATTGACGAATCCCACCAGATTACTGGCAACATACACATCCGGGTGCTCAATCGAATAACGCACTCCAGCCTGCGCCGCCAGATGCACCACCCGATCAAACGGATGCTGATCAAACAGCGTCGTCATCGCTGCCTTGTCGGCCAGATCCATTGCAACGAAGGTAAAATTGCCTTGCTCGCGCACCCAATCCAGACGGGCGCGCTTTAGCGATACATCATAGTAGTCGTTCAGATTATCAATACCGACCACTTCATAACCTTTGGCAATCAGTCGCTTGGCGACGTAAGAGCCAATAAAACCGGCAACGCCGGTAACCAAAGCCTTCATTACTTCTGAACCTCAAATTCGGGCAACATTGCCTTGATATAGGCGTCTTCCAGGAACATTCGACTGCCTAACACCAAGTCTGCCACTTCCCGCGCCACCCCACAGCCACCAGCAGCCTGGGTAACGTACTCAGCGCGTTCCTGCACCATCCAGAACGCATCAGCCGGTGCTACCGCAAAGCCGACTCGGGTCATCACTTTCAGATCGATGACATCATCACCAACGTAACAAACCTCGTCCGGGGTAATGCCAAGCGGCTGCATCATGGCTTCCAGGCAGGGCCATTTATCTTTGCTACCGGGGTAAAAATGCCGAATGCCAAGATCACGGGCACGCCTTGCCAGCGCATCGGAGCTTTTGGCAGAAATAATCGCGGTGGCGATACCAAAACTGTCGAGCAACTTGATGCCCACACCATCTTTCACATTAAAGTGTTTGACCAGCTCACCATCGGCGCTGTAGGTCAGCGTACCATTGGTTAACACGCCATCCACATCAAACACCACCAGCTTGACCCTGGCGGCGCGTTGTTGAAGGGCTTCCGGTAACGGATTGATCCAGGACATCAATACTCCTCTGTGTAAGTGCCTTCCGCTCACTAGCGACAACACCCGACCAAGCGATCAAGATGATCGCCAAACAAACCGCATTGTACCCTGCAACCGCAACAACCGCACACAGCCACCAGGACGGTGTAATCCACAGAAGCAAAGCGCAACAGGTTATCCAAACGATCAACATGCGGAAGGACATCCGCCAAATGACAGGCACAAAAAAAGCGGCTAACTGCCGCTTTTTTCTGATACCACACGATAAGTGGTATCCCCAAGGGGATTCGAACCCCTGTTGCCGCCGTGAAAGGGCAGTGTCCTAGGCCTCTAGACGATGGGGACACATTTTTGAGAGTTTGGTGGAGCCTAGCGGGATCGAACCGCTGACCTCAACACTGCCAGTGTTGCGCTCTCCCAGCTGAGCTAAGGCCCCGTCTCAAAACGTGTGCGCATCTTACTTAGAGACCCCAAGCCCGTCAACATCTTTTTTAAAATAAATGCAAAAACAACCACTTAGACTGAAATTCACACAACGGTCGGCTTATTCTCCGGCTATTTTGTCTGCCAATTGCTGATCAATAGCACGAGCCACTACGAAGTAGTCTTTCTCCATTTTCTTCAGCCGCTTCTTGCCAACACCACCCAGTACATCAATCGCCACCCGTAAACGCGCCCGACTCATATCCGGCCCCAGTAACGCCATGGAATCCAGTACCGAGATCGTTGACGAGGTGCCTGCAATCGCAATAAAAAATGGAAACAGAAAATCACGGACTTTCAGTTCCAACTGCCCTGCCAGCGCAAACAAACGTTGCTCTATTTCAGGCTTGTCCCAATGACGAATAGCTTCCAACTGCCATAAACCGAACTGCAAGGTCTGCAAGCGCTTTTCTTCATCGTAGGCCTTATGCTCGAACTGCTCGGCCGTCACCATTGGCAATCCCGCCAGAAAATGCCCAGCCAAAGGCACGACATCCGAGAACACGTCAACACGAGGCTGTACATGGGGCACCAGCGGTAACATGTTTTCGGCACGCAAACCCCAACTGGCGAATTTTTCACAGAACGCTTCCGGCGACAAGGCGCGCAACCACAAGCTGTTCAGCCAACGCAGCTTGTCGACATCAAACACCGGGCCGCCCAGGGAAACACGCTGAATATCAAAGTTGGCGAACATCTCATCACGACTGAACTGTTCGCGCTCGTCGGGCATCGACCAGCCCATACGCCCCAGATAATTGAGCAAAGCCTCCGGCATAAAGCCCATACGCTCATAAAACATAATGGAGGTCGGGTTTTTGCGCTTACTCAGTTTGGTTTTATCCGGATTACGCAACAGTGGCATATGACATAACTGCGGCATTTCCCAACCAAAATATTCATACAGCAATTTGTGTTTGGGTGCCGAGTTGATCCACTCTTCACCACGAATCACGTGGGTAATTGCCATCAGGTGGTCATCCACCACATTGGCAAGGTGATAGGTTGGCATACCGTCAGACTTCAGCAAAATCTGGGCATCTACCTGGGCCAGATCCAGTTCGATTGGGCCACGCAGCATATCATTGACGACACAGATACCCTCTTCCGGCACCCGCATACGAATAACAAAGGGAGCGCCCTCGGCTTCACGACGAGCCACTTCTTCCGCAGGCAATTCCAGGTCTGATGCTTTTAAGGCTGTATTTTTACCTTCGGCTTCACGACGAATGCGCAATTCATTCAGCTCTGCCGTGGTGCGGTAGCACTTGAACGCACATCCTTTGTCCAGCAGCTGCTGCACATGACTGAGGTAGATATCACCGCGCTCGCTCTGACGATAAGGCCCATGCGGGCCACCCACATCCGGACCCTCATCCCACTCCAGACCCAACCAACGCAAACTATCCAGGATGGCTTGCTCGGACTCCGGCGTGCTGCGCTGCTGATCGGTGTCTTCAATACGCAGCAGGAACTGACCGCCATGCTGGCGGGCAAAGGCAAGATTGAAGAGTGCAATATAAGCGGTACCAACGTGCGGATCGCCCGTTGGAGAAGGCGCAACTCGGGTGCGGACTGTCATGATGTCTCTCAAAACCAGATGAATTCGGCCGGGATTATAGAGAAATCAGCTGCCGCTGGCACGGATTGTTGACAGATTCAACGGCCGTTAGCGATCGTTTCTGACAACGACCTCATATGGCCCATCAGCTGCTCGGAAGACTGCTCCATTTTCAGCAACCGGGATTTAACCTCCGTCACATTCGATCGCTTTAGCGCATCCAGAACTGCCATCCCACTTTGATGAAATGCCTGATGCGGTACCGATATACGGTCAGATGGCCCATTCCCGGCCATATGACGTTTCCCGCCACCCTCTTTCAACCAGCGACTTAGGCGACATTCGACAGGATCTGCCTGACTTCCAAGCTGAGCCGCATCCGGTTTCAAAACGGCCTTGTAAATATCGTTTTTCCAAATCAAGTGATCAAGCGCCATCGATTCCAGAAATGCGCCATCACTGCTATTTTTTAACACCCGGACTGCGACGGCAGAATTGTCTTCCAGCTGAGTCAGCTGATCAGCCAGGGAAGCCACCTCTCTGACAAGGTTATTTCCATGCTCCCCCACCGACGATATCTGCACAGAAACCTGATCAACCTCGCTGCTTATCTGCTTGATCAGAGTGCCGATTTCCTGAGTCGCCTCCGCTGTTCTACCAGCCAGCGTCCGGACTTCATCCGCCACCACGGCAAAACCACGTCCCTGCTCGCCCGCACGGGCTGCTTCAATGGCAGCATTCAGAGCCAATAAATTGGTCTGCTCGGAAATTCCCTGAATCAAACCCACAAAATTGGCGATTCCTGCAGCAACCTGCTTCAGCCCCGACACCGACTCGGCAGCATGTATCGACTGACTGCGAATATCATCAAGCTCAGCCGTTACAGAGTCCAGCGAGGCCCGCACTCCGCCACCAGCCATGCGGGAGGATTGCGCACCAGCTGAAGCGTCCAACAATTCCCGCTCGGTAGTCGCCATCATTTGACCTACTTCACCAAACTGTGTACTGCCACCCAACCATAAATCCACACACCCCAACCGGGCGACATCGTCTTCACGTTGCGCAAGCGCCGCTTTGGCAGCAGACGACTCAGACTGGAGTTGGCGCACCTGTTGGAGCAGGGCTTCCCTCTCCCGCTCCAATTTCAAAATAGCTTCACTGGCATCTGCCAGACGACGAGAACTTCCAAACATGGCTGCATTCCTGTGAACGGTACGTACGTCACTGAAGTCTAGTTCATGGTTTCAGAAATGATGGGAATTCCACTTGCAAACGGGCCTGCCCTGCCGGACAGCAGGAGCAGCAACAACAAGATCACAGGAATATAAGACTGGTCTGAAAGACCGGTTAGATAGGCTTCTATACTACAGAAGCCCGACGGGTTTCTGGTTCTATGGACATCGTAACCACCTCTGCAGATTCATCCAGAGAGTGCACCAATACTTTCTCTGACAACCCCTGACAGGCCTGCTTCATACCTTCTTCCACGTAAAAATCACCCGCAACCAAAGCCTCCCGCTTCAACCATTCAAGATAGCGACGCCGAACCGCTGGCGCAGCAATATGACGACAGGCCCAAAAGTGATCAAAATCGGGCTGGCCATGGGCACAGACCGCCAACACCGGGTTGGCGTAAACAGCCTTACCGATAACCAGCAAGGGGATACCGTGATGAATGGCCGACAAACCCGAAGTACTGTTTATCGTAATCATGCCTGCTGCATGCCGGGCTAATAAACCCAAGGAACCGGTATCGATAATATCGACACGATCCGAAACACCCAGCCGCTGTGCTTCCTCATGAATGAATGACAAGTAATCACAGTGACCCCGTTCCAGGGGATGTATTTTAAAAACCAGGCGGGTATGTAATGGAGCCGCCGCCGCAAATGAGCGCATCGATGTTGAGATCAGGCGTATCGAATTCCAGCCCAGCGCGGCCGCCTGCATATTAGAATCTGCAGAAACCTGTAATGGCACCAGGAAAAAACGCCTATCCCAGTGCTCCAGCAAGCCCTGGATAATCGTAAAATTCTTCCCCTGACCAGCAAAACGGCGATAGACGTTCCGACCCCAGCAAAAACACTCCTGCAGCAGCTCAAACCGTCGATGATAGAGCTGTTTCTGACGGCCAATACTCAGCAATGAACGGATGCCATAGTACACCGCGCCATAACTGCTCATGCGTCCCAGACTTTTGTAATGTGTACCCACTTCGGGCGGTTCATCGCAAGGTTTGAGCGAGACCTCTGGCAGAACACCCGCTAAAGGTGAGCTGGCATTATTGCCACTCTCTTCCACGGTTATGAAACCTGGACGAATATAACCTTCCTCGAGAGACAGCACCCGAATACCCAAGCGCCCTGCCAGTTGTCTGGCAATACGATGAGCCGGACGCTCAGAACCAAACAGTACGATGACGTCAGGGCGAGAAGAGCCAAGGAACTCCCTCAGCCAACGACGCCAATCAGCAAAACCACCACGAAAATAAATGCGATTTTCAGGACAGGAATACAGTAAATCGCCGGGATTGAAACACACCCGCCACACATCCATACCTTCTGCCGCGAAATGACGTTGCAGCCGTTTGAAAAATGGCCCAACAGGCCCCTGCAACAGCAAGACCCTGCCCGAAACAGAACGACCTTTGCTACAGGAGCCACTCCCCGCACTGGACAATTGATCCAGTAGCGTCAACGACTGGCGCAACTGCGATGTGTTATCCGTAACAACTTTCATCGAATTGGCTCCATACCAATAAATCTCACCTTTGCAATACTATTTAACGGCATGAACCAACAAAATACATCCAGACGTAAACGTCAGCTTAGTCCGAACTCTGCCAGAATCAAGACTAGACCAAACAACAGACTTGGCGACTTCATTCTCCCCAAAATGGGGCAATGCAGCTGCAAGCTGGATTATCTGTGATCCAAATCAACATCCCAAACGGCCAAATCCAGCCATACAGGTAAGATGCAATTACCGTGCAAAAATAATGTTTTCAACACCAAGAACCCTTGTACTAAAAAACCTGAAGCCTCTTTAGCCTCTTTCTGCGCCAAACATCAACAGATTGCCTTAAACGATACAGCAACTCAGGACAAAACAGAGAATGCCAGATCCAACAAAAACAAAAAGGCACCAATAGACACATAGGTTCACGCAACCCGCTCCCTGCGGGGACTGCCGGATGATCTCGACGCTGTGTCGCCGCCGTTTGACGAGACCCGTCAGGCCTGCAAGTCGGCTTCGTGATTCGAAACCGTCCGGTAGCCCAGAGTGAGCACCGGATTAAATAGATGTTCCCACTGGATTAACACCATAACGGCTTAAACACCCATCCCACAGATTCAGAACCACAGACCATCTGCAACTGATGACCAGTGAACCAAACAGTTCCGCAAGCGGCTGAAAACTCTGCCAGCCTTTCCTCAATAAATGAAGAGAGCGTGATGAAATGCTTATTCAGGCACACGGCTGGCCGTTCAAGTCAGCCGACGAGAGTGTATCAAGCAGGACGTCGCAACCTATCGGGCTTGGGGCTGCTCGACTGCGAAGAAGCTGGTTTTCTCTTAGTGACTGTGACCGCAATCATGGCCCGCTTCATCAAAGTCGATGGCCATATACACAGCGCTTTGCGGAAAATCGGCGGGATAACACATAAAGTACTGGGTCGCATCATCGATGGGCCACCAGCAGGAGGCGGCGCGGGGAATGTCGGCCAGCTCTACACGTTCAATGCAGTAGTGTAATCCAAGGCCAATAATCTCAGGAAATTCCTGCTCAAAGCTGGCCGGAAAGCCGTCAACGGCAGTATCTGTTTTGTCTTCCAGGCCCATCGCCTTGAGTTTTTCTTCCCACTCTTGTACCTGGGTGCACTCCACAAAAAAATCGGCCAGATAACGAGTGTGGTATTTTTTGGTGATACGGGCATTTGCCATATAAATTTCCTATTGTAACTGTGTGTTGTAGCTGTGTGTTGTAGCTGTGTGTTGTAGCGGCCTGTCTGTATAAAGGATGTTACCAGGGCAAAGACTGGCCATTGGCGTGCCAGAACCCACCGCTGTTATGAATCGTCAATTCGTCAATGCGGGCAACCAATCCTTCCGCTGCCTGTTGTGGCGAGATATCACCGGCAAAATTCACCATCCGGGTTTGCACAAATCCGGGGTGTAGCTGAGCCACGGCGATACCTTGAGGCTTGAGGTCTTCGGCCAGACTTTTGCCGAAGGCGTTAAGCGCCGCCTTGGATGCCCGGTAACCGTAATAACCACCGGAACTATTATCAGCCATGGAACCCATACGGCTGGCGATGTTGGCAATTTTGCTGCCCGCGCTCATCAGTGGCAGCAAGGTGTGAGCAAGATGCAAGGGTGCCAAGCTATTCACTTCAAATTGACGGCGAATCTGTTCAAAATCCATCTGCCCAAGCGTTTCGTTTTCAAAAATACCCGCGTTATTGACCAGAATATCCAATGGCCCGCCATCCAGCAGCTCGGCAACGATGGTTTGTAAACCCTGAACGGCTTCGGCGTCGGTCATATCGATACCGGCAATAATCTGATCCGCGAGCGTATCCAGCGCTTCGGATGATTCGCGGCAAACAGCCATAACGCGGTCTCCACGGCTGGAAAAATGGCGCACCAGCTCCAGCCCTATGCCTCGATTGGCACCGGTAATCAGTACATTCGCCATGTATTTCTCCTGTCTGGACTGTTGATCGGAACATTGCGCGCCATACTAACCAAGGGCTGTTCCGGGATGCAATGGCTACTGTGTTTATAACTGTGAACCGCAGTCCCGAGCTCTATAAACAGTAAAGCCACCCGACGGTGGCTTTACTGTTGACTGCAGGCATGAATTGGCACAGTCACACTGGATCTATTCGGTTAATCAATGGCTGATCAGATTAGGCTGGTGCCAGCTCCACCATCAATAACTGCATACGCTTGTGTTGCATTCTGAGCGCATATTCCAATTCCTGATAACGAGTTCTGATCGCGGCCTTCTCCCAACGACAAGCCAGTGACTGGCGCGTATTCGAGTAACGCTCACCTTGCAGACTGGTCCAGTCGTTCAGCATGGCCTTGAACTGGGCATACTCTTTTTCCAGCACCTCACTCCAACGCTGGTGATCGGCCTCTTTAAGTTGACGCAAGGCCAGTTCTTCCTTGGCACGCTTGAACTGCATCTGGATTTTGGCGCGCTGGATTTTAAAGTTGGACACGGTTCTCAGATTCGAGGCCAGCCCGACCCAGGAACAGGCCTGGATAAACCATTTGGTCGGATCCCAGTGATACCAGCGGATGCCGTTACGATAGTCGTTCTGAAAAATATGGTGGTAGTTGTGGTAACCCTCACCGTGAGTCAGAAAGGCAAAAAACGGATTGTCTCGCGCGGTATTTTCGTCGGTATAAGGCTGCGAACCCCATTTATGGGCGATGGAGTTAATAAAGAAAGTGACATGATGAGTGGTAAACAAACGCAGCAGCCCCGCCAGCAACAGCATACCCCAGACGTCGCCAAACATCAGTCCGAGCACCACGGGCAGACCAACGTTCATGGCCAGCACGATCCAGACGTAGTACTTGTCTTGCCACATGACAATCGGATCTTTCAGCAGGTTTTTCACATTGGCGTAATCTGTTTTACCCGCTGGCCATTCTCGCAGCATCCAGCCGATATGAGAAAACCACAAACCGCGTTTGGCGGAGTATGGATCCTGGTCAACATCATCCACATGGCGATGGTGCTTGCGATGACCAGAACACCATTCCAACACAGTATTCTGTAATGCCGATGCCCCCCACAGGGCGTACCAGATGCGTAGCGCCCAATGCGCATCGTAGGCATTGTGTGACCAGAGCCGGTGGTAACCGCCCGTGATCGCCATCCCGGTTAACCAGGTAATGACAACATAGGCAACCCAGGCCGAAGTATCGTAACCATGGGTGAATCCGTACCAGGGAACCAATGTCAGTACACCCAGTGTGCTGACACTGAACATAATGGTGGGTGTCCAGTAAATGGGTGGTTTCTTGTTATTTTTACGCTGCTCAGCAGCAGATTGTGCTTGGTCGTTTTGGCTCATAGTACTCTTTCTTGTGACAATCGACGCAGTAACAGAAGTATTCATACTAAACCAGGATTGCGTAATCCGACATGCGCCTTCGGTGGAATACGGCAAGAAATTTCAAAAGGTTCGGAAAGACCGGCTGTTCTACTCTCTGAAAGACAGCCCAAACCGGACACCGTTCATGATCATATACAACTTTAGTCATAATCAGCATAAATACGGGCATAAAAAAGCCGCGCATATTGCACGGCTTTTCAGAACGTATCAGTGATTAACCACCGAAGTCGTCCAGCATGATGTTATCAGGTTCAACACCCAGAGAAAGCAGCATGTTAATCACAGACTGGTTCATGATTGGCGGCCCACACATGTAGTACTCGCAATCTTCTGGCGCAGCATGATCCTTGAGGTACTGCTCGTACAGTACATTATGGATAAAGCCGGTCAGACCCGTCCAGTTATCTTCTGGCAGTGGATCAGACATCGCCACGTGCCATTCGAAGTTATCATTCTCTTCTGCCAGCTTGTCGTACTCTTCCTGGTAAAACAGTTCGCGTAATGAGCGCGCGCCGTACCAGAAGCTGATCTTGCGCTTGGAATGCAAACGCTTGAGCTGGTCAAAGATATGGGAGCGCATCGGTGCCATACCCGCACCACCACCGATAAAGACCATTTCGGCGTCAGTATCACGAGCGAAGAATTCACCAAACGGCCCGTATACCGTCACCTTGTCACCTGGCTTCAGGTTAAAGACGAAGGTCGACATGATGCCAGGCTGAATACCCTGAGAACCCGGAGGTGGTGTTGCAATACGGATATTGAACTTCACCAGACCTTTTTCTTCAGGGTAGTTAGCCATGGAATAGGCACGAATAGTGTCTTCCTTGTTCACTGCCTTGATGTCGAAGAAGCCAAAACGCTCCCAGTCACCACGATATTGTTCTTCAATATCGAAGTCAGCGAAGTCAATCTCGTACGGTGGGCATTCCAGCTGAACGTAACCACCGGCACGGAAGTCAACGTTTTCGCCTTCTGGCAACGCCAGCGTCAATTCCTTGATAAAGGTCGCCATATTGGGGTTGGAAACAACGGTTGTTTCCCACTTCTTCACGCCGAACACTTCTTCAGGAACCTCAACCACCATGTCCTGCTTCACCGGTGTTTGGCACGACAAGCGCCAGCCTTCACGGGCTTCACCCTTGGTAAAGTGAGCAGCTTCGGTTGGCAGCATTTCGCCACCGCCGTCAGTCACCTTGCATTTGCACTGTGCGCAAGTACCACCACCACCACAAGCCGACGACAGGAAGATGTTATTGGCCGCCAGTGTCTGCAACAGCTTGCCACCGGCTTCGGTTTTTACTTCCCGCTCGCCGTTGATCATGATGGTTACATCACCCGAGCTAACCAGCCGAGAGCGAGCGCCTAGAATGATGAACACCAGTGACAATACAATCACGGTGAACATCACTACGCCCAGAATAATTTCAATATCCAAAACTTCGTCTCCTTACAGTGATACGCCAGAGAAGGACATGAAGCCAAGAGACATCAGACCTACAGTCATAAAGGTAATACCCAGACCTTGCAGACCTGCTGGCACATCGCTGTACTTCAGTTTTTCACGAATGCCTGCCAAAGCAGCAATAGCCAACGCCCAACCTGCACCGGCACCAATACCGAATACGGTACTTTCACCAAAGTTGTAGTCACGCTCTACCATAAACAAGGCAGCACCCATGATGGCGCAGTTCACCGTGATCAGCGGCAGGAATACACCCAACGCGTTATATAAAGCCGGTACATATTTATCCAGCACCATTTCCAGGATCTGAACCATAGCGGCAATCACACCGATATAGGTCAGTAAGCCCAGGAAGCTCAGATCAACCGCAGCAAAATCGCTGGAAATCCAGGTCAACGCACCTTCTTTAAGTAAGTAAGTATAAATCAGGTTGTTAACCGGTGTGGTAATACCCAGCACCACGATAACCGCAACACCCAGACCAATCGCCGTTTGAATTTTCTTGGAGATCGCCAGGAAGGTGCACATTCCGAGGAAGAACGACAGCGCCATGTTCTCCACAAAGACGGACTTAACGAACAAACTGATATAGTGTTCCATCAGTGACCTCCTGAGTGTTCAGTGTTAGGCAAGATTTTGAAATCTGGTGCTTCGACCTGTTCGGTCTTCACAGTACGCAGAATCCAGATGAAACCACCAATAATAAAGAAGGCGGACGGCGGCAGCAGCAGCAGGCCGTTGGACTGATACCAGCCACCATCCTGAATCAGCGGCAGGATTTCAAAACCAAACAGCTTGCCAGAACCAAACAGCTCACGCACAGTCGCAACGGATACCAGAATCACGGAATAGCCAAGACCATTCCCGATACCATCAAAGAAACTCAGCACTGGGCCATTTTTCATCGCGAAGGCTTCCGCGCGTCCCATCACGATACAGTTGGTAATGATCAGACCAACAAACACCGACAACTGCTTGCTGACTTCATAGGCGTACGCCTTGAGGATCTGATCCACCACGATTACCAGTGAAGCAATAATGATCATCTGTACGATGATTCGAATATTGTTTGGAATATGATGACGGATCAGCGCAATACCAAAGTTGGAACACGCTGTTACCGAGGTCAGCGCCAGACACATAACCAATGTTACGTTCAGGCTGGTCGTTACTGCCAGCGCAGAACAAATACCCAGAATCTGAACTGCAATCGGGTTTGCGCTGAAAAGCGGTTCGGTAAGAACTTTCTTCAGATCAGACATATTACGCCCCCTGTCCTTTCAGTTTGTTCAGCAATTCGCCAAAGCCTTTGCCACCAACCCAGAAACGTACCAGATTGCTGACACCACGGCTGGTCAAGGTAGCACCGGACAAGCCATCAACCTGATAAGGGTTGCCGGCTTCGGCACCACCTTTTACGACACGGATTCCGACATCGCCTTGATCATTAAAGACTTTTTTACCCACCCAAAGTGATTTCCACTTGGGGTTATCGACTTCACCACCCAGTCCCGGGGTTTCTGCATGAGAATAGAAACCCAAACCAACGATGGTATCCATATCGCCTTCCAGCGCCAGGAAGCCATACAAGGTAGACCACAGACCATAGCCGTGAACCGGCAGGATAATCTTGTCGATATGATCGCTACCACCGACAATAAAGACCGCCGCATATTTTTCCAGCCGCTTGATGCTGGCCTTGTCTTCATCAGAAGACAAGGCTCGAGACAGCGCTGGCGTTTTGGACGATTTTTTCTGGTCGAAGTTTTCGACCGTCAAACCGGCAGCACGGATTTGTTGCAGCTCTGCATCAGTCGCAAAACGTCCCGCTTCCAGATTAACGATACGGGTAGAGATCTGTTTGAACTGATCGGCTACCGGCTGGCCTTCGACATACAAATCAGCAGCTTGTAATACCGCGATTTTTTTGTCATTAGCTTTGTTTTCATTCTGTTTGCCACGCAAACCTACTGCGGCACCAGCAACAATCACCGAGCACACCAGGCACAACAAAATAGCAACCGTCAGAGTTTTTTGAATGCTGTCGTTATTAGCTGACACGGGCGATCCTCCGCTTGATGTTTGCCTGCACTACGAAATGGTCGATCAGTGGCGCAAACAGGTTGGCAAACAAAATGGCCAGCATCATGCCTTCCGGGAAGGCCGGGTTAACCACCCGAATCATCACCACCATAAAACCGATCAAAGCACCAAAAGCGTATTTGCCGGTATCGGTCATAGAAGCGGATACTGGATCGGTCGCCATAAAGATCATACCAAAGGCAAAACCACCGACGACCAGATGCCAGTACCACGGCAGGGCAAACATATAGTTGGTGTCTGAGCCAATCATATTCAGCAACAGACTGAAAACCACCATGCCGCCAAACACACCCGCGACAATACGCCACGCAGCAATGTTCATCACCAGCAGCACCACACCACCCAACAGGATCGCCAGCGTACTGGTTTCACCCATGGAGCCCTGGATAGTGCCGAAGAATGCATCACTCCAGCTAACACCCGCATCAATAATAGCTTGTACGCCGCCTTCAGCCGCATTACTCAATGCTGTCGCACCGGTAAAGCCATCGGCTGCCGTCCATACCGCATTACCTGACATATTAGCCGGGTAAGCAAAAAACAGGAAAGCACGACCCGTCAGTGCCGGGTTGAGGAAGTTTTTGCCCGTACCACCGAACACTTCCTTGCCGATCACAACACCAAACGAAATGCCCAGAGCCACCTGCCACAGCGGAATGCTGGGGGGCAAGGTCAGAGCAAACAGCACGGAAGTCACAAAAAAACCTTCGTTGACTTCGTGGCGACGAATGGTGGCAAACAACACCTCCCAGAAACCGCCCACAATAAAGACCGTAGCGTAAACAGGCAGGAAATAAGCAGCGCCAAAAACAAAGTTATCCCAGAAGCTGGCCGCATCGTGAGCACCACCGCCCAGCAATACGATCAGAAACTCGCGCCATCCTTCAATGACGGTACCGGCACCGGCTGCCATGGCTTCGTTCGCCTGCAAGCCAATGTTGTACATACCAAACAGCATCGCCGGAAAGGTACAGACCCATACCGTGATCATGATACGTTTAAGGTCAATGCCATCACGCACATGTGCGGTGTTGTTGGTCACATTCGGGGGAGAAAACAGACCGGTATCAACCGCCTCATACAGCGGGTACATCTTTTCGTACTTGCCGCCCTTCTCAAACAAAGGCGCCAAGTTATCGAGCATAGTTCGCAGACCCATAATCAGCCCTCCGCCTCAATTCGAGTAAGATTTTTACGCAGGATCGGGCCGTACTCATATTTGCCAGGGCAAACAAAAGAACACAGAGCCAGATCTTCTTCATCCAGCTCCAGCGCACCCAGCGCAACGGCCGATTCCATATCTTCAACGATCAATGCGCGCAACAACTGAGTCGGCAGCATATCCAGCGGCATAATGCGTTCATAGGCACCCACGGGCACCATGGCACGCTCACTGCCGTTGGTAGAGGTTGAGAACGGGAACGTTTTCTTCATCAGATTGGACAGGTAAATCGGCATCACAGAAAAACGATTGGCGCCCGGTGTCAGGTAATGCAACAACGGCCGTTCACGCCCTTCGCGCAGTACACTGACCTGATTGTGGTAACGGCCCAGAAAGGCTTCATCCCCTTCAGCCGTACGCCCACCAAACACCGAACCAGTAACAATACGATTCTCATCATCCACCAGTTCGCCAGCGGTCAACTGCTGCAAGCTGGCACCCACCAGAGTACGAACCAGACGCGGCTGCTTAACCTGTGGGCCTGCCAGCGCGACCACACGTTCGGAAGACAATTTGCCTGTGGTAAACAGAATACCGACGGCAATCACATCCTGATAACCTATGGTCCAGACGGTACGATGTTCATTTACCGGGTGCAGGAAATGGATATGGGTACCCGGCAGACCTGCGGGATGAACACCGGCAAACTCTTCCACTACCTCGACACCAGCTGCTGGAATATTGGCACCCGCAGCCTTGCACACATACAGCTTGCCAGCCGTCAGGTTATTCAAAACCTGGATGCCATTTTTGAACGCGTCAGCCTGTTCAGCGATGATCAATTCCGGATTGGCCGCCAGTGGATTGGTATCCATGGCATTAACAAAGATTGCTTCCGGCGTGCTGTCCAGCGCCGGCACCCGAGAATATGGGCGGGTACGCAAAGTCGTCCACAGACCGGAATTTACCAGATTGGCCTGGACATCCGCTGCAGACAGGGATGGCAGAGCATCCACTGGATAGCTATCAAAGGTTTTTTCAGCGGAACCTTCAATTTTGATAACAATTGACAAGAATTTGCGCCGATCTCCGCGATTAATCGCCCGGACCACACCCGCAACCGGTGAGGTGAACTGCACACCTTCGGTTTTCTTGTCTGTAAATAGGACTTGCCCCTTCTTAACCAAATCACCTTCCTGAACAGCCATCGTTGGCTTCATACCAACATAGTCCGCGCCCAGTATCGCAACTTCCGTTACATTCTGGCCCGGTGTGATGGTTTGCTCAGGAATTCCGGTGATAGGTAAGTCGAGACCTTTTTTAATTTTGATCATATGCCTCGCCTAATCACATGAGTGCCGACGTGCCAGATCCTCAACACAAACACACGAAAATGCCGCCAAAATCATCGTTGACATCGGAAGCAGGCCCGTATTACTTGCAATTTGCATTGGGAAACAAGCACTTGGATACTCGTTTGCTAAGTTTACTAAGTGAAAAATCGGCGGTAAGTATAAAGATGCGCACCCGAATAATCTAGCGATCAAGGGGATCTGAAGACGATGCTTTAGAGGGAACGCTGTATACCAAAAGAGTATAAATTGACGGGGTACAACAACAAGAAACAATGACAGGGATCAATCGAAAGCAACTCAGCCGGAAGAGAAACATTCTTCTCTCCCGGCCAGCGCAGAGGCATTACCCGTCAGATTGCCCGATCAAAACAGCAACCGACGGGCAAACACTCAGTTTTTTACCGGATAGGTCGGATATTCCACACCACACAACTGATGAGCAATACGGATCACCTGACGGCTGTAGCCATATTCATTGTCATACCAGACATAGAGGTTGGCATGGTTGCCATTCACAATGGTGGCCTTGGCATCAACGATACCGGCATGACTGTTACCGACAAAGTCAGTAGAAACCACTTCCGGTGAATTTACCCAGTCAATCTGGCGATGCAGGTCTGAGCGCAAGGAAGCTTCACGCAGGTACTCGTTAACATCATCAACACTGACGTCTTTGCTCAGATTCAATGACAGAATCGCCATCGACACATTCGGCGTCGGAACCCGGATAGCGTTACCGGTCAACTTGCCCTTGAGTTCAGGCAGCGCCTTGGCAACGGCCTTGGCGGCACCTGTTTCCGTAATCACCATATTCAGCGGCGCGGAACGGCCACGACGATCACCACTGTGGTAGTTATCGATCAGGTTCTGGTCATTGGTATAAGAGTGAACGGTTTCCACATGGCCACTGACGATACCGTATTGGTCGTTCATCACCTTCAGAACCGGCGTGATGGCATTGGTGGTACAGGAAGCCGCAGACAGAATCTTGTCGGTTTCGGCAATATCACCGTTATTGATGCCATAGACGATGTTCTTGATATCGCCCTTGCCTGGCGCAGTCAACAGCACACGGGCAACACCGTTGCACTTCAGGTGCTGACTCAGGCCATCTTCATCGCGCCACACACCGGTATTATCAATCACCAGCGCATTCTTGATACCGTAATCGGCATAATCAATCTCAGTCGGGCTGCCAGCGTAGATAATCTTGATTACGTTACCATTGGCAATCAGGCATTCATTCTCTTCGTCAACCGACAGGCTGCCACGAAAGGTACCGTGAACCGAATCGCGACGCAGCAGACTGGCGCGCTTGACCAGGTCATCACCCTTGCCACGACGAACCACGATCGCACGCAAACGCAAACCTCGGCCACCACCGGATTTTTCAATCAAGATACGCGCCAGCAAACGTCCAATACGACCAAAACCATACAATACGATATCGCGGTTTTCGCCATCTTCAGTACTTTGACCAATCGCATCACCCAACTCATCCGTTACAAATGCCCGCAAGTCACGACCATTCGCTTCGGTACGGAACTTGACGGCCAGACGGCCAATATCGACGTGCACGCGGTTAACGTCCAGCTCCGCCAGGATCTGGAGAATCGGAAAGGTATCCTGAACAGAAACTTCCTGTTTCTCCATATGACGGACAAAACGGTGAGCCTTCAGAATATCAATCACAGAACGATTGATGATCGCACGGCCATACAAGGATGTGATCACATTGTGAGTGCGGTACAAACCACCAATCAGGGGAATCATGGATTCAGCGATCGTTTCGCGTTCCATCCATTCCTGCAAGCAGGTGTCGCGCATATCTTGGGTCACAGGCAAACCTTCCATTCAATTATTCGAGGGATCATTACGGTGCGGATTATGCACGCGCAGACCTGAGATCACAATCCGGCCAAAAAGCAACCTGCTTTGTAGAAAACCTACCTACATCTCAAAACAACTTACGAAATATTACGAACCCAGCCCCATCATCCACCAGTAAAATAACTAAAACTGCTACCAAACAAATCAAGCTAGTCGATTAACGTAGTAAATTTCCAACAAAAAACCATGCTTATTAGAAAATTTACCGGCTTTATCCCCTTTTAGCGCCTGGTTTTTGCAGCACAGGAACGCCCAAGCACGCTGTTTTACGACATTTTTTACAGAAAAATCCGGTTTGATGTGACACTTTCAATACATTGGCAACAGCAGACCCTCAATTTGTGCGCTATCGCTCAATACCTGCCAGTCGGATAACAATCGCCAACGACCAGTACCAAATCAGCTCATTCCGATCCATCCCGGATCCAACGCCAACATTCAGTTTCAACAACCTCGCTCACAGCAAAACCACAGCGGCCCAGCGGGAAACCTGTGACACCCTGTAAGCCATTGATTACACTTAGCTGCCTGTTGATCCTCAGCCAATCACACCTGCCCGGAGAACGCATGACCAGTCCGATGACTCCCGACCTGCCAACCAAAGCTGCCGAACGTCGCTTCTGGGGCAATCTTGAGGGAGCAAGCCTGGCATTGGCCATTGCTCAGGCCGCATCGTCAAACAAGGGATTGACCCTGGTGGTTTGTAACGACACCACCAGCGCACTACAGCTGGAAGAAGACATCCGTTTTTTTGCAGCCAACGTGACGGTACTGTTATTTCCCGACTGGGAAACCCTGCCCTACGACGTGTTTTCCCCGCACCAGGACATCGTCTCCCAACGGATTGCCACGCTCAGCCAGTTACAGGATATTCGTCAGGCGGTACTGATTATTCCGGTCACCACCCTGCTACACCGCCTGCCACCCACCAGCTTTTATCAGGGCCAAAGTTTTGCACTGGATGTCGGTCAGCACTTTAATGTCGAGAACACCCGCAAACAGCTACAGGCAGCTGGCTATCATTGCGTTGACACTGTGTATGAACACGGCGAATTTGCCGTTCGGGGCGCTATTGTCGACATTTATCCAATGGGTCAGGAATTACCGTTTCGTATCGACATGTTCGATGACGAAATCGAAACCCTGCGAACCTTTGATCCCGAAAACCAGCGCACGCTAGATAAAGTCGATAGCATCCGGATTCTGCCCGCCCGGGAATTCCCGCTCAATGCAGCGGCGATCAAGATGTTCAAGCAGCGCTGGTTCGACTTTTTTGAACACAACCCGAACGACTGTTCGGTTTACGTCGACATCACTCAGGGTATTGCACCAGCGGGGGTCGAATACTACCTGCCGTTGTTTTTTGCCGATGATCTGGGCAACTTTTTTGATCACCTGCCACGCAACACGCTGATCATCCACGATGCCGCTATCGAACAAGGTGCCAAACATTTTCGCAGCGATCTGGAGCAACGCCATGAAAGCCGTCGCTACGATCGCACCCGCCCGATCCTGACACCTGGCGAGTTGTTTATTGCCACCGAACAGCTGTTCAGTCACCTCAATGACTACCCACGCATCCAGTGGTACGAAACAGAGATGCCCGCCCGTGCCGGTGCGATTCATTTTGATACCAGCCCAGCAGCCGACATCAGCGTTGACTCACGGCTGGAACAACCGTTACAACGGCTGCAATCCTGGCTGCAGGCCAACCCCAACACCCGTATCCTGTTTTGCGCCGAATCAGCTGGTCGCCGGGAAGCGTTAAAGGAACTGCTTAACCGGATCAAGGTTCGAGCCAATGAACACCCAGACTGGATAACAGCCATCGGCAGCAATGATCGCCTGATGCTGACCATTGCACCGCTCGGTAAAGGGGTCGTGATCGCCGGTAACCCGGCGCTGGCGCTGATCACCGAAAATGAACTGTTTGGTCAACGTATTCGTCAGACCCGCCGTCGCAATAAACAAAAAACTGACGCCGACAACATTATTCGTGATCTGTCTGAGCTGAAGCCCGGCTCCCCGGTCGTTCACTTGGATCACGGCATTGGCCGCTACCAGGGGTTACAGGCACTGGATGCCGGTGGTCAGCTGAATGAATTCCTGGTGCTCGAATACGCCAGCAACAGCAAGTTGTACGTACCGGTTTCTTCGCTGCACCTGATTTCACGTTATGGCGGTGCCGAAGACGGCGCCATCCCCATCAGCCGTCTGGGCACTGAAAAATGGGCCACTGCCAAACGCAAGGCCGCTGAGAAAATCCGCGATACGGCCGCCGAGTTACTGGAAATCTATGCTCGCCGGGAAGCCCGCAAAGGCTTCGCTTTTAATGGCCCGGACGAAGAATACGAACGTTTTACCGCCGGTTTCCCCTACGAAGAAACCCCCGACCAGCAAACCGCCATTGATGCCGTAATCAACGATATGTGTTCACCACGGCCAATGGACCGTCTGGTGTGTGGCGATGTCGGTTTTGGTAAAACCGAAGTGGCTATGCGGGCGGCCTTTATGGCGGTTCAGAGTGGCAAGCAGGTCGCCGTACTCGTACCTACCACTCTGCTGGCGCAACAGCACTACCAGAACTTTGCCGACCGCTTTGCCGAATGGCCGGTCAAGGTCGATGTATTATCACGTTTCAAATCCGCCAAAGAGACCCAGCTGGCACTCGAACGCATGTTGGATGGCAAAACCGATATCGTGGTCGGCACCCACAAGCTGCTGCAAAAAGACGTCCGCTTTGAGCATCTGGGGCTGCTGGTGATCGACGAGGAACACCGCTTTGGCGTACAACAAAAAGAGCGTATCAAGGCCCTGCGGGCCAATGTCGACATCCTTACTCTCACGGCAACGCCGATCCCCCGGACACTGAATATGGCCATGGCCAGTATTCGCGACCTGTCGATTATTGCTACACCACCGGCGAAACGCCTGAGCGTCAAAACCTTTGTGCGCCAATACGACGAAGCCACCATCAAAGAATCCATTCTGCGGGAAATCCTCCGTGGCGGTCAGGTGTACTACCTCCACAACGAAGTCAAAAGCATCGAAAAACTCACTCGCGAACTGGATCAGCTGGTGCCGGAAGCCCGGGTCGTCTTTGCCCACGGCCAGATGTCAGAACGCGAGCTGGAAAGCGTCATGAGCGATTTTTACCACAAACGCTTTAATGTGCTGGTCTGTACCACCATTATTGAAACCGGTATCGATATTCCTTCCGCCAACACCATCATCATTGAACGGGCCGACAAGTTTGGTCTGGCCCAGCTGCACCAGCTGCGTGGTCGTGTTGGCCGCTCGCACCATCAAGCCTATGCCTATCTGCTGACGCCGCCGCCCAAAGTCATGACCAAGGATGCCGAAAAACGTCTGGAAGCCATTGCATCAGCGCAAGACCTGGGTGCCGGTTTTATGCTTGCGACCCACGACCTGGAAATCCGTGGTGCGGGTGAACTCCTGGGTGAAGAGCAGAGCGGGCAAATTGAGACCATCGGTTTCACCCTTTATATGGAAATGCTCGAACAAGCCGTCAATGCCATGCGCTCCGGCAAAATGCCGTCTGACGACCTGACCCCAAAACAGATGGCCGATGTCAATTTACACATACCGGCACTGATTCCTGACACCTACTTGCCCGACGTCAACACCCGACTGACGCTCTACAAACGGATTGCCAACGGCCAAAATGATAACGAATTAAAAGAACTGCAAGTAGAAATGATCGATCGTTTCGGACTGCTGCCGGATGCGGTAAAAAACCTGTTCCGCCAGACATCGCTGAAACTGCAACTCAACCCGCTGGGTATTGCCAAACTCGATGTAGGTCCCGACTCCGGTCGACTGGAGTTCAGCGCCGACACCAAAATCAACCCCTTCACCCTGGTCAAGCTGGTACAAAGCAAATCCCACAGCTACAAGCTTGAAGGTGGCCACACCTTGCGTTTCTACTTCAACATGGACACTATCGACCGGCGCTTTAACGTCATCGACCAGGTGCTGACCGAACTGCAAAAGGAACTCTGACCCTTGAACCTGTTTCACTCCGCCCAAATGGCGTTATTTTTGAGCCTCGCCACACTATTATCATTCCCCGCCAGCGCCGATAACCGGCAACCGTTTGGCGACAACTGGTACCGGGCAGAAGTGATGTTGGTGGCTTACCGCAATGCCAGCGACATCGACCAGGAACACTGGCCCAAAATAATCATCAACAGCGAATCGATATTTCCAGCGCCAACCACCAGACCCAAAAGATTTAACCCAGTGGTCGCTCTCTACCGTTACCGCCAACTCCAGAGGCAATGGCTTGCTGCCCTCAAATTGCCAATCGTTATGTCCGATGAGCTATGGCAACCACTGGCACCGCTGTCAACACTCCAGCTGAAACGGGAAGCCAACCGCATCGACCCGCAAGCGGATATGGACGTGGTCTGGCACCAGAGCTGGCTTGAACCGGTGCAGGATGACGCCGGAGTCATCGTCCATGCAGTCAACCTGACCGATAGCGGCGAACCGGAAATACAGATTACCGGCGGCTTCAGCCTCTACCTTAGCCGCTATCTGCATATATCCACCGATTTGCATGTTCAGCATCTCAGCAGCCAAATGCCAACAGATCCGCAGCTGAAAACCCTCAACAGTAGCCTCGCCAACACCAGTACTACGTCGTTCCCCGTCATACAAGCCACCGAAGCGCCGCTGACCATTCACGGCCGCTACCCGATACGGGCCACCGAAGTACGGCAGAAACGCCGCATGCGCAGCAAGGAATTACACTATATAGACCACCCCATGCTGGGGATTGTGGTGATACTGACACCGGTTGAATTTCCAGATCTGACGGCTGAAGCAGCGCTTGACCCACAGGGCTGATACAGCCGCCTGACGCCAGAAGATTTCTCGTCCCACGTTCCGCGTGGTAATGCAACGGTAGGCCGCAGCATGCCACGCAAGCCAGCTAACATGCCATTATTCCTGCAAAACTACAGCGACGGCAGTACTGCCGCCAGCAAGTCACGGACTTTATCCATACCACTATCCAACACGGCCTGAATATCTGCCATGGTAATTTCGGTGTCGCTGCGACCCGCAGCCGGGTTCACCACCAAGCACACGCTGGCATAGGGAATGCCTAACTCACGTGCCAGTACCGCTTCCGGCATACTGGTCATGCCGACCAGGTCACAACCAATACGCTCGAGATAATTCACCTCGGCAGTGGTTTCCAATCGCGGCCCCTGAGTCACTCCGACCACACCAAAATCACTCACCGGCAAGGCCAGTGCCGCCGCCGCCGCAACCAGCGCCCGGCGTAATCCAGCGTCAAATGGCTCGGTAAAATCAATGTGATCCAGCGGTTGGTAACTGCCATCAAAAAAGGTGCTTTCTCGCCCCCAGGTCAGATCAATCAGCTGATCTGGAATAACAAGCGCGCCCGCTCCCATGTCGGCGTGAATCCCCCCTACCGCATTCACTGCCAGAATCGCTTCGGCTCCTGCTTCCTGCAATGCCAGCAGGTTGGCACGGTAGTTCACCTTGTGAGGCGGAACCGCATGAGGGTGGCCGTGACGGGCCATAAACAGCACTTCACGTCCCTGCCAGAAACCTTCATGAATACTGCCCGACGGTGTGCCAAGCACCGTATTGATGTCGTGACGCACCGTAATATTTGGCCCCTCCAGACGGGTAAGACCAGTACCACCAATAATGCCGATACGCTGATAAGGCATACAAGCGCTCCTGCTAACAAATGAAAAGAGGGAGTACGCCCCAGCTCAGGACGCCAGAAAAAATCTTATATCCATCAGGACGCTGTCAGCGCCGCTAACCCGGAGCGAATACGTTCAAGTGATTTGTTTATCTCTGTCACGGCTGCCGCCTCTGCTGCCATCGGCGGCGGCTGATATTGCCAGCCCGACAGATCCAGCCGGGGCCGTCCTTGGGCCAAGGCCTGTTCGACATGCTGCAACACCTCCAACTCGCCCGACTGGCGATTACACACCACCAGCGCGTTGCAACCGGCGGCCATCGCCAGTTCTGCCCGGTGGCGGTAGCTACCATAGCGGGCGGCACCTTCCATGGTCAGATCATCACTGAAGACAACGCCGGTAAAACCCAGCTGCTGCCGCAACAGCGTCAGCCAGTGACAGGAAAACCCAGCCGTCTGCGCGTTATCCAGCGCTGGATAAACCACATGTGCGGGCATCACCCCTGCCATTCGCCCCGTTGCGATCAGGTAGTGAAAAGGCCGCATGTCGTAATCCAGCTGCGCCAGGCTGCGGTGATCGACCGGCAACTCGCGGTGAGAATCGGCGACGACCGCACCATGCCCCGGAAAGTGTTTGCCCACCGCTTTCATACCAGCGGCTGCCATGCCATCAACAAAGGCAGCAGCCAGCAAGCTGACCGCAGCCGCATCAGTAGCAAAGGCACGATTGCCAATCACCTGCGAACAACCACGTTCAATATCCAGTACCGGTGCGAAGCTGACATCCACACCACCACGAACCAGCTCCGTTGCCATCAGCCAGCCGATGTCCCGAGCCAGTGTCAGCGCCGATTCAGGCCGGGTCTGGAATATTTCGCCCAGCAGCGCCATCGGCGGCAAGCGGGTAAACCCCTCTCGAAAGCGTTGTACACGCCCGCCTTCCTGATCAACAAACAAGGGAATATCACGCCGAATATGACGAACATCCGCCGTCAGCTGCTGCAGCTGTTGCGGGTTCTGATAGTTGCGAGTAAACAGAATCAGACCGCTTAACGCCTCCGATTCCAGCACTGGCCAGTCTTCTTTTAGCAGTTGCGGGCCTAGCAGATCAGCAATCACCCCAATGGCTGCGGTATCCATCAAGACAGGTTGCGACATGGAATCCTCGCAAAACTGTGCTCCTGAATCCACACCAGGGTGTCGGTACTGATCAGATCAAACAACGCCAACAGATCATGATTACGCATGCGGATACAGCCATGGGAGCCGGGCACGCCCATCGGTTCGGAATCCGGAGTGCCGTGAATATAAATATAGCGGCGCATGGAATCGACCTGCCCCATGCGATTACGCCCGATTTCCAGACCCTGCAACCAGAGAATACGGCTTAAAATCCAGTCACGGGCAGGAAAATCCTTGGCCAACGCAGCGGAGTACACTTCGCCGGTAAAACGCCGACCGATAAATACCGAGTTTGCTGGTAAACCAGCACCGATACGGGCCGCCACGCGGTGCCACCCCCGTGGGGTGCAACCGGAGTTTTGCTGCTCCCCTGCCCCATTCAAGGCTGTCGATACCGGATAGATAATACAAACCTGAGCGGTTGTCAGTCGTAACTGTTGATCCGCAATTGAAATGTCAATCCGTGTTTCATCATACACAGGCTGAGACGGTGGCAACTGCTGTGGCATAACTGGCCTCCTGGCGTTAGAACGGTCGAATATCATTCCTGATGGGGCGCCTGAAAACCGGACGACAAAAAGGGCACCAGTTTGTCCACCACGCCATCAATCCCGGTACTGACACCGAGATCGTGTTTCGCCATCGCCGTCAATGACTCCACTCCCGATAGGGTAAACACGGTCGCCCCCAACATAAAGTGGATACGCCAAAAACGTTCTTCATCACTCAACTCCGGTGACGCTGCCGTCACCAGCTGCATATAACGCTCAAACACAGCGCCGTAATGGTTACGTAAAAACTTGCGCAAATGCCCCTGCTCCTGGGAATAGGCCAACCCCAGCAAACGCATAAAAATTCCCAGGCGGCGCGCATTGCCGCCACCGGCGGCCATCGAGGTTTCGGCCAGCAAGCGTAACAGCGCATCCAGTTGTGGCGACTGGCCTGCCAGACCGTGTTCGTAGCCCCGCAGCGCCTTGCCCAGATCATCACAAAACGGCGCCAGAAAACGGGCAAATACCGCCTGAATCAGCTCTTTTTTAGAGCCAAAATGATAATTCACCGCCGCCAGGTTCACACCCGCCCGAGTGGTGATATTGCGTAACGATGTTTCTGCAAAGCCCCGTTCGGAAAACAGTTCCTCGGCAGAATCAAGAATACTTCTGGCCGTGTCTTTTTGAGCCATAGTACCAGTAACCCCGGTATACAAATAGTGTTTCAAACATACGTTTAAAACACTATCCATGCAAGGTAAAGACAGGTAAGTCATTAATACCTATTGGAAATTCACTCAATAGTTTCAGGCAACATTCGTTTTTTCTACATATTTCAAACGTATATAAACGACCCGCCAAAGAAGGATCAAGGCGTCATACCGTTTGCTGCTACGGGTCAGAGAGAAGGGAATCTTTCGAGTTTGAGCACCATCAGAGTGCCCCTGTGCCTTGCCCACACCAGGGCGCAGGCGTATTAACGGCCTGCTTGCTTTGCGTCCTGCGCCGCCCAGAATTGTTTCTTGCGATAAATCGTTGAGGCACTGATATCCAGCATGGCAGCCGCCTTGGGAATATTGCCCTGGTAGTGATCAATTGCTCTTTCGATAATCCGTTTTTCCTCAAGCCATAACGGCAAAATGGGGGTATCCGCAGCCACCGGTTCGTCTGCAACCACGACCACTGGCTTCAGTACTGCTGCAAGAGCCGGTGCATTTTCCTGTTTTTGAAAAAAATCAGGCAGATGGCTCGTTTCAATCTGTTGTCCCTGGTTTGGAACAACCATGTTTCTCAGCACATTCGCCAGTTCTCGCACATTACCCGGCCATTGGTAACTCATCAGGCGATCGTTTACTTCACGGCTGATGCCTTGAAAAGATTTGCCTTCGTCTTCGTTAAACGTCTGCAGAAAAGCATTGGCAATACGCAAGATATCCTGCCCACGCTCCCGCAGAGGTGGCATATGTATCGGGATAACATTCAGACGATAAAACAGGTCTTCACGAAAACGACCCGCTCTGACTTCTTCCAGTGGATCACGATTGGTGGCGCAGACAAAACGCACATCGACAGTGACTTCCTGATTGGAGCCAACCGCCTGAAAGGTGCCCAGCTGGATAAACCGTAACAGCTTGCTTTGTAAGGCCAGCGGCATTTCACCGATTTCATCAAGAAATAGCGTTCCGCCATGAGCGCGCTGGGCGGCTCCTTCCCGACTCTGGCTGGCACCACTAAAAGCACCCTTGATATGCCCAAAGATCTCACTTTCCATCAGTTCCATCGGAATCGCCGCACAATTCAGGGCAATAAAAGGCTTCTGGTTCCTTGGGCTTTCACGATGCAACGCTTCGGCACACAGCTCTTTACCGGTACCGCTTTCCCCGGTAATAAATACGGTCGCTTTACTGGATGCAGCGCTTTCGATAATCCGGTAAACAGCCTGCATCGGCAGAGACGAGCCCACCATGCTGTAAAAATGGTTCCGTTCGAAGGTCTTTTCATAGGTCTCAACCAGTGAACTGAGCTGAACGGTTTTCATCACCTGGCGCAATGTATGCTGAAAACGGGTTTTATCAAACGGCTTGGTCAAGAAATCATTGCCGCCCAGCCTCATGGCCTCAACCGCGACTTCAACCGTACTGTGGGCAGTAATAACAACAACAGGAAGAGCCTGATCCTGAGCACGTAGAACTTTCAAGACTTCGAGCCCGGAGATATCAGGTAACTGCACATCCAGGACGGCTAAATCAAAATGATGACAACTCAACGCTTCAATGGCGTCGTTACCGGTATAAACCACCGTCACGTCAAATAGGCCATCGAGATATGCGGCATAAACCATCGCTGTCGATTGGCTGTCTTCCACTAATAACAGTTTGGCGAGCTGTGTCGACTTGGTCATTCATGTTCTCTCTGTTCTGCCGCCATAGACTGCGTATAGGCGCGATAACGTTCCAGGGTCTGACTGACCAGCAGTATGAGTTCCTGCGCCTGCTTTGTCACATCGGTCAAGACAGGGCTGTCAACTTGGCACATCTGCTCCAGTTGCTGAGCAGCTTGTTGTACCGCCAGGGCACCAAACAACGCTGAACTACTCTTCAGCGCATGAGCCTGGCCCCCGAGTTCCTGTGTATTTTCATGCTCCACCGCATCCTCTAGATCACCGACCCGACGTGCCAGCTCGGCAATAAAACTGTCGAGCATTTTGGGCAGCGCCTGCTCTGAGGTTTCTGCAACCAGCTTCCGCAACGCGGCTTCATTTAACAATTCATTCGCGTTTGGCCGTTGATCCGTTGGGTTTTTTGACCCCTGAGAAAGGGCTGCTTGTTTTGCATGTGCCGCTTCTTTGTCAATTTGTCGACCGATGGCAGTCAGTAAATTAGTGGCAAAAAACGGTTTACTGATGAAGTCATTCATGCCTGCGTTCAGACAGCGCTCCATTTCTGATTTTTCTGCATTGGCCGTTAACGCTATCACAGGAACATGCTGATTTAACCCAGTGCTGGCTCTGAGCTGAATTACTGCGTCAATACCATTCATAACAGGCATATGTACATCCATTAACACAGCATCGTAAGGCTGTGCTACAAGCATTTGCAAAGCCTGAGCGCCATTTTCAGCACTGTCGACCACATAGCCCGCCTTTGTGAGTATTTCACGAAGGACTGCCTGATTGACGCCGACATCTTCTACAATCAGAATCCGGTTATTGTTCACGGGTTTGATAGAATAGTCGATCGCTGCAGGTTTTCCGTCTTTTTGACCGCATATCAGCTGTTTAATATTTTTACAGGACAAGGGCTTATAAAGCGTGGTTTCATTATTAGCCGTTGGAATGGCGTCCCGATTATTACCTAATCGAGCCAATCGCACTTTTGGCATGGCCAAACAGCGATACCAATAAAAATCTGCATCTGCTGCCAGTAATTCAATTTCATCTATCAGCAGTATGGCATCCTTGTTTTGCTGGATTGCTTGCCCATTTGCTTTGAAATCAGCTAATGAATCAAACGTCTGCAGTGAGACATCCATTAGCCCCAAATAGTCACCGAATGCCTGTAGCAGCGCCTGATTGGCAGAGACCAGCGCGATCGTTTGGTAGCGTATTGGCATAACCTCTGTGATTGATTCGCTGTAGCTACGCAGTGGCACAGTAAAACGAAAGACACAGCCCTGGCCATAAGTCGAGCTAACATCCAGCGTGCCGCCCATCCAGTCCACCAGCCGCTTGACAATCGCCAGCCCCAGCCCAGCTCCGCCCGCCTTGGTATCTTCGCGAGCGTTCACCTGTTCAAATTCTTGGAATACTTGTTCCAGTTGTGACGGTGGAATACCACGACCAGTATCGGTGATCGATATCGCCAGACAGGGTTGCTGGCCAGCGTCAGCAATAAAGTCGATACGGAGACAAATCAGCCCCTTGTCTGTGAATTTGATGGCGTTATCCATCAAATTACGGATGACCTGCATGGTATGAACAACATCGAACTCTGCCGTACTGGGCACCGTATCATCTATTTGACAAAGCAGCTCAACGTTATCGTCCTTCAGTTTGTTACCCAATGTTGTGAGCAACCGATTGATCGTGTCGTCCAGTTCGATCGTGTCGTAAACGGTTTGCAGGTTACCCGATTCGATCCGTGAAAAGTCCAGAATATCATTAATGACAGACAGTAAGCTGCCACCGGCGGTATCAGCAATTGCCATCAAACGCCGCTGATTGACAGATAAAGTGTCACTCGATAACAGTTGTAGTGCGCCCATCACAGCGTTTAAAGGGGAGCGTATCTCATGACTCATATGAGACAGAAAGCGCGATTTCGCCTGACTGGCATTTTCAGCGGCCTCTTTGGCCGCCACCAGCTGAGCCTGATTATTTTTCTGCTCGGTAATGTCGCGGAAAAAGACCGTAAAATAGGTTTTATCCTGACTATTAAAAACGACAGAAGAAACCTCAATCGGTATTCGTGTACCTTGCCGGGTGAGCATCACAGCTTCACGCCGGGCTTCCTGGCCATAAAATTGCCGTTCATTCATTAATGCATTACGACGCGCCAAATGACTGGCCACCAATTCTTCGGGAATAAGAGCTTCTTCTACTTTTTTACCAATGATTTCATCTCGTTTCCAGCCAAGAATGGACTCGGCGGCACTGCTGAATTCAATAATATTACCCTGCTGGTCAAGCGTAATCATGGCATCCAGACTGGCGTCATAGATGGCAGATTTTATCGCGTCTATATCCCTGGCCTGAGACAACTTGTTAACCATTTCATTAAACGCCTGTGCCGTTACGGCCAGCTCATCATTCCCGCTCACTGGCAATGGTTTTACCGCCTCACCTCTTGATAAGCATCGTGCTTGCTGAGTCAGTCGCGACAAGGTTCGAGTCAGATAACAACCCAACATCCATGACACCAGAGCCACCATGATCAGCTCAGCCAGAGCAATACCCACCAGCCGCACTCTGGATTCGATAATCAGAAAATCCAGCCCTGCTGTCGAAATACCCAGTTGCACGGTACCCAGATAAATCCCTGTTTCAATCACCTGGTAGTCGGTATCAAACATCCCATCGCGAATATCATCAAAGTTGTCATCCCGCTGATAAGACCAGTCATTGCCAGCTGGAACACCGGCGCTGGCCAGCACACCTCGTTTATCAAGCACTCTGACGTAGGCAACCCTTCCCTGATGCACCAGTTGGTTCACCATTTCATTTAACGTCGCCAGGTCAGTCGCAATCAGGGCGTTCTCAATCTGGGTGCCAAACAGACCAACAGTCTCTTGAGCTCGCGCCTCCAGTGATTGCTGATTGGAGATCGTCAGTATGTGCATGGCCTGCCATACCAGCAGCATCAGGAAGACGGCTTCGATAGCAGCGACACCAACAATCGTTTTCATTTTAAAAGACATCGTCATTTACTCGCCGGAAGGTTGAATATGTAACGCCCGGACGTCATCCCAATCCGCATAGTCTGCCGGTACAAAACCCTGCATACCCAGCTTGGCCAGAATCGTCTCAATACCTGGCTGATGCCGTAACTGGAAAAAAGCGTCTGTCAGTCGTTGCCGCTGCTCACCAGTCAAGCGCGGGTGAGCCGCAATGGCATGCGGGGTATAGCCTGGTGAGGTCCACAGTATCCGTAATTGATCTTTGATGGGTGACTCCAGCAAATTGAAAGTGCGGATAATTCCACCACCAGCAGGGTAAAGCCCGGCAGCCACGGCCTGATAAACAGCATCGTGCGAACCGACATATTGGCTCGTAAAACGGACGCCTTTCAAAGTCAGGCTAGCCTGGGTCAGCAGGGTTGCCGCAAACGACCCCGGGGCAGGAAACGCCAATGTCTGAGAATCCAGCTCATCCAGTTGAGCCAAGGTTGCGTCTTTACGAACCACCATAATCCCTTTAATCACCTTGTGCTCTGCTTTGACCAAGGGAACATAACCGGGATCATCGGCAAATACAGTCAGGTGATACGGATTCATATAAGCAATGTCGTAAACGCCATCACGCACCCGCTGCTCAAACGTGGGGATATTGGGTGCCGTCGCGAAATGCAGTTCAATGCCCGACTTTTGACTGACGGCATCCAGCAAAGGCGCCCATTCCCGCAGTAACTTAACCGCCGACTGTTGCGGCACCACTCCAAAGGTCAGTGTCTCAGCGGCGACTGTGGCAAAGAAACCGGACATCAGCCATAACACCCAGCAGCGGAATAACTGTTCCATGATTTTTACTCTTTTAGAAATATGTTCTTGCTTTGCAATTGCCACTCCAAAAAACATAAGATATTGATTTCATTAAAAAATATCAATGTACGCCTGTTACAACTCCTACCTTGCTTTGCATAATGCAAATCAAAATGCCAAGCAGAACTACACGCCGAGACAGGGTTATGGACGTCCTTCAACCCCATCCGGTGGTGTACTGATCCAGGTATCGGAAGCTGCCGTTGGTCGGGTTACCTGAAATGGCGGCTGAAACGGTTCCAGCGCATTCAGATTTGAATCGTCGGCACTGGCAACGGATTCGGCGGTACGTAAAGGTAATGTCGGCTTGCAATTTAACTCAGCAGGATTCAGCAAGGAGGTCAGCAGGGATTCCACTTCAGCCTGCTGCAGGGCCGTCAGTCCCAGCTGGGTCAATTGCTCGTTCAAGGCGAGATAGGCCAATGTCTCTACCAGGTCATTTTCATTAAGCGCGGTGGTGTTCTGACAGCAGATGGTGCCCAGACTTTGACTGTCAAATGGCGCGGCAACCAACCCCAGCGTGGCTAATGTCTGTTCGTACACAACCCCCACCTGGGGAGCAACCTGCTGGATCAGATCAATCTGATCCGTTGTGCCAGTGGGACAGGAGCAGTTGAGATTGGTATTTACCGGATCCGTCAGCGTATCAGAGAATCGCGGGTCTCTGTGGTCTCTGTGGTCTCTGTGGTCTCTGTGGTCTCTGTGGTCTCTGTGGTCTCTGTGGTCTCTGTGGTCTCTGTGGTCTCTGTGGTCTCTGTGGTCTCTGTGGTCTCTGGGGTCTCTGAATGGATCATCGGATAAGCGAGGATCATCCAGCACTGGCGCTACATTCAACAAACACCCGGTATAGGCTGGCACACTCAAATCGTCCACCGTTATGGATTCACACGGCAACCCGCTGACCACACTCTGGGAATGCCAGCGTGATTGCACCTCATCAACATCAAAACCACACTGTTGCGGGCTTTCCTTGTACAAAAAGCCCGGCAGGCCGTTAGTACCAGGCCCAACGGCGTAATTTGGCCCACCCTGCAGCGCATTCAAATAGCTGACATTACCGGTTGCGACCAACCGCGAAGCCCCTTGACTGTCGCTCAGTTCGTCGCTGACCCCCTTGATACAGGGGTCTCCCTGACAGCTGGCGGTATTGAAGTAGACCGCTTCACGGGTTGAAAAACGATCATCGCGGATGCCGATCAGTACTCGACCTGCCGGGTCTGATGAACGGTCGATATAAGCCAGTAGCGGCGCTTCATGTTCGTCGTAGCTGACGGGTTCGCCCAATACCCGGCCCTGCTGGTCGAGGACTTTCGGGGTCAGGTTTTGCTGTTGGACTTTATGTTTGAACATTGCATCGCGGATTGCGACCAGCCCAACAATAGACCCCAAGATCAAAATGGTAGTGATCAGTAACAACTCCATCGTGATCACAAAACCCTGTTGCCGATTTAACGATGACTGATTCATAACTCGCTCCCTATTCATCAGGCCCATGTCATCATGGCGCATCAATGTTTGCGTAATTAAAGAGATAAGCCCAGTTCCTGAAACAGGCCGTAGATTTTATGCACGGCGGGAAAGACCACCAGTACACCAAACACAGGAAACGCGACCAGCAACATGGGAAACAAAGACACCAGACTGCGCCGGGCGATCAGCTTGCGTACCCACTGCTGCTGACGCGTACTCATGGCTTCAGCAAAGGCCCGCAGACTCTCACACAAGGGCACCCCCATACGGCTACCCATCTGAATAAGGGCGGCCAGCCGTTCAATTTCATGACATGGCAAACGAAATTTGAGTGCATCAAAGGCTTCTTCCTGAGCGACTCCCAGCTCTATTTCCCGCATCACCAGCCCCAGTTCCAGCACCAGTACATCGTCCCTACGGTGGCAGACATCGATACTGGTTTTTAATGCCACCGGCAGGCTGACACCAGCAGACAAATAGGCTGCCAGCATGTCGATAAAAAAGGGCAACCGTTGCCGCACCTCCGCTAAACGTCGACCTCTCAGCAGCAACAGCACGATCAATGGCAAACAGGCCATCAGCAGCCCGGCCCCCAGAGCAATCGGCCAGGCCAGATGAAACTCACTGATGGCCAGCAAGAAGGTCATCGGTATCAGCATCAGACTGGCCGGTAAAAACCAGAGCGCAACACTATCGGGCGAAAACCCCGCCTGTAGCACCAACTGGCGGGGTGCCAGCCAAGTATTGGTATACGTCAGGGAGTGATCAATATCAGGCTTGGTTCTACTCTGAAAGGGGATACCCCAAATCACCACAGAACCCAGCAAGAGCATCATTAACAGGCCAAAAAGTAAGCCATCGATCAGGTTAACATCCATCATGTGCTTTGCCTCGCCAGATAACGCAGCCAGAAGAACCCCAGCAATTGGGTCAATACCGCCAGTACGACCAGGGCTGGCCCCTTTGGGTGCTCAGCAAGCAGTGTTAGCCAGGTAGGATCTTTCCATTGAAAAACAGCAATCAGTACGTAGGGAAACAGGCCGATAAAAACCGCCGCCGCCAACATACTGGACAGCCCGGCCCGAACGTCAGCCCGTGTATCCAACCGTCGCTTGAGCAAATTACGGACGGACCGAATCAGGGTTAACGGGTCACCACCGGTATTCCAGCTGGATTCGACGGCGGCTGTAAATGCCCGAACGCCTTCATTGGGGTAGCGCTGATTCAGCAGACTGAATGACTGATCCGCACTGAGACCACCGTCCAGCCGGTGTAACACTCGCTGCATTTCCAACCGAAAAGCTCCCTTGGACGACTGAGCCACCGTACGCAAACTGTCGGTAATGGGTACCCCGACCATCAGCGAAGCCGCCATCAGCTCCATCGCTTCATACAACTGCTGTTCAAAGCGGTTTTGCTGGAAGGCCAAACCATCCTTGGTCACGATCACGGCCAGAATAATCACGCCGGTGGCCGATCCTGTCGCGGTCAGGTAGCGCTCGGGAAACAACGTCAGCACTGCCAGAAAAACAGCCGCAGCGACCAAGGCAATACCACCACAAAGCAAAATAATGCCAAAGCGTATGCCTAATGTACTCAGGCGCTGATTCATCCGCTGCTGCCAGCGCTTGAAGCCAGAACGTTGCTCGGTTGCCCGAATTTCCAGATAGGATTCGGCCCAAACCCGATCGCGCAGGAAGAAAAACAGACCACCAGAGATCAGACTGACCAATGCCGCCAGCAACACGCCCAGATAATCGATCATCTTTCCACCTCCGCTAGATACTCGACCGCTGGGCTGCTACCGCCTCATCAGCCCTCGGTTGTGATGATTGAAACCGGATATCCAGTTCGGTACGGGTATCCGACTGGGTCAATGTTGCGATACTGGCAATACGGCGGCGACCATCCCCGCCCCGCTGCAGATGAATAATCACATCAATGGCAGAAGCGATCATTTGCTGGATCATCAACGGTGGCATGGTCGGCAGACTTTTTAGTGCCAGGTATTCAAAGCGGTTGAGAACATCCCTGGGACTGTTGGCATGAACCGTGGTCATGCTGCCATCATGGCCGACATTCATCGCCTGCAGCATGTCGAACACTTCATCGCCTCGTACTTCACCGACAATGATCCGGTCCGCCCGCATCCGTAACGCGGTTTTCAGCAAATCTGTCAGGGTAATCACGCCCAGTCCCTCGCCATTACCCAGGCGGGATTCGAGCGTCACCACATGGGGATGATTCAGTCTCAACTCTTGAGTCTCTTCAATGGTGATGACCCGCTCAGTTAACGGTATCTGGCTGGAAAGCACGTTCAGCAAACTGGTTTTACCGGCAGAAGAGCCACCGGCAATCACCAGATTCGCCCCCTGACGAACAGAATCCGCCAGAAAACGCCACATCTCCGCCGTCATAAAACCCTGCTCAATCAAATCTTCCGGGGTTAAAGGGGTCAGCGCGGAAGCGCCGAATGGAGATCACCGGCCCCCGTGGCGAAGGCGGCGATATAACAGCATTCAACCGACTGCCATCACTCAGCCGGGCATCAACAATGGGGTTGCCCATATCGATATGGCGGCCCTGCTGACTCAGAATCCGGTTCAGAAAACGCAGGAGATGATCGTTACCATCAAAGGCCACGTCCGTACGTTCCAGACGACCACTGCGGTCAACCCAGATATCGTCGTGGCCATTAATCAAAATATCGGATACCCGCGTATCCAGCATCAGCTCAGCAATCGGCCCCAGCCCCTGAATTTCATCACAAATGGCATTGAGTAACCGTTTGCGCAGTTCGGGGGCCAAGGCGCGGCTATGGCAATTAAGCAAGTCATCCAGATGGTGTTCCAGCTGTCCGGCCAGTACGGCCCGGTCAACGATGGAGTGTTCAGTAACGCCTTCCAGACCCTCCAGCACCCGACGATGCAAACGGCGACGCAGGTGGTTGTACTCCTCCGACTCCAGCGTAATCAACGGCTCATTCATAACCTCGGCACGGTTCATAATGGTACCTCCTGCTCCCTTTGCGCCTGCAAATACTGGTAACAGACCGGATGATATGCCAACCCCATCAGCCTGCCGCTGGATGCCTTGTGACCCGGATTGATGGCCAATGCCCGACTGTAATGGCTGCAAGCCAGGTCTGGATGCGCCTGCGCCTCCTGCACCAGACCTTGCAGATACTGGATACGCCAAGCCGGAGACCCCAGGCGATCGGCCTGCTCCAGCAGTATTTCAGCCTGTGCATAATCACCGGAGACATAACGTACTGCCGCCAGGCCCTCGCGTATTTCCGGGTAATCCGGCGACTGTACCAGGGCCTCTTCCAGCAGGCTGCCCGCCAGTCGCAAATTTCCCTGCTCCAGCGCAATACGACTGCGCAGCACTCGGGCTTCAGGCCGAGGGCTTGGCAGCCACACCAGTTGATCCAGTAATTCCTGGGCTTTATTCACATCACCGATGCGGTAGTGCATTACCGCTGCGGCCATACGGATGCGTTCATGATAAGGATGAATCAGCACCAGTTCGTCCAATGCTCGCAAGTGCCGCAAGCAATCACTCACACCGACATGCTGGCGCGCTGGATCGATACAACCGCTGCTGAAATCAGCCGATGACTGCAGCGCGTCTAATTGCCGGGTCAAGGCCTCTTCCGGTGAGTATTCTGTCTGGGGGCCAGATGACAGCGACGCACAGCCAGTCAGCAGCAGACCGATCATCACCAGCTTCAGGGCCAAAATAACAGGCTTCCAATGCTTCATGGTCGTGCCTCCTCAGTGAAAGAATAGCGATTTCTCAGCGGACGGGGGTTAACCGACCAGCGCAGCAACTCGTTGGTGTCGGCAAACTCCCACAGTGCCGTCTGATGCAACGGCTCACGCACGATCGTTGGTGTGACGACAATCACCAGTTCGCGGTCGCGATAACTGGACAAATCCGAGCGAAACAGTTTGCCAATAAAAGGGATCTGGGCCAGAAACGGCAACGCCTGATTACTTTCCGACTGATCCCGCGACACCAGTCCGCCAATGATCAGCGGCTGACCATCACGCAGTCGGGTCGAGGTATTGATGCTGCGTACGTCAAACGCGGTCGTAGCCAACGTCGAACCGGTACTGTCAGTGATGTGCTTGGACAACAGGGTATCCGGGGTCGAGACACGGGGGTTCAGCTGCAGTGCAATATGGTCAGTTTCATCGACGACCGCTTTTACTTTGAGCTGAATACCATAAGGCTTGAATTCGGTACGACTCAGCAAGGTATCGCCCAACGTATCGGGATTATCCGACTCCTGCCCCAGGCGGGTATAGGTCGAGCGGATCGGCACTTCGCCACCAACCTGAATCGTGCCGGAATCACCGGACATCAGCGTAATGGTCGGCTTCGACAAGGTGCGGGAAATACCTTCCGATTCCAGCATCGAAAACAGCGCATTCAGTGATGCCTGTTGACCGGCAATCTGTAATTGCCCCGCCAGTGCGCCATTAAACAAACTCAGGGCAGCTTCAAGATTATTGTTGCCAAGGGAAGCAGAACCCGCCGCATTGGTGCTCAATCCAACACCTGGCTGCCACTCTTTCAGACGGTTCAGGCTGACTTCATACATCTGTACCGACACCCGCAACTGCGGAATATCCTTCACCCTGATCATCGACAACACGCTTCCACCGGCGATCGACAAAACATTCGCTCTGGACAGCTCGGCGGTACTGGCCTGCACCGCCCGCTGTCCGGATCCACTGCCCTGCGCTGAAGAGACAACCCGACCTGCTTCATCGGCATAGACCTGAACCAGACTGTTCAACGGCACATCCGCACCAGGCTGAACAAAAAGACGGGAAACGACTGCCAGCACTCGGGAGAGTTCAGCCTGGGTCTGCACCTCGCCTTCCAGCATCAAGGTGTCGGCGTTGCTGTTCAGAGTAGCTTCCTGGCGGATACGGCGTACCTTGACGGTATCGGTTCCTATCTCGTTCAAGGCACGGGTAATACGGTCTTCGATGCGTTCAGCCTGGTGACGCACACGAATCAGATTAATCAACGGCGGTTGACCCGGTTTGACATCGTCAGGGGTCGATAACGACTTCAGCACATCCCTGGCCGTGCTTCTGCTGGCTACACCCTTGCCTTGTCGTTGCAAATAACTTAATGCCGCCTGTTCCGCCGCTATCTTCTGATGCTGATAGCCGACACTACCGGTGAGTAATAACACCTGACGATCCGGTGCCGAATCAATACGGATATAGGGATCGATGGTTTTTAACGCCGATTCCAGAAACGACAGATCCGCTGCAACACTCAACATATAGGCGTGACTGGTTCCATCCATAAACCACACCATCATGCTGGTTTTGCCGACATTTTTAGCCAGTACCAATAACTCTTTTTCGTTCAGTACATCGACCTCAGCAATCGACTCCTGTCCCACCGCAACACGGCGCAGTTTCCGGTTAAATACAAACCGGACATGAGTCCAGCGCAGTAATTCATCGACATCTGCTGAACGCTCGCCATTGGCCAACTCAATATAGCTTAATGGATTATCGGTATTGGCATTAACGGGTAATGAAACCAGCACCAGCATGGTTAACAGAATGGGGAAAAATTTCATGACGAGCCTCCTGGCAGCATGAGTGAATGACAGGAAGCCCCGCCCTGATACAGTTCAATCCGGCGTAAACGAGCATGTTGTTGCGGATAATAGTAATCATCGCTGCTCGTAAATGACTTACCCTGAATGCTGATTTGAAGACGAGATACCCCTAATGCAGACAGGTGGCGATAGACCGATAAGGCGCGCTGATACGCCAGCTCCCGGTTGTATTGTTTATCGCCACGCACATCAGTAGTTGCAACAATCAATATCGATTCAATATCAGCCCTGTTGCGCTTGGCCCAAGCGGTCAAATGCTCAACCTCCGCAGCCCTCAGTTCGGTCTGCGCCGTAGCAAATGCGTCGTAGCCCAGATACACCAGCCGTTGTATTTCTACCGCGGTCGTTCTCGATGGATTTTCCTGGCCAGGCAAATGTACCGAGCAATAAACCATTGGCGTTGTCACGGGATCCTCGTCCAGTCGGACGTCACATATCTGCAACCCTTCGGAACGGCGGCAATCCAGTTCATGTGGCGGTACAGACACCATGTCGCGATGCCCGGTAGCCGGAACCGTCGCAGGATAATGAGAATAGGACTTGTCACTGACGGCATTGGCGGAGAAAACGCCTAACCCGATCACCATCGCCCTTTGAATAAAATTCGGCACATCAACCCCCTTCTGTTGAATGTAGTCAGGGGTTGTTTTGCATTTGGCATACCAACTTGGAAAATTATTTTTATTCATATAAATCAACAACTTGAAAACAAAAAAAGATTGATCCTCGGCAACGACTCGAATTGCTTTGCAAAATGCGAAATCTCTCAGACCGAGTTGCAATATGCATATGGGGCTAACCAACCAAAACCGGGAAAGATCCACAACGTCGACAAAAACGAACACCGGTTGCACCAGACTATCGATCATATTCCGCTCTTCGTCCTGGTCGTGCCTGGTTTGGACGTGCCGCCGCAAGATCTGGCCGCCGGTGACGGTCTTCGCCAGTAGCGTTACAGGCAGCTGTCGCGAGGAGGAAATCACCGCAGAGGAAAGCAGAGGAGAAGAGACGGTCAAGAAAAAATGAGCAAGAAAGAACCAACAAAGAACCAAGAGGAACCGGAGTCAGGCTCCGGCTTAACGGCGCACAATAATGGTTTTTTTCGACAACCCCGAATAGATATCGATGGAATGATCCTGGGGGGCGGCGGGCATCTGTATGGCACGGGTTGTCATCGCTGCGGTGTCAGGGTTATGTAATACCAGACTGACCGTATCAGACGGGTTGATGGCCGCCAGTGGATACACTTCTTCCGGCAAGATCGAAATCACCAAAGTGGTATCTCCATGGTAAGACAACTGCGTACCCGGTTTGCCATTGGTTGACCGAATCGCCTTCATTGATCCGACCATACGGATATTAGTAGCCGCCTTGCGAACACCCTGGGAGTTTTTCACCAACACATCAAAGCGATCTTCTGCTTTTATCTGAGAAACAGGAATCGATCCCCTACTGATCGTTAATGTATATAAGACACGATTATCATCCAGTCTTTCCGACAAAGTAGGCACTTCAGGGTCAGCAAGCTCACCGAAGTAGAAAGGCATCCCCTTATTTTTATCGACCGTCAGAACTTTTCCGAGCACAAAACTCATATCCAGCTCCTGCCGATCCGATTTTTTAACCATCTTGGAAGTCAGTTTTTTTTCTGTGATCAAGGTGCCAGCAACCATGGGAGTATTAGCCACCAGAACCGCGTGATAATTCAGTTTATCAACCTGCCGATATCCTAATACTGCTGTCAGCAGGGACGATACTGCAAACACCGTCAGACCGATAATAGCACTGCCATTTAATGTACGTTTCATAACCAATCTCCTCAGCAATAGCCGAATGAACATTGGCCCTGGTCAGGAGACCAGAGCCAGACAGGTCAGATGATCAAGGTGCGGTCAGCGTCGCAGCGGAAGCGGAAGAGCTCGAGCCGGTGCTGGCAGTCGTGGTACCACCTTCCAGAGGTGTTGCTGTCACAAAGGTGAACTCGGTATTGTCGCCAGCATTTACATCCGGTGCATCGCCATAAACAGAACCTTCAATTACGGCCGTTTTTTCACCGTTGACAATGCCATTAAAGGCATAGGTTTGATCCAGACTGCCAATGGCTTCGGCAACATCTTCCATTTCTGCGGTGAGTGCATCGCGCATCGTCACCAGGCCAACCGTCAAACCGACGACCATGGTGGTCACCAGCAGTACCAGTTCCGAGGTCATAACGAAACCTCCTTGCTTGGTTTTACGCGACTTGATTGAAGTGGTCATAAGGTAATCCTCAGTGCATTTAATATTAGTTTTTTATTAGCTGGGAAAAGCATTAAAGCATTTCATCTTGAGCCACCCCCCATGAACGACCGATTTGCAATCAGCATTTGTTTCGGGGTTACAAGAGGTATTGCAGTGGGTGTGCCAACTTTCAAAAAAACAACAACAGCATTAAATTCAATGACAAAAAAACCTTTAAAACCCCTATAACTAATTGATTTATAAGGAATAAAAAAATTAGATAAATATTTAACCAGAGAGATTCCAAAGATATTATTTCGTAACAAGCCTGCGTGTTTTCAAATTCACTTTTCATATTCAAACCGAAAATGCAGTTTTGATTCGCAAAATGAGAATTAATTTGGGAATACCTAATCAGCAGCCGTTTGGAACCATCTATTTAATCCTGCACAGCGCTGCGCGAGCGTTGCTGAAGGTGCCATCTATTTAATTCGGTGCCCGCTGGGACTTTCGGATGGGGTCGAATCACGAAGCCGGTTTGCAAGCCTGCCGGGTCACTCCCACTGGAACCCAGCAGTTGCCAGAGGAACTCAGAATGACCCACAGCCGATGCCGCCGACAACAAGCCGGCACTGCAAATATCAACCACTGTGGGTTTACACAGTATTTTTTACTGTATATATTCACACCCACTGTACAGATAAACAGACATGGAAACTTTATGATCAAGCTCACCGCCAGACAGCAGCAGGTACTCAACCTGATCAAATCCGCACTGGAGGAAACCGGCTTCCCACCTACCCGAGCAGAAATCGCCAAGGAGCTTGGCTTCAAATCCCCCAATGCGGCGGAAGAACATCTGAAAGCACTGGCTCGCAAAGGCGCTATCGATATCATGCCTGGCGCGTCCAGAGGCATTCGGATCCTCAGCTCCGAGCAGGAAGGGTTGCCTATTGTTGGCCGCGTGGCAGCGGGTGAGCCCATATTGGCCCAGGAACATATTGAAGAGTACTGCAACCTGCCCGCCAATTTTTTCAAACCGGCCGCTGACTATCTGCTGCAAGTACAAGGCGACAGTATGAAAAACGCCGGTATTTTTAATGGCGACCTGATTGCCGTTCACAAATGTGAAAGCGCCCGCAACGGACAGATCGTCGTCGCCCGAGTCGAAAACGAAGTCACCGTCAAACGTCTTGAAAAAAATCGTCACAAGGTGCTGTTGCACCCAGAAAATGAACATTACGGCCCGATTATCGTCGACCTGCGCCAGCAAGAGTTTTATATCGAAGGTTTGTATGTCGGCGTTATTCGTCGCAATCACTAACTGTACATCCCAGCCAGATACCACAGGGTAGTCACCATTCACGAGGTTTTGTATGCGTCAACTCAGCTTGCCAGTCGATCGTCAGCCCGCTTTGCCGTTTACGAATGCCGCACCAGTGGAGACCAGGCCAAGACCGTCTGGCAGCCTGACCGAGGTGATTGTATCGGATGACAGCACCATTCAGCCGCTGCAGTTACTGCCCATGCTGGCCCACTGCAATTCCAGCGATCGCTGGCTGATGTGGCTAAGCCCGAACCGGACGCTGAACAAACAATGGCTGGCCAGTATGAATCTCGACAAGGCACCCGTGGTTCATATTGATCTGTGTGCAGATACCCAGAAAGTGTTGTGCCAACGGATCCTCGCCAGCGGCAACAGCCATCTGATCATCGAATGGCAAGGTAATATAAAACAACATCAACGTCGACAACTCCGTGAGCTGGCACGCCAGAGTGGCAGTCATGTCGTGCTGGTACAGATTCGCCAAAACCCCTGAGATTATTCAGCGCAAAAAAAAAACGGGCAGCAAGGCTACCCGTTTTATGGTCGATCATCAGCACGTGACTTAATGCAGCGAATACGTATGCTCTGCTACATCAAAGTCATCGTCGACATCCATACCAGACAGCTCACTGACCTTGCGGACACCCGCTTCCAGCATGACACGTGCAACATCCATATGGTGCTCACTCAAGCTGGCCTTGGCATCCTCTGAAAAGTGAATCCGCATCAGTGCATCGCCGTCTTGCTCATCAGCCCGACGCAACGCAACATCCCCATTGGAAAGCTCAATAATCTCGAAAAAGCGTGCCATATACCGTCTCACGAAAAATGGCCAACGAGTTTAACATAACCGGAGCGAACACACGCGAAACATAGCGTGCCACCCTTGTATTGCGGCACACTCGCTCGTCGTTACAAGCATCACATCAAACAGGAAATCCGGGCAGACTACACCCGTGGAAACCGAGTAAAGATCAGGATTCGCGCTGATTGGCGCGCTGCTCATCAATCAACCGATGAAAACTTGCCAACCAGTGAGACACACTATCGTCTTCATCACTGCTAGCTGACGACGCAATCAACCCGGACACTTCCGTCGCCAGCGACGAATCCACCGCCTGCGTATCCGGCCAGCCGAGCTGCTCCACGACCTGCAAAAAACGACAAAACCAACTGAACGTATCCACTGACAATGCTTGCCATTGACGCATATCCCCAGTGACCAGCGCGGTTTGTTGCAATAACTGAGTCAGCGAGTCAACCCGGTTTGTTACCCCGGCAGCCAGCGCCAGCTCATTAAGATAACAACGATAAGCCGCGAACAGCTGGAGCAAGGCCGCATCGTCCAGCGCCTGCTGCAACGCAGGCTCCTGCCCGGTACAGATTTGCTCCTGCAACAGTCGGCATTGATACAAGCGCTGATTGGTCTGGCCAACCCAGTTGATTGCGGCCATTGATCAGAAGTCCAGAGTCAGGCCAAAGTGCCAGCCATCGCCCAATTTGTAACGTTTATCCATACCCTCCATCCGGATACCGTTGTAACGATAACCGGTATAGATACGGGCGGTAGGAATAACGGCGTACTGGGCACGCAAGTCACTGCTGATCAGATTTTCCGCATCGCCAAAAGAGACAACCGGGGGCGCGTAATAGGCATAACCGGCAACACTGACATCCGGCTGAGTCGGTAGCGCTGCACGGAAGAAACCACCGACACCCAGCGCGGCACCGCTGTAGTCATCAGTATCAAAGGCGAACGCCTTGGTGCCCAGTCCGATATACAGATTACTGTGAGGTTTACGTAAATCGACCACATGCACACCGGCTCCCAGCATATTGCCATCATCCATGTGATGCAGTGCTGACAGGTTGATGTGCAAACCGGAACCGGCCTGGGTGGCATCGTAAGCAACCCGTACGGCATCGTCTGCCAAACTGAGATCCAACGCCCCACCAGCCTGGGCAGAGACCGCCAGACATGCCAATGTGGAACCAGTAATAACCCGACGCATGGCCTGAGCAATTCCCTTCATAATTCCCCCGAAAAAAGTAAAACCCGAGCCGCAGAACGGCGGCCGGGACATCAAAGAACAAGTGCGGGCATCTTAGCAGTGCCCGGCAATCGGTAACATGCACTGATTACAAAAACTGACGGAATACGGGGAAGATCGACACCACACGATGGTATGGTGTCGAGACGCTCTTTCTGACAGCCTTATTTCATCAGATCCAGCAGCAGCTTGTTCAGCTTGCCGACATATTCAGCCGGATTTTTCAGCTGGCTACCTTCCGCCAACTGGGCCTGAGCATGGATCAGACCTGCCAGTTCGGCAAAACGATCTTCATCCGGCTCATTGTCCAGCCGCTCGATCAACGGATGGGTCGGATTGATTTCCAGAGTAATTTCCGGTTCAGGCATTTTCTGGCCAGCCGCTTCCAGCATCCGCCGCATGTGACCGCCCATATCAAACTGGCCAACCACCAAACAGGCCGGTGAATCCGTCAGACGAGAGGTTACACGCACAGATTTAACCTCAGGCAATACCTTTTCCAGCCGTTCGGTCAGGTTCTTGTGGCTTTCCTGCAGCGTTTCCTGCTGTTTCTTTTCGTCTTCATCGGCGAGCTCATCAAGATCCAGCTCACCCTTGGTGATGTCCTGGAAGGATTTGCCATCAAATTCATTCAGATGGCCGACCATCCATTCATCTACCCGATCCGTCAGCAACAGGACTTCGATACCCTTTTTACGGAAATACTCGATGTGCGGGCTACCCATACCAGCGGCGTAGGATTCAGCCGTGATGTAATAAACTTTTTTCTGGCCTTCCTGCATCCGTGCAACATAGTCTGCCAAACCAACCGTCTGGGCTTCGCTGCCACTGGTTGAGGTGGCAAAACGGAATAACGCGGCAATCTTTTCCTTGTTGGCAAAATCTTCAGCCGGGCCTTCTTTCAGCACATCGCCAAATTCATCCCAAAACTGCTGGTATTTGTCACTGTCGTTTTTCGCCAGTTTGGTCAGAGTATCCAGGATACGTTTGACCAGTGCCGAGCGCATGCTGTCGACCTGTTTATCTTGCTGCAGGATTTCACGCGAGACGTTGAGAGACAGGTCATTGGAATCCAGCACACCTTTAACGAAGCGCAGGTACAGCGGCAGGAACTGCTCGGCATCGTCCATAATAAAGACACGTTGCACATACAGCTTCAGACCACGGGCTGTATCCCGATTCCACATATCAAACGGAGCCTTCGACGGAATATACAGCAGGCTGGTGTAATCCAGCTTGCCTTCCACCCGGTTATGCATCCAGGTCAGCGGCTCATTCCAGTCGTGGGAAATGTGTTTGTAGAACTCCTGGTATTCTTCGTCAGTCAGTTCCGAGCGCGAGCGCGTCCACATCGCCTTGGCCTGGTTGACGGCTTCTGGTGCCTTGCTGGTTTCAGTCTCATCGGCGTCGTCATCAGCGCTGATTTCTGGCGGCAAGAACACGGGGACAGCAATATGATCAGAATATTTTTTGATCAGCGAACGCAAACGGTAGTTGTCGGCAAACTCGGCTTCATCCGCTTTCAGGTGCAGGGTAATACGGGTGCCACGCTCGGGCTTGTCGATGGTTTCCAGTGAAAACTCACCTTCACCAGCGGATTCCCAGCGAATACCTTGCTCAGCCGACTCGCCCGCACGACGGGTATCAACCACCACCTTGTCAGCGACAATAAAGGCTGAGTAGAACCCCACACCAAACTGACCGATCAGTTGGGAGTCCTGTTTTTGATCCCCGGTCAGCTTGCCAAGAAACTCAGCGGTGCCGGATTTGGCAATCGTACCCAGGTGGCTGATCACGTCTTCCCGATTCATACCGATACCATTGTCTTCAATGGTCAGGGTGCGGGCATCGGTATCAAAGTTGATATGAACAGCAAGCTCACTCTGCCCTTCAAACAGCGCATCGTTTTGCAACGCTTCAAAACGCAATTTGTCGCACGCATCCGAGGCGTTAGAAATCAGCTCACGCAGAAAAATTTCCTTGTTGGAATACAAGGAGTGAATCATCAAATGCAACAGTTGTTTTACTTCGGTTTTAAAACCAAGCGTTTCTTTGCTGGCTACGGTCATGTCTGTCTCCTGTCTCAGTACACCCGAACCTGGTGCACTTCGTTACCTGTATCAAAAAAACGGCGACCACCGATTATCTCTGGCAGTCGCAACACGTCATGGCTACAAGGTGGGGACAGTACGACGCATTTCAAGGCCAAAGCGCTGAACAGTAGGCGGAAACCAGCAACGAAGTTGCTGCAGCCGTTGCTCCAGCTCGGCATCATCGGCCAGCGCAGTGACGATCGCCGCCGAGCGTATGCCCGTGGCAGCAACCTGCTGAATGGTCTCGGGGGTAATACCTCCAATACAGGTTAACGGCACCGAGCCGCTGCGCTGTACCCAGCGAGCCAGTGTTGTGCATCCCAGCGGCGGATATTTGAGTATTTTGGAGAGTGGTTTGAATACCGGGCCAAACGCAATATAAGACGGCTGATAGTGCAACGCATGCAGTATCTCCCACTCGCTGTGAGTACTGATGCCCAGCATCAGACCAGCCTCCGCCAACCGCTCAAGATCGGCTTCAAGCAAATCTTCCTGGCCCAGGTGTACCCCGTCGGCACCCAGTTCCAGCGCCAGTTGCCAGTCGTCATTGATAAATAACATCACTCCGGCACGACGACACACACGAATGGCTTCCCAGGTATCGGCGTGGTAATCCGGCCCCGGCTCCTTCACCCGCCACTGCAGACTGTCAATGCCCAGTTTGAGCAAGCGACGCAAATGAGGAAGATTGTCAACCAGCCCATATAAACCGAGCTGTTTTGGCAACGGCGGAAAAGACCGGGTAAAAACTACGGGCGACGCGCTGGCCGTGGCTACCGGTAACAACCGCACTCCCTGTTGCTTAAACGTACGGTGACGGACATCAGTAGCGAATAACTGGTGATAGCCAGAGGCGCGACGACTGGCCGTAGCAAGGCTGGCCAGGGTATTGGCAACCGCCAGCACAACGCTGTCGTATCGACGCCATCCGGAAGCCAGCCCGACAGCCAGCGCCGCCGCCAGATGGCAGCCCGTACCGTGCGCAGACCAGGGCAACCGTGAGTGCAGCAGCATAAACGAGGGGGCCAATTGTTGTTCAGGATCGGTTTCATCCACGATCACATCATCCATGATCATATCATCCGTTACCTCGTCACCGTTCCCCCCTACCGAGGACGCACGCGGTGAGATATACCAGTCGACCAACGGCGGATCAGCCTGACGGTAACATTGACCATCACTGTCTTTCAAATCCAGTTGCGCAGCATCAATACCTGTTATCAATACCGCTTTCGCACCCGCTGCAAGCACCGTTTGAGCCGCAGCAAAAATCCCCTCCCGACTATGATCAACACTGCCGGTCAGTCGTAACAGTTCAGTGCTATTGGGAGTGACAATATCGACCAGCGCCAGCAACGCCGCATAGTCTGCCAGGCGATGCCAGCTCGCCAGCCCGCCCCCGGTTGCCCCCAACACCGGATCCCAGACTATCGGAATGGCCCGTTGCTGCAACAACCTCAGTCGTTGTAGCAGCCAGCGAAACAGGTCAACATCGGGCGGTATCCAGCCCAACCGCACCGCCTGTGGCCAGCCATCATCCAGCAATGCTGTCCATTGGGCATCCAGCATTGACAGCGTCATCGGCTCAATAGCCCGAACTCCCAGACTGCTTTGCGCGGTCATCGCAATGACCAGTGTGGCGCAATCCACGCCCATGGCCTGCGCCACCGCCACATCCGCCTGCATACCAGCGCCAGCCGAACAATCGGACGCAGTGAGTGACCAGAGTCTGACACGTTCAAGGGGGTCTGCTGGCGCATCGCAGTCACCCGCCGAAAAAAGCATTTTCATGACTCGTTTACCTCCCTGGATAACGTAGTGTGCGGCACGGCAGGCTCTGGCTGGTGCCAAAACGGCAGACCAACCGGCGGTGTTGACGGGCTGGCCTGTGGCCGTTCTGCCATCAAACCGGCGTCATAGGCCATACGCCCACCCTGCACCGCTGCAGCAAAGGCAGCGGCCATGGCGACGGGTTGCTCCGCCTTGGCGACAGCGGTATTCAGCAACACCGCATCAAACCCCAGTTCCATCGCCTGCATTGCCTGGGAGGGTTTGCCCAGCCCGGCATCAATCACCATGAAGGCTTGTGGCAAGCGCTGGCGCAAGCGTTTCAGACCTTCCAGGTTTTGCAAACCACAGCCACTGCCAATCGGTGCTCCCCAGGGCATGACGCCGACACAACCGGCGTCCAGCAAACGCTGACACAACACCAGATCCTCGGTGCAATAGGGCAAAACCTTAAAACTCTGACTCACCAATTCCCGCGCCGCGTCCAGCAACTCAAACGGATCCGGCTGGAGGCTGTAGTCATCGCCCATCACTTCCAGCTTGATCCATGAGGTCGCAAATAACTCACGGGCCAAATTGGCCATCAAAATGGCTTCCTTGGCGGAAAAACACCCGGCGGTGTTCGGTAGCAAACGTGCTTTGGTTGTCGCTACCGCCTCCTGCAGCAGCGCCCAGTGGCCATTGTCTTCAATATTGCGTGCCGTCTGGCGGCGTAAAGCCACGGTCACAAAACCGGGACTGGCAGACCTGATCGCCTGTGCCATTACATCTGGAGACGGATACAGGGAACTGCCCAACCACAATCGCCCGGCAATATTTTCCCCGGCCAATGCCACTGTTTGTCCTTCTGCTTCTGTTCGCGCTGTCATGATTCAACCTCCTGTCATTGCGCCCAACACATCAATACGCATGCCATCGGCCAGTTCCAGCTCATGATATTGAGCTGGCTGGATCAAGCACTGTTCAACCGCGACCACAAAATTGCCGTCAGTCGCAGGGCCAAATCCCTGCTGCTGCAACAGCTCATCCAGTCGTGATACCGCCACCTCAAGCCAGTCACCGTTCAGACACACTTGCATCAGCAGACCTCCGGGCGAGCTGTCGTCCAGGCCATATGCCCAGCGTCAGAGGGCGATGGCAGCGCCAGACCCAACGGTAATTGATGCTCTTGCTGCAAGCTGCCCAGCAACGCCGGGGACAACAGAAAACCATGGCGATACAAGCCGTTAATGGCCAGATTCCCTGCGGTGGCGGTAATTTCAGGTTCATGGTGACTCAATGCCGGACGCAGATTGGTCGACAGTTCCAGAACCCGCGCTTCCGCCAGCGCCGGTGACAAGGCATATAAGGCACTGAGCATTTCCAGTGCGGAACGGACGCTGACCGGTGAGCGATCTTGTGTTTCTATTTCGGTGGCGCCAAGGATGTAGCGGCCCTGCTCCCGAGGCACCAGATACAGGTGATATTTGGGATGCAGCAACCGCACTGGCCGCTGAATAACCACGTCCGGCGCTTCAATCCAGATCACTTCGCCTCTGACGCCACGCAACTGCGGACGCCAGGGACGGGCACCGACACCACAACAGTCAATCCACAAGGTCGCAGGGTGGCGTTGCTGGTTAACTCTCCAGCCACACACAGGGTCAGAGGCATCGTAATTCACCGGGCTGTTAGCGCGAATTTGCCCACCCACAGCGATAATGGCCTGGTGCAACAAAACCAGCAGTCGCCGATTTTCCAGATGCCCTTCCGGCTTCAGCCAGATACCACGCTGAAATTGCTCCGCCAACAAGGGCTCCAGTGCGGCTATTTTCTGACGATTTTGCCAGACAATACCCTGTTTTACGCCGATATTATGGCGCGTAAAACACCGTTCCATTTCGTCCAGCAACCCGTTATCCGCTGGGTGCGCGACCATCAGCGTGCCATCAGCACGAAAGTCTATCCTTGCCCCGGTATCGGCCGCCAGATCCTGCAGCAGCTTTGGCCACAATGCTAACGACTGCTTGCCCATACGAAAGACAGCCGGGCTGCACAGCGGCAATTCGCTGAACGGTGCGACCATCGCCGCCGCCGTATAGGCCGCTGCAGAATGAACCGCCGTCGTATGCGACATCGTTGTCGACACCTCAGCAGCGTCGGCCTCGAACAGACAAACACGATAGCCCTGACGGGCCAGCCGCCAGCCAATCAGGCTCCCTATCAACCCGGCACCGGCAATACATATCTCGTCGCTGGAGGTCAGTGACGCCAGCAAACCTGCCTTGGCCCCATCATGCATTGTCCAACGCCTCCCCCTTGCTTGCCGGGTGGTAGATTTCGCTGCCTTGCTGACGGAACTCCCTGGCTTTTTCTACCATCGCCTGCTGCGCCTCATCGGCTGCGGCGGCGTCCCGTACTTCCTGGGAAATTTTCATGGAGCAGAATTTGGGGCCACACATGGAGCAAAAATGCGCCACTTTATGGCCTTCTTTTGGCATTGTCTCATCGTGATAAGCGCGGGCAGTTTCCGGATCCAGCGCCAGGTTAAACTGATCCTGCCAACGAAATTCAAACCGCGCTTTGGACATTGCATTATCATGGAGCTGAGCACCGGGATGACCCTTGGCCAGATCTGCCGCATGGGCGGCAATGCGATAGGCCATCATTCCCTGTTTGACATCCTCCTTGTTGGGTAAGCCAAGATGCTCTTTTGGCGTGACGTAACACAGCATGGCGCAGCCATACCAGCCAATCATGGCGGCACCAATACCGGAGGTTATATGGTCGTAACCCGGTGCAATATCGGTGGTCAGTGGCCCCAGGGTATAAAACGGCGCTTCCTGACAGTGCTTCAACTGCTCGTCCATGTTCTCTTTGATCATATGCATCGGCACATGACCCGGCCCTTCAATAAAAGTCTGGACGTCGTGCTTCCAGGCAATTTGAGTCAACTCACCCAGAGTCCGTAATTCGGCAAACTGGGCAGCATCGTTGGCGTCGGCGATTGAGCCGGGACGTAAACCATCCCCCAGAGAAAAGCAGACATCGTAGGCTTTCATGATCTCGCAGATGTCTTCGAAATGACTGTAGAGGAAACTTTCCTGGTGATGCGCCAGGCACCATTTCGCCATAATGGAGCCGCCCCGGCTGACGATCCCCGTCACCCGTTTGGCGGTCAGCGGAATATGCGCCAGTCGCACCCCGGCATGAATGGTGAAATAGTCCACGCCCTGCTCGGCTTGTTCGATCAACGTGTCGCGGAACAACTCCCAGGTCAGGTCTTCAGCCACGCCGCCACACTTCTCTAACGCCTGATATAACGGCACCGTTCCGACCGGCACCGGCGAGTTGCGTAAAATCCACTCGCGGGTTTCATGAATATTTTGCCCGGTCGACAAATCCATAATGGTATCGGCTCCCCAGTGGGTTGCCCAGACCAGTTTTTCTACTTCGTCGGCAATCGAGGAGGTGATGGCCGAGTTGCCAATATTGGCATTTACCTTGGTGCGGAAATTGCGCCCGATAATCATCGGTTCACTTTCTGGATGATTGATATTATTCGGGATCACGGCGCGACCACGGGCCACTTCAGAACGCACAAACTCCGGGGTAATGGCAGCAGGAATACTGGCTCCCCAACTGTGCCCCGGATGTTGCTGCCGCACCGCTTCTTCTAACGACGGTTCAGTCAGCCCCAGGTTTTCACGAATGGCGATATATTCCATTTCCGGAGTAATAATGCCCATACGGGCATAATGCAGCTGAGTGATGTTTTTTCCTGGCATGGCACAACGTGGCTTGCGTTCAACCTTCATCCGCCATGGTTCATACCGTAAATCAACTTCGCGGGTCTGGCTGAAATGGGAACTGGGCTGGTGCAGTGCTTGGCTATCTGCACGCTCTTCGATCCAGCCTTGACGCAACGCAGGCAGGCCACGGGTAAGATCGAGAGTAAACGCCGGGTCGCTGTAAGGGCCAGACATGTCGTATACCCGCACCGGCGGATTATACTCGGTTTCACCATTGGTCAACTGGGTTGGCGTCAGTTCGATTTCACGAACCCCCACCTTAATATCTGCGCGGGAACCGGTGATATAGACCTTGCTGGATGCGGGGTAACTCAAACGATCAAGCTGAGCCTGAGTCAGTGGTGACCCAGTGCTGGATGCGATGTCAGTCGAATTATTATTGGCGGAAGCCATACTTGATACCTCTCTTGAAAAGGGAAAGGATCAGGCGGGCAAGCAGTACAAGAAAGAAAAGAGGCGGGAAATTGCCGATCACGTAATCTGGCGTCCGACCGCTCAGCCAGTAATTGGCTGATTGCCTTGCACCAACGAGGACAAGAATATCCGCAGGCCAGCATTACGTGACTTTTCTGTTCCCTACGCTGGCACTAACCAGATCAGGTTCAACGGGATCCGCAATTGCGATCTCAGCCTCCAGTGAGGCACCCCGACAGAATGTTTACCCAAGCAGATTAAACGCTATTTATTGCGCCGACAAGCCTTCATCGCCAAAAGACGAACTGAGCAGAAAATGTGCACGGGCAGTGGCAATCGGCTGTTGACGGTCATTCTGCCAAGCGGTGATAGCGACATTGGCGACACGGGCACCCTGACGCCAGATCTGGCAATCCACAAAGGTATCCTGATCACGTCCGGCGCGCAGATAATCCAGCGAGAAGTCGATCATTTTGGGTAATCCCATCGGTTCTGACCGAACCAGCACCTGAATCGAGGCCGCCAGTTCCATAAAACCACCGATGACGCCGCCATGGATCGCAGGTAATAACGGGTTACCGATATTGTCCGGATTTTGCGGCAGTCGGAACAATAATTCCCCCTCTTGCAGACTCACTTCGGCACCAATAACACCGGCATAAGGAATGCTGGACATCAATGCCTGATAGTCACCCTGTATCCGGGCACGCTGGACAACATCGGCAAACTGTAAAACAGACAAGGCCGTCACAGGCTACCTCCACGAACTCCACTGGCCAAGGCACTGGCGGGCTGCAGATGCGTCAAACGCATAAAAGTAGCGCAACATTTGGCAATTAATTCACCGTCGTTTTCCTGCATTACCCGGCAATCAGCAAACACGACGGTAGACGTCACCCGCTGAATACTGGCATAAGCCAACAGATTCTGACCGCTACGGGCAGAGCGCATGTAGTCGACCCGTAAATCCAGCGTGGGACACAACTCAAAGCCGGGTAAGGCGTTTACCACCGCCGTGCCGCACGCGGTATCCATCAGGGTGGTCAGACTGCCGCCATGCAAGGCCCCCGTGACCGGGTTGCCAATCAGCTCCGGCGCATACGGCAACTTCATCACCAGGCCATCCGCATCTGCGGAGACCAACGAGATCCCCAATACTTGGCAATGCCGCAGCACCGAGATAAAACGTGTCGCACGTTCACAGCGTTCGAGATCGGAAATTGGCTCGGGAGTTTCATTGTTGCCCATAATTCACTCGTGATTTTTTATAATTAACTTTTTGGAATCATACCCAAGCTGTGTTTTCGCGCAAGCGCCGTCCGGTTGCCATTTGCTGCCGTAACATCGTACGTCCCACCGGGGTCCCGTGCAGCATGCCGATTTGCTCAATGGCCAGATGGCGACTATTACTTAAAACTATTATTTCCATTCCGCCAACTGACGACCTGACTCTATGGCCACCCATATACTGATCTGTGACGACTCCAGTTTTGCCCGCAAGCAAATGGCCCGTGCGATTCCTTCCGACTGGGAAGTGGATGTTCACTTTGCCAGTGACGGTGCCGAGGGACTGAAAGCCATCCGCGAAGGCAAGGGTGAGGTAGTCTTTCTTGATCTGACCATGCCAAACCTCGACGGCTATGGCGTATTGGAGGCGATCCGCAAGGAAGACCTGCCAGCGATGGTGATTGTGGTATCCGGCGACATTCAGCCTGATGCCCAGCAACGCGTCATGGCCCTCGGCGCCATGGCCTTTGTCAAAAAACCGATCGACGCCGCCAAAGCCACCGCCGTACTGACCGAATACGGCATTATGACCCGGACCTGATATGACTATTCCTCTGACACTCGTATCACTGACCGACGATCAACGTGACTGTTACCAGGAGCTGACCAACGTCGCGATGGGTCAGGCCGCCGATCGCTTGGCACGGCTGCTGGATTCCTATGTGGTACTTCCTATTCCCAAGGTCAATCTGATAGAAATCAGTGACCTGCGCATGGCCATCGAAGGAGCCCGCGACGACGACGCTATTTCTGCAGTATGCCAGGGGTTTATCGGCTCGGGCATCGCCGGTGAAGCCCTGCTGCTGTTTAACGACACCAGTTTTTCTGACCTCGCCAGACTGACACGTTATCAAGGTGAGCCGAATCATCAAGCCCAGTTGGAGTTGTTGATGGATGTCAGCTCGATCCTGATTGGTGCCTGTATTCAGGGCATTGGCGAGCAACTCGAAATTCACTTTAATCAGGGACATCCGGTGATCCTCGGGCAACATTGCAACGTCAGTGACATTCTCAAGATCAGCCATCAGAACTGGCGTCGAACGCTGGCAATTGAAATTCACTACACCATGGAAGCCGTCAATATCGACTGCGATCTGCTGCTGCTGTTCACCGAAGACTCAGTCGTACGCCTTAATCAGAAAATCGACTATCTGCTGGATTAACTATGAGCAATGGCAATATTGAGATGGGCGATATTCATTGGTTGATGGATATCCTGCAAAACATCGATGTGGGTCTGGTGGTGCTGGATCAGCAGTACAAGATTCGCCTCTGGAACGGCTTTATGGAAAGCCACAGCGGCATCAGCCCCCAGCTGGCCAAAGACAAGAACCTGTTCAGCTTGTTTCCGGATATTCCCGAGCAATGGTTTCGCCAGAAAGCAGAGCCGGTTTTTCAATTAAAAACCCGCACCTTTACCATCTGGGAACAACGCCCCTACCTGTTTCATTTCAAGAACTACCGTCCTATTACCGGGCGCGCCACCTTCATGTACCAGAACACCAGCATTATCCCGCTGGAATCGGTGAACCGCAGTATCGACCATATCTGTGTGATTATTTATGACGTTACCGATACCGCACTCGGTAATGAAGAGTCGCATCGTCTCAGTGCCGAGTTAACCAAACTGACCCGGATTGATCCAGATACCGGATTGCTCAAGCACGATGCCTGGAACAACGAAGCTGAACGGGAATTATCGCGCAGCCAGCGCACCGGAACCCCCAGTTGCATTGCCCTGCTGCGGCACCCGGCTGGCACAACCACCCCACAGCAATGCCAGGACATCGCTCAGGTACTGACGAAAACGTTACGGCAAACCGACCTGGCGACCCGCATTGATGACCAGCATCTGGCCGTATTATTACCTGCCAGTGATGAGGGCGACGTCCGTTTTTTTGCCGAACGGGTGCGCAAAATGCTAGCAAGACAAATGAGCAATCACAGCAGTGTCAACCTTCACGCCGGAATTGCCCGAGCCTGGCCAGGATTTGCCACCGTCACCCACTGGTTTGACGCTGCCAAAAGTGTCATTCCGGCCGAGCACTCCGACCCGGATCATGTTATTCAGGTTTATGAAAAACCATCCTCGGAATAAAGGGTCTATTGCTCGCCGTTCGACACAGCAATCACGATGGCGGTATCTAACGAGTGATACAGAGAAATTATTCGACCTCTCTCTCACTCCGTCCTTTCGCACAACTGTCGTCACACCGCTGTCATGGCAGGAATCTACCTTCAGGTTTTCACGATGGGAGCAACGGAATGAACTGGTGGCAACATGGAGTCGTTTACCAAATCTATCCACGCAGTTTTCAGGACTCCAATAACGATGGCATTGGCGATCTGCGAGGTCTGATCGACCGGCTCGACTACCTTAACGATGGTACCAGCAAGTCACTGGGTATCGATGCCATCTGGTTGTCCCCCATTCATCCCTCGCCGATGGCCGATTTCGGCTACGACATCACGGACTATCGGGATATTGACCCGGTATTTGGCACCCTCGACGATTTTGATCAGCTGCTGCAACAGGCCCACCAGCGCGATATTCGTATTATTCTTGATCTGGTGGCGAACCATACCTCCGATCAGCACCCCTGGTTTATCGACAGCTGCCAACCCGGTTCAGACAAAGCCGACTGGTATCTCTGGCATGAGGAAAACACCCGCCCGAATAACTGGCAAGCCTGTTTTGGCGGTTCCGGCTGGAGCTGGCACCCAGGCCGTAAAGCCTGGTACTACCACTCCTTTCTGCCGCAACAACCCGATTTGAACTGGCGTAATCCGCAGGTTCAGCAAGCGATCCGGGAGGTCATGGAATTTTGGCTGGCACGTGGTGTAGACGGCTTTCGCCTTGATGTGGTCAATCTGTTTTACAAGGCGATCGATCTCAAAAACAACCCCACTGATTGGTTCAAACCAGCCCGCCCTTACGACCGTCAGAGACATATCCATGACCGTGACCAACCAGAAATGCATACCCTGCTCAAACAGATGCGTCAGTGGGTTGATCAGTATCCAAACCGTATGATGGTGGGAGAGATTTTCATCGCCGATTCCGATAACGCCAGCCTGCCCGCCAGCTATTGCGGTAACGGGGATGAATTACATCTGGCGTTTAACCTGGAATTTTTGCGCGCTCCTTTTTCGGCAGCCGCCTTCAGAAGTGTGATTCGTAAATGGATCGATTTGCTCGGCCACGAGAACTGGCCGAACTACACCCTCAGCAATCATGACGTCAAACGCCATATCAGCCGTTACGCCACCCATGAACAAACCCTTGATCGGGCGCGCTTGCTGGCTGCCATGCTGTTAACGCTGCGCGGTACGCCGTTTCTTTATTACGGTGAAGAAATCGGCATGCCGGAGCAAGCGGTTTCCCGACGCCAATTACAAGACCCGGTTGGCAAGCGTTATTGGCCCTTGCACCCTGGCCGCGATGGCTGTCGACGTCCCATGATGTGGGACTCGCCCAACGTCTTTTCCAACGTCACCAGCTGGCTGCCAGAAACCCGTTCGGAAGGAGTGACCGTCGCCGATCAGAGCCACAACCCCAGCAGCTTGCTCAGCTGGTATCGGCAGCTCGTGTGGCTGCGCAAACGCACCCCGGCCTTACACAAGGGCAAGCTCAAACTCATCGGTAGCCCCGACGAGGTACTGGCCTATGAGCGCTGCGATCAGCAGCGCTTGCTGATACTGCTGAATTTTTCCAGCCAGGCACAGCCAATTAACCTACATCGCCATGCGATTGATCAGTGTCTCGCCAACAGCCAGCTGGACGCCCCGCTCTTTCGCAACGGATCCTTGCTACTCCGACCGTTACAAGCACTGATACTGGAAATCAGCCCGGACTTTCCGCGCCGGGCCTCGGTTGCGCCATGAACCGCTTAGCGCTGACCTGCAAACAACTGGTCACGATAAGCGTGTGATGGATAAATACCGAATATTCGGATATCGCGGGCGAAGTATTCCAGCTCATTCAGTGCCCGCTGCATATTGGCTTCCTCGGGATGACCAAGAATATCCGCATGAAACAAACTGGCTTCCATGCTGGCACCATCCATATAACTTTCCAGCCGCAACAGGTTAATACTGTTGGTGGCAAACCCGCCCAATGCCTTGTAAAGCGATGCAGGAATATTACGTACCGTAAACAACACGCTGGTAATATAGGTGATATCCGGCTGACGCACTTCGTGTTCATGTTCACGGGCAAAAACCAGAAAACGTGTAGTATTACCCATCACATCCTGAAAGTTTTCATGCACGACTTCCAACCCATACAACTCTGCCGCCAAAGCGGAGGCAATCGCCGCCCGATGCCGATCGTTACCTGCGGCAAGACGCTGGGCTTCCTGGGCCGTGTCCATCGTTGGCAACGCCTTCATTCCCAGATTAACGATACGCTGGTGGCATTGAGCCAACGCCTGAGGGTGAGAAGCGACGGCATCAATATCCATTAGCTGTACGCCCGGCAATGCCAGCAAACAGTGATTCACTGGTTCAAAGTGCTCGGTAATGGCGCACAGACGGGTACGGGGAATAATCCGATAAATTTCTTCCACCCGACCCGCAGTGGAATTTTCCAGCGGAATCATTGCACGATCGGCATGGCCCGCACTGACCAGCTCCAATGCCGTTTGAAAGTCTTCACAGGCAACGGCTTCCCAATCCGGAAAAACCCGACTGCAAGCAAGGTGAGAATAAGCACCCGCAGTACCTTGATAAGCGACACGGCCAGCCATGATTTTCTCCTGAATTCCTGTTCCGGCCATCACAGACGAAACCCGATATTTCGCACCAATGACGACCATTGGCACCAAAAAAGAGCGCTTTACGCACCAATTAAATACAACATCATCTTAATCTGTTGACCTGTCAAAAATTCAGCCCAACAGAGCTCGAAAGACAGAACACTGTGCTACTCGGCTAGCGACAGACTTTTCCCCGAACCAGGGCCGAAGTTCAGACATTGGCCAGTTTGACAAATGTTCTGGCACGGTCTCTGCAACAAAGCATACAGCAAGCCCCTGATATCTCAGCATAAACCCACAGCAGGGGCCAATAACCAGACGCTGACTCGTCAGCGAATGACCGACTTGCGAGGACTCTCATGACCACGACACTCTGGCCCGCAAAACGGCCTCTGGATGACCACCTGCGCACCACATTCGCCAGCAATCGTTCAGCCCTGAAGTCGTTACCTGAGCCATGGTTAAAGCAATGGCCGGACGTCTGGCTACCGGTCGCAACCTGGGTTGCCCAGCAAAAAAATACCCTCGGTGGTGTACCCGTCATTGGTATTCATGGCGGCCAGGGGTCTGGTAAATCCACCCTGAGTCAGGCACTGGCCAGCTTATACAAAGCCGCCCTGGGCTGGAACTGTGCCATTGTATCGATTGACGACCTCTATTTGGGTCATGACGAGCGCAAGGCGCTGGGCCAGTCTATCCACCCGCTATTGGCCACAAGAGGTGTCCCCGGCACTCACGACAGCGCCTTGGGTCGACAATTATTTGCCGACCTGAAACAACTGGAGCCTGGACAGTGTCTGACCATTCCTGCCTTTGACAAGGTCTCCGACGACCGGCTGCCAGAATCCAACTGGCACCAGATTGTCGGCCCGGTTGATCTGATCCTGTTTGAGGGCTGGTGCGTCGGCTGTCATGCCGTTGCAGACAGTCAGCTCGACGAGCCCGCCAACCAACTCGAAGCGACAGAAGATCCCGATGGCCACTGGCGTCGGTGGGTTAACCAACGGCTGGCCAGTGACTACGCCGACTGGTTTGCCATGATGGATCGACTGATTATGCTCAAGGTGCCTGGTATGCAAGCCGTATTAAACTGGCGTGGACAACAGGAAGTAGAAAACCGCAAGCACGCCAGAGGAGATCACGACCGCGGCCTGGATCACGCCGGATTGGTAAGATTTATCCAGCATTACCAACGCCTGACCGAAAATGCCTTGCGGGATCTGCCAGAGCATGCTGATCTGGTACTGGAACTGAATAACCAGCATGCTGTTAACCACATCAACTGATTGCCATCGCCGGGAGCGCTTTATGTCAACCCACGCAAGCAAATTTGATATTCCGACTTTACCACTGGTCGTTATGACCGATCTTGATGGAACCCTGCTCGATCATCATAGCTACAGTGCCAAGGCCGCAAAACCGGCCCTGAAGCAGTTACGGGAGCGACACATACCCGTGCTGTTCAATACCAGCAAAACCTGCGACGAAGTCACTGGCTTGCGCCACGAGCTGGATAACCGCTATCCGTTTGTCTGCGAAAACGGCAGCGTGATCCATATCCCCAAACCCGATGAAAGCGGCCTTAACAGCGAAGTGCTCGGCGTTAGCTACGTTGACATCCTCAAGACCTTGCACCAGCTGCACAAAGAAGGTTTTCGCTTCCGGGGATTTAACGACATGCCCGCCGCCGAAGTCGCAGCAATGACGGGACTGACACAAGATAACGCCTGGCTCGCCAAGAAACGGGCGGCCTCTGAACCACTGCTGTGGCACGACAGTGACGAGGCACTCGACCGCTTCCGGCAACGACTGGCGGAGTATCATTTGACCCTCACCAAGGGCGGACGTTTTTACCATGTGATGGGCACCACCAACAAAGCCAGCGGGTTAGAGTTTTTCCGTCAGTATTATCAACACCAATGGCAGACCACTCCCCTTCTCGTTGCTCTGGGCGATGGGGAAAACGACCGCGCCATGCTGGAAGCTGCCGACTACCCGATTGTTATTCCGGGTGAAAACCAGACCCTGACACTGCAGCATCCCGATGCCAGAACGGCTACCCACAAAGGGCCAGCCGGCTGGAATACTGAAATACTCACATTATTAGAACAATTATCCAAGGAGCCTGGTCATGGCTGACTTTTACCAGAACGGAACGATCACCACCCTGCACAACCTGGTCGATCGTCCGCTGGAAGAAATGGAAAAAGAGCTACTGAGCTTTTCCCGCGTACGTCCGATGTCTCTGGTACTGCCCTCGCTTTACTCTGAACTTCAAGGGCCTGCTCTCGGCCACATCATTAACGAAATTTGTGAAGTTCCTTACCTTAATGAAATTGTCATCGGTCTGGATCAGGCCGATGAAGCAGAATACAAACACGCTAAGGATGAGTTTTCTCGCCTGCCACAACATCACCGGGTGCTCTGGAACGACGGCCCACGACTGCGCAAGATTGATTCACTGCTGGAAGAAAAAGGTCTGGCTCCCAAAGAAATGGGCAAGGGCCGTAACGTCTGGTACTGCTACGGCTATATACTCGCCTCTGGCAGGGCGGAAGCCGTTGCACTGCACGACTGCGACATCATCACCTACGATCGCAGCCTGCTGGCGCGACTGATTTACCCAGTCGCCAACCCGTCGTTCAACTACGAATTCGCCAAAGGTTACTACGCCCGCATTGCTGATAACAAAATGAACGGACGCGTCAGTCGACTGCTGGTAACCCCTCTGATCCGGGCTTTAAAAAAGGTGCTTGGGCATAAAGAGTACCTCGACTTTCTGGACAGCTTTCGCTACCCGCTGTCCGGTGAGTTTTCCATGCGCGTCGACGTTCTGAACGATCTGAGAATTCCGAGTGACTGGGGCCTGGAAATCGGCGTGTTGTCAGAGATGAATCGCAACTACAGCACCAACCGGCTCTGTCAGGTGGATATTTGTGACAACTATGATCACAAGCATCAGCCGCTATCAGCCGAAGATGCGGCGCTGGGCCTTTCCAAAATGAGTACCGATATCTGCAAGGCCATTTTTCGTAAACTGGCCACTCAGGGCGAGGTTTTCACCAATGAAACGTTCCGCACCATCAAGGCAACCTATTTTCGCGTGGCACTGGATTTTGTCGAAACCTATTATAACGACGCCCGCATGAACGGCTTGGCTCTGGATCGCCACAAGGAAGAAGAAGCCGTTGAACTGTTTGCAGAAAACATCATGCATGCGGGCGATTATTTTCTTGAAAACCCAATGGAAACACCCTTTATTCCCAGCTGGAATCGAGTGATATCGGCCATTCCGGATATTCTCGATCGTCTTTACGAAGCCGTTGAAGAAGACAACGCCTGACGCTCTTTGGCAGCACCAGTCACCCGTGCGACGAAATCTCTGCCTGCGGGTGACTGGTGCTACAGCGGCTGCTGACGCGTCACTCGCTGGTTAACCACACCGTCTGATAAGGCCCCATCATCAGGGTTTCTCCCAGCGGCCCGGCCCCGGTCGCCAGCAAATCACTCATCCCCAATACCAGGAAACCCAGACTGGCCAACGGCAACTCCATCTGTCGCTCCGTCACGTTCGAGATGGCAAAAACAGTTTGGCCGCTATCGCCACAGCTGCGTTTGAGAATAAACAGATCTGAATTGATGCGGATCACCTCCTGCCGGGCGTCAGGATGGAACGCAGGCTGACGCCGACGTATCTGGATCATTTCACGCAAGCGATTAAAGACCTCGGCCTGGGGAGTCACCGGGTTACCCAGCAACACACCCAGCTCTTCACGATTCCAGATGCGTCGATTAATGGATCGGGTGCGCCCGGTTTGTTCAACGTGAGCAAGATCGTTCGGACTGGCCGTCAGGCTGTGAATGTAAACAGCCGGGATCCCCTGCATCGCCAGCATAATTGCCTGTGAGCACAAAAACCGCTGTACCTGAAAATGATCAGGGCCACGGCGGGTGCCCATACAGGCATCAAACAGGGCAATATTGATTTCGTATGGACTCTCCGTACCGTCGGAGTTTGCCTTCATACTGACGAAACCACCAAACTTGTGCATACAGTCAATCAGGTTTTCCACCTCGTGAGCCGGCAGAATACCTTCCACCGGACGAACGCCAATACCGTCATGGGATGCAGTAAAATTAAGGTAGGTACAACCTTCTGGCAACGGCGGAATCTTACTGGCCCAATCGGCCAGATAATCAGACTTGCCACGATTCAGCGCATGTAATACCAGTGGCGGCAAACCAAACTGGTAGACCATGTGCGCCTCGTCTGAATGGCCAAAATAGCTGAGATTTTCAGCGACTGGCACATTGGTTTCAGTGATCAGCACCACTTCCGGTGCAACGGCTTCAACAATATCGTGCATCAGCTTGACCACTTCGTGAGTTTGAGGCAGATGAATGCAGTTGGTGCCGATTTGCTTCCACAAGTAGGCAATGGCATCCAGCCGAATAAACCGAGCACCCTGCTCAACGTAAAACAGCATAATGTTCATCATCTCAACCAGCACCTTGGGATTGGCGTAGTTGAGATCGATCTGGTCTTCACTGAACGTCGCCCAGACATGACGAACACCGCGGTGGGTATGGACGGGAGTCAGCAAGGGGGTATTTCGTGGACGGGTAACCGCTGACACATCGGTACCCGGATCCACTTCGATAAAGTAGTCACTATAAGGCTCACAGTTCGCCACATAGTCGATAAACCACAAGCTTTCACGGGAACAATGATTAACCACCAGATCAGCCATCAGATCAAAATTTTCGGCAATACTGGCGACATCATCCCAGTTACCCCAGTCTGGATTCACCTGGCGGTAATCAATCACCGAGAAGCCGTCGTCGGAGCTGTAAGGGGAAAAGGGCAAGATGTGAACCGCATTCAGGGTATCTGCAACGTGTTCCTTGAGAAACCGACTGAGCGTCTGAAACGGTACCTCCCCCGCTTGCTGAACGCTGTTGCCATAGGTGATCAGTATGACGTCTTCCTGGCTCCAACGCTGTTCAGCGGCTGTTTTTCCGCACCGGTTTTTGCGGCCTTCCATAAAATTAATACACAGACGTTCAATTTCAGCAGCCACATCGGCGGCCATAGTGACATCGGGATAAATATTCTGAAGACGTCTGGTAAGCCTGGTAATCAGGTCATTTGACATAAACTTTCCTGGTTAGCTGTCGCAATAGACTGAATTTACTGCCATTTTTGTGCCGTAATGACATATACGATGATAGATCGGCTCAACAAAACACTATCGGTCAGTAACAACGAAACAGGTCAGCAAATCAACGCCTCAGACCCCGCATACTCTCCAACACCAGTAGCCGACCCCAAACCCAGTCAGGAAGTCCGAAAGATACTCAGTGGTACCTGAGACTGAAACAACAGGGTTCGAACCGGCATGGCAGCAATATTCTGGCGCTGACCCGGATCGCAGGCAGCATTGAACACCGAATTTTTTTCATCACCCTCAAAGTGTAAAAATATTTTCTGGCACCGGCTCAGCATTGCCCAGGTCAAGGTCATGCGTGGAATCGCCAGTTCGGTATCCATAACCGGGCAACTCCAGGCAGATCCACTCTCATCCAGACACCGGTCAAGCGCCGTCGAGTGCGGAAACCAGGACGCGGTATGGCCATCCGACCCCATGCCAAATACCGCCACATCCAGTCGTGATATTTGCTCGTGAAGGCTGTTTTCACAGGCCATAAATCCTGCCGCTGGCGTTAATGCCGAATTTTTGAGCGGCAGAAAATAGGCCGCCTTGGCCGGGCCTCTCAGCAGATGCTCCCGCACCAGCCCAGCATTACTGGACGGGTCAGACTCACCCACCCAGCGCTCATCCACCAACGTGACAAGAATATGAGACCAAGGCAGTTGCCGCTTGCCCAACTCTTCAAAAAAAGCCTTCGGGGTGTTACCACCACTCACCGCCAAACAAGCCCTTCCCTTTTGTTCAACCCGCTCTTTCAGGCAAAGGCTGACCGCATCAGCCAACTGTTTTGCCAGAACAGTGGATGACTCAAAACGATTGTCGCTCATGCAATACACTCCTAGCTGTTTTCGACCCATAAACGTCCATCCTTGGCGAGCAGCAAGGTCGATGCCGCTGGCCCCCAGGTACCCGATGTATAGGGCTCTGGACGGAGATCCACGTCTTGCCAGTATTGTAGAATCGGATCCACCCAACGCCAGGCTTCATGCAGTTCATCATCACGTAAAAACAAGGTGGCATTGCCACTCAAGGCATCAAACAATAACCGTTCGTAAGCTTCAGGCACCCGTGCCTTGCGATGATTAGCCGGATTCAGGCTCAGGTTCATTGGCCGGACACTCATACCGGGCCCCACCCGTTTCTCACATAGCATAAGACGTACACCCTCATCCGGTTGCAAGCGGAACACCAGTTTGTTGGCCATGGTGCTCTTGTGCTGTAACGGAAAAATAGAGTGGGGTATTTCTTTAAAACTGACGACAATTTCACACGCCCGTTCCGCCAAACGCTTGCCCGAGCGTAAATAAAATGGCACCCCAGCCCAGCGCCAGTTATCAATTTCAACCTTGGCAGCAATAAAAGTCTCGGTGTTGCTTTTGTGATGCACGCCAGGTTCCTCACGATACGGTGGAACCGGTTTACCATCCGACACACCTGCATCGTACTGACCGCGTACCACATTTCGGTTAATGGCTTCCCCGACAATGGGTTTGAGTGCCTTGAGTACCTTTACTTTTTCATCCCTGACCGCATCGGTTTCCAGTTTCGCCGGCGGCTCCATAGCCACAATACACAAGAGTTGCAGCAGATGATTCTGGAACATATCGCGCATCGCGCCTACCTGTTCGTAGAACTCGGCCCGCTTCTCGACACCAATGGATTCTGCAATAGTAATTTCGATGTGATCGATGTACTTCTGGTTCCATTGAGACTCAAACAAGGAGTTGGCGAACCGCAACACCAACAGATTTTGCACCGTTTCCTTACCGAGATAGTGATCAATCCGGTAAATATGTGACTCATCAACATACTCTCCCACGGAACGATTGATCGCCTGGGCAGACTCAAGATCGTGCCCTATTGGTTTCTCAAGCACCACATTGGTGCGCGAACCAATCAAACCCGTCTGCTTCAGCCCCTTGCAAATAGGCGAAAACAACGCAGACCCCGTCGCCAGATAAAAAACCCGGTTGGGATCCCCTTTCGCCAAAACATCGGCTAACACGCTATAAGCGGACTCATCCGTTGCATCAAGACTGACACACTGCAGTTTAGTGGCAAATTCAGTCCAGGCAGCTTCTTCGAGATATTCCTTGGCAACGTGCGTCGTCAATGCCTTGCGCACTTGCTCCATGTAGTCTTCGTGCTCAAGTTCCCTTCGGGTGACAGAGATGATTTTGCCCTCAGGCAAACGACCATCACGCTGAAGCAAGTAGAGTGCTGGCAGCAACTTCCGTTGTGCCAGATCGCCCATTCCGCCAAAGAGTACCAATTCAAACGGTGCACTGATCTGCATACATCCCCCGATCCCTATCTACGTAATGGAAACCAGAACCACAGCCGCTTCAGCTGAAATTCAGGCAAAAGCAGTGACTGCACAAAAAGTATAGGCAGAGTGCCACAAGTTGATTGCAATGCGACAATCAACCATCAAATACCTGCCCGCAAATGACCACTTCGGTCGACGCAGCAATCGGAAGCCATCCGGTACAGATCGTGCCGGTCTGCATAAACATAACAATCAGGCATGGCATCTGCATCTCCAAGAACCCCATACTGGCCGTGCAACGTGAGACCAACGGTCGATGTCTTCCCGGATATTGTGGCGTTTACAATCAGTTACCTTTGAGACATGATCACTGACGATCTGTGACATGACTCACAAATGACATAAACCAGCCTTAGTGTTCACGGAAATTTTTGTTTAATTGTTAATAAGAAGGATCGAATATGGTTCGCAAGTGTTTATTCCCAGTTGCCGGATACGGCACCCGTTTTCTTCCGGCGACCAAAGCCATGCCCAAGGAAATGCTGCCGATCGTTAACAAGCCACTGGTGCAATACGGCGTAGAGGAAGCCAGCGAAGCTGGCATGAACTTCATGGGATTTATCACTGGCCGTGGCAAACGCGCCATCGCCGATCATTTTGACATCAGCTTCGAGCTGGAACATCAGATTCAGGGCACCAGCAAAGAAACGCTGATTTCGTCCATTCGTAATCTGATGAATGAAAATGACTTTGCTTACACCCGGCAGAATGAAATGAAAGGTCTGGGACACGCCATCCTGACTGGACAGTATCTGATGGGCGACGAAGCCTTTGGTGTCGTACTGGCTGACGACCTTTGTGTTGCCGATGAAGGTGACGAAGGCGTATTGGCGCAGATGGTCAAAATTCACGAGAAGTATGGCTGTTCCGTTGTGGCAGTGCAGGAAGTGCCTGAAGACACCATTCACAAATACGGTGTTATCGCCGGAGAAGAGATTGAGCCGGGCGTTTATCGCGTCAGCAACATGGTCGAAAAACCAGCCAAGGAAGAAGCACCCAGCAACCTTGCCATTATTGGCCGTTACATTCTGACGCCAGATATCTTCCCTAAAATCGAAGAAACAGGCGCAGGCATCAATGGTGAAATCCAGATCACTGACGCCTTACTGAAACAAGCTCAAGAAGGCAGAGTTATCGCCTATAAATTCCGTGGTCGCCGCTTTGACTGTGGCAGCATCGATGGCTTCGTCGAAGCAACCAACTACGTCTATCAGAATATTTTCCAGAAGTCCTGATCAGCCGATCCTTCGGGGCTTCCCCGAAGGATCGCTCTCATACCAGCACAACGCTCGGAATTTCTTACGAAAAGGCGTTGACACAAAGATAACCTGTCCGTATTATGCGTCTCGCTGTTGAGAAGTTCCCCGATAGCTCAGTTGGTAGAGCAGTAGACTGTTAATCTATTGGTCGCTGGTTCAAGTCCAGCTCGGGGAGCCAATTCAACACTTCGGGGTATAGCGCAGTCTGGTAGCGCGCCTGGTTTGGGACCAGGATGTCGGGAGTTCGAATCTCTCTACCCCGACCAACTCTTCAGGGCCTTCCTGAACGATCGAAAATAATCTGCTATCTGTTATTAAAATTTATTTGTTACATCTTCAAGTGCCAGATGTAACAAATGAGCCTTCTTATATTCATACTTTTCTATTAGCCTATAGCGCCACATTCCAATAAATCCAATGCGATAAGCGCGGTGGCAAAACATGAGTCGTCTGGCCCGATCTGTACAATATCCGGTACCCTGCCACGAGTGCGGCGCGAACACAGCCCACACCCTTGACAACCTGATCAACACAAAAAAAATCACCTGCCGACATTGCAACCACCAATTCAACATTGATGAACAATTAAAGCGCAGAGTCAATCGGGCACTTACCGACCTGGCCGACTACATCTCTTTGCCAGAACTGGCAGAAGAAGAATCCACCGCCAAAAATAACACCATCGCCTGAACAACATAGGCCATAGCAAACAGGGCCGACCGCAACAAAACACAAAAAAAGCCGCCACTGGCGACTTTTTTATCTTCAATCATCCGCCCCTTACTTACTGGTCGGCAATTTCCAGCAATTCAACTTCAAACACCAGTGCAGAGTTGGCTGGTATCTTAGGGCTCGGGCTACGCGCACCGTACGCCAGCTCCGCCGGGATAAAGAATTTGAACTTTTCACCCACTTTCATCAGCTGCACGCCTTCGGTCCAACCAGGAATCACATTACCCAGCGGGAATTGAACAGGCTCGCCACGCTCAACCGAACTATCAAACACAGTGCCATCAATCAATGTACCGTGATAATGAACACTCACCGTATCCGCAGCCGTCGGCTTCGCCGCATCACCTTCAACAGCCGTCATGACTTCGTACTGCAAGCCACTTTCAGTAACCACAACACCTTCACGCTTGGCATTTTCAGCCAAGAACTCCTCTCCCGCCTTCGCAACCGCATCACTCAATGCTTCCTGCTTACGTGTCTGCTCTTCCCGAATTTTCTCAAATGCAGACTGAATAACTTCATCAGTAATACGCTGATCCGCTTTTGACAGCGCATCCTTGATACCCGCCGCAATCGCCTCCGGGTTCATTTCAACATCTTCCTGAGACAGTTGACGGCCAATATTCAGACCCACGCCATAGCTTGCCTGGTCAATGTGGTTTTCCAGTTTCACAGCTTCCTCCTGACCACATGCGGCCAACAACAGAGTACCTGCCAATACAGCAGGTACTGATTTAATAAAACTCATGCTTGTCTCTCACGTTTGTTGAAATGAATGCTGGACAGGCAACTCTAAAGTCGAAAAGTTTCAATTACTGCATAATCAAAACCACTGCAGAGATACCCAGCGCGCTGATTACAAGGCCTAACAGGCATAATGTCCAGACTTCGCACGGCGATCACACTCACGTTTCACGTTTGCGCACACCTGCAACTCAGCCGCGGATGATCTGGTAGCCACCTGACACTCATAATGACGATGCCTCAGGTCACGATCACTGAGATCTCCCATGACATCACCACAAGCCGCCAGAAAAAACACCAGAAAAATAGGGATAGTCAGAAACGCTTTCACAAAAAAAAACCGATACATTTACATTGTTGCGAAGCCTCCCACAGCAGAGAGAGCCTGTCCAGCCTGAAAAACGCCACCACTGCTTCAAAACCTGCGAACAGCACCACAACCACTCCACCGTGCCTTCTGGCTAAGCCGTTGAAATAAATCGCAAATAAATATTTGACAGAGAATATTACACTGGCATAATACGCGCCACTTGATCGAGACAGTACTGAAATGTGCCAGCACGACTCAAGTATGCAGTGGCTATGTAGCTCAGTTGGTTAGAGCACAGCATTCATAATGCTGGGGTCGATGGTTCAAGTCCGTCCATAGCTACCATTGATTCGAGGCCAGCCCTCATAAAAAAGGCCCATGCTCAGCGTGGGCTTTTTTGTATCTGCAAATCATACAAACCCGGCAAGGTGCCGGGTTGCATAATGGGTCAGGGATTCAGCCGCTGAATAGTCCAGGCTTCTCGTTCCAGCTGGTATTCGACTCTGTCATGGAGGCGATGCTCGCCTCCCTGCCAGAATTCCATCCGGGAAGGAACCAATCGATATCCGCCCCAGTAATCCGGCAAGGGAACCTCCTTATCCTGATATTCCACACTCAATTGGGTAAAGCGGGTTTCCAGCTCAGAACGACTCGCCAATGGCCTACTCTGTTGTGATGCCCAAGCTCCAAGCTGGCTTTCTCGAGGGCGGGAGTGGAAGTAGGCTTGCGCTTCTTCCCTGCTCATCGGCACGACCTCGCCCTGAATCTGCACCTGACGCTCGACCTTCATCCAGAAGAAATGCAGGCTGGCTTTCGGGTTAGTAGCGAAGTGTCGACCCTTGTTACTTTCATAATTGGTAAAAAAGACAAAGCCACCATCGTCGTATGACTTGAGCAACAATATTCGTTGCCAGGGCTGGCCATGCTCATCAACGCTGGCCACCGTCATCACCGTCGGCTCTTCTGGTGCGGTTGTACGGTAGTGCTCAAACCAGGCGTGAAATTGTGCCACCGGGTGCTCGGCGACCTTGGCTTCGTCGAGTCGTCCCTGAGTGTATTCTTTGCGAATGTCACTGAGATCAACCATCTTGTATGTGCTCCAATAATTATCCAAACCGGCACAATTGCCATTACTATTCGAAGTGCTGTTATTAAAAGTGCCGTGAGTAACAGTGTGTCACCAGCTCGATGCCGCCGCATTGACCTGCCACCATCAAAGCCAGCCATGGCCAAATCTGCTACCATCCCGGCCGGTTTTACCCCAGCATGCATCTCCCGGCTTCCGGGTGCGATTCGCATAGACATAAGCCACACCACTCAAACAGACGAATTGTCACAGACACAACCCAAAGGCAACAATCATGTCCGATCATAACTACCCCACTGCATCCCTGACGCGCCGCTTGGCAGCACTGGCGTATGACAGTCTGGTACTGCTCGCATTGTATATCGTGGTTGGTTTTGTGTTGGTAGGGATTGCAGCAGCCACCCACGGCGGACAACCGCCTGGCGCCTTTCCCGCGTCGGTCAACCTGTCCGTTATGTTCTGCATCTGTTTCTTCTATTTCAGTTCATCCTGGCGGCGTGGTGGCCAGAGCATCGGTATGAAAGCCTGGCAACTCAAACTGGTCACAGAAGATACCGGGCCAATCAAGCTATCCCATTGTATGTTACGTACCGCGATTGGCTTTTTTTCGCTGGCGGCTTTCGGCTTGGGATTCTTCTGGGCTGTGCTGGATACTCGCGGCCGCAGCTGGCATGACATGGCATCCCTGACCCGTGTTGTGTTTATCCCGAAAACGGGTGATTAACGCCGCCCCGCTTGCTCATTATGTTGCTAACCGGCGCGCCGCAACAGCAGCAACCCAACGCCCATACAGGCAGCGATCGGAATCACACTGGCCCACAGCGGTTCAAAGCCAAACACAATACTGGCGGGGGCCAGCAGTTCTTCTGCGTATTTGTACACCAGACCAACCAGAATTCCGGAGAAAATCCGGTAACCCGGCGTCACCGCCCGCAGCGGGCCAAAAATAAAGGAAATTCCCAGAATCACCAGTGCCAGCGTCCCCAGTGGCTGGGTAACCTTGCGCCAGAACGACAACAGATAGTTGTCTGCATTCAGCCCCTGTTTTTCCAGATAACGGGTATAGTTGAACAAGTTGGATATTGACATATCCCGTGGCTGTATCATTACCACACTGAGACTTTGTGGGGTCAGTTCAGTTTGCCAGTCCAGACTGTCCAGCTGTTGCTGGCTGGTCGCAGAGTCAGTGATCGTCATATCAATAACCGCTTGCATTTGCCAGCTGGAGCGTTGATAAATTGCCCGCTCAGCCGACCGGATCCGTTGCAGGTTGCTGTCGTTATCAAAATCAAACAGGGTTATCCCATGCAATACCCCGTTGGGTTCGACGGCGGTAAAGCGCATAAAGGTATTACCCTCACGATGCCAATATCCCTTCCCCTTGTTAGACAGCAAATCCCCCTTGCCTTGAGCCACCGCTTTCTGCGACTGGGCAATCCGCTCCAATACCGGAATCGCGTATTCGGCCAGCGCCATATTCAGCGCCATCAATAGCATCATCGGTTTGATCACCGCCACCGCGATACGCCCGACCGATACCCCCGACGCCCGCATCACGGTCAACTCACTGCTGGCCGCCATACCACCCAAACCTGCAAGACAACCGATCAGACACGCCATCGGCATGTATTCATACAGCCGACGAGGCAAGCGTGTGCCCATAAATTGCAGCGCATCGAGAAACTGATATTCACCTTTAAGTTGGTCGAGTTCATCCACCAGCGTAAAAATAGCATCCAGCCCAACAATGATGACAGCCACAATCAGCGTAGCCACCATCACATTGTGAGCAACGTAGCGATCAAGACGATTCATAGCGCCCTCACCCGCCATTGACGCACCCACTCGGGTACCATCAGCAAGCCGATGGCGATCAACAGATAAACGAAGTGCAAACCCCACAAACCCACATCAGGATTCAGCTCTCCTTTTTCCAGCATGCCTTTCATCGCAATCAGCAACGAGATGTAAACCATAAACAATATAATGGCAGGAAACAGCCGGGCGAAACGCCCCTGGCGGGGATTAACGCGAGACAGAGGCACCGCCAGCAGAGTCACAATAGGCACCATAAGTACCATGGAAATACGCCACTGTAGCTGTGCCTGTTGCTTGGGGTCATCGGAACCGAACAACGCCAGCGTCGGCACCGCTTCTTTGCGCAGCTTGCTGCGCTCTTCCGGTTCATCGGCAATCTTGACGCCATATAAATCAAAATCCAGCGCCTGGAATTCGAGGCTCCCCGGCGTCCAGTCGTAACGTTTACCGCGGTGTAACTCCAGATAACGGGAGCCGGTTTCGTCACTGACGTACTGGGTGCCCTTTTGCGCCAGCAACAAGCTATTGCCATCGGTAATAAACACATTGTTCATTTCGGTTTTATCATTTGAAAGCGACTCGGCATAGGTAACGCGGGTACCGCCTTTCATACTCTGAAACCGTCCCGGAGCCAGTAATTCAAACTCAGTCAGCTGTGCCTGTTTTTCATACAAGCCTTCCATTTTTTGGGCACCCCAGGGGCTGAGGTACAAGCTGAAGCTGCCCACCACCAGCATTAGCCCGAAAGCCGGTACAGCGGTATAGGCCAACAGGCGGGTATGCGAAAATCCGGTTGCGGTCAGTACCGTCATTTCACTTTCGGCGTACAATCGCCCGTACGCCAACAGGATTGAGATAAACAGCGCCAGTGGCAAAATCATTTCGAGAAACGACGGCAAACGTAATACCAGCGTAAAAAATACGATATCCAGCGAGACTTCACCGGCTGCAGCCGCAGCAAGTTGACGAATCAGACGACCACTCATCAGAATCATCAACAGTACGATGGTCACAGCAAACAGTGAGCCAGCCAGCTCCCTGGCCAAGTAGCGAAATATGATCAAAAGACTTAGACCTTGATTGAGCCGGAGCAAGAGTCGCGCACCATACCCAGAGACGGTTTGCTCTGCAACGACGACAAAACGCTTTGTTATCTGTGCGGCCCTTGTATTTCAGGAATATGGCGTCACATTATAGGGCGACTCATTATTCAGAACGAGCCGCTGAGAACAAATAGCAGGCCGTCTGCCACCAATGCCTTCCGCCAGGAGCTGACATGATTTACCAGGTATCCCAACAAACTGCCGCCGACATTCAGGCGAGCTGTATTGTGGTCACTCTCGACCAGTCAGGCAAGCTGTCTGACGCCGCCTCACAGCTTGATGAGGCCAGCCAGGGTTTTATCAGCCAGCGTTACGAACAGGGCGATATCTCCGGCAAACTGGCAGAAAGCCTGTTGTTGCCAGCCGTTGCCGGAATCAACGCTGGCCGCGTATTACTGGTTGGTACCGGCAAAGCAACACTGAAACCCGCCAGCGCCCAGAAAGTACTGACTGCTATTGCAACGCTTACCAGCAAAATCCGTGGTGACATTGCCCTGGCGCTGACAGAAATGGCAACCGACGTACTGACAGAATCCTGGCTGGCCGAGCAAACCGCCATCGCCTACGCCAGCGCCCAGTACCGTTTTACAGCTACCAAAAGCACCACAGACGATGATACCCAAACGCCCGACAGCGTGATCTGGCTGGGCAGTGATGTGGACGCCGCCTTCACTAAAGGCGCAGCGATTGGTGCCGGCATCAGCTTCGCCAAAGAGCTGGCCAACATGCCACCCAATATCTGCACCCCTACCTGGCTGGCCGAAAACGCCGTCACCCTCACTCAGGATCAAGCCCTCGAAACCACCATTCTGGACGAAGACCAGCTGGCTGAAATGGGTGCCGGAGCGTTTGTTTCTGTCTCCAAAGGTTCCAGCGAGCCAGGCAAGATTATCGTTATGCAGTACCGTGGTGCCGACGATCCAAACGCCGCACCACACATGATTCTGGGTAAAGGTATTACCTTCGATACCGGCGGCATCAGCCTCAAGCCCGGCCTGAAGATGGATGAGATGAAATACGACATGTGTGGCGCAGCCTCCGTGCTCGGCACCATGAAAGCCATTCTCGCCCTCAAGCCCAAGGTCAACGTATTGGCCATCGTGACCAGTGCGGAAAACATGCCCGCCGGTAACGCCAGCAAGCCTGGCGATGTGGTGACCAGTCTGTCTGGCAAAACCATTGAAATCCTCAATACCGATGCCGAAGGCCGACTGGTGCTGTGTGATGCGCTCACCTACGGTATCAACAATTACAAGCCTGCCTCCATCGTCGACATCGCCACCCTGACCGGTGCTTGCATGGCCGCGCTGGGCGAAGTCAACTCAGGCCTGTTCACCACCGATGAAGCCATGGCGGAACAACTGCAGACAGCTGCACAATACAGCAACGACAAAGTGTGGCGTTTACCGCTGGAAGAAGAGTATCAGGATCTGATCGACTCCAATTTTGCCGACATCGCCAATATTGGTGGCCCGCTGGCAGGCGCAACCACCGCTGCTTGCTTCCTGTCACGCTTTACCGAAGGTACACCCTGGGCGCACCTGGATATTGCCGGTACCGCCTGGGTGGGTGGCAAGGCGAAAGGAGCCACCGGACGCCCGGTCAGCCTGCTGGTGAACTATTTGCTGAATAAATAAAACGTCAGCAGCTATTCAGCAAAGGTTTCTGGCGGCGGCAAAAAAGCCACTGCCAGAAGCCTATACCGCCTCGTTGTTTCCCCCATGCTCCAGCACAAAATCCACAAATGCCTGATTGGCTTTCGACAGGTAGCCATCCTTGCGCCAGGCCAAACACAAATCGAGCACAATGGGTGGATCGAACGACAAGGTAACCAGCTCCGGGTTGTCTTCAGTGGCCATATTCAGCAGTGTTGAAATACCAAAACCCTGTTTGACGATAGCGCGTATCAGCGGTAACAGGTTGGTTTCGAAGTTAATACGCGGCTGGATGCCGGATTCTTCCGCCAGTCGGTCAATCACCTTGCGGTGAAAGTAGCCTTTGCGGAACAGCACCAGATCTTCCTGCAGAAACTCTGCCGAGGTAACGGCCGTTCGGCTGGCAAACGGGTGATCCTTATCGACCACGACGCGCATTTCCTCACGCATCAGGGTACGCGCTTCAATCGTGTCGGGGATGTCTTCCGCTTCAATCACAGCCAGATCCAGCTCGCCTTTTTCCAGCATTTGTTGCAGTTGCCAGGCACCGCCTTCGTAAACCGAAAAGGTCAGGTTCGGGTAGCGATGGCGGAACGCCATAATAATCGGCGGGAAATGATAGGAACCCAGCATACTGGGAGTCCCCAGCTGCACAGCTCCCTGCTCCAGCCCGCGCAGCTCTTCCATTTCCAGATCGGCATCCGACATCACCTGCACAATACGCTGAGCTTGTACGTACAGCCGCTCGCCTTCATCGGTCAGTGAAATCTGGCGTTCATGTCGATGGAATAGTGTCAGTTGCAGTTGCTGCTCCAGACGCTTGATCGCCATGCTGACGGCCGGTTGGGCAACCTCCAGCGCCTCGGCTGCACGGGTGAAGCTTTGCTGAGTGGCCACGTGATAAAAATAGGTCAGTGCCTTGTAGTCCATCGGCGATCCTTTTTCAGCTCATTGGAAATCTGTCGTCCCAACCAGATCATAATATTTATTGATACAATATATATCAAACATATATTTTTATGATAATAAACAACGTTTTATAGTGCTTGTCGTTCTGCTGTTCCTTCATTTTTGCGTTCCATTGTTGCGAGACCTCCATGATTACAACCGGTACCGCTGCCTGGTGGCGAATCACCATTGCCTTGTGTCTTGGCTCTTTTATGGTGTTTTCAAACCTGTATGTCACCCAGCCACTGCTACCCATGCTGGCGACGGAATTCAGTGTCACGCCACTGCAAGCGAGTTATTCGCTGACTTTGTCGACGCTGACATTGGGATTATCACTGCTGGTGTATGGGCCGCTATCGGATGTTATTGGCCGCAAGGGGCTGATCGTTGGCAGTATGTGCGGTGCTGCACTCACCGCACTGTTAATCAGCCAGGTAAGCACCTTTGAGCAACTGCTCTGGCTACGGGGATTACAGGGTGTGTTTCTCGGCGGCTTGCCAGCCATTGCAGTGGCGTATATGGCCGATGAATTTGATGCTGATGCGCTGATGTCAGCCATTGGACTTTATATTGCGGCCAATTCACTCGGTGGTATTGGTGGTCGTCTGATGGGTGGTTTTACGGGCGAACATCTGGGCTGGGGCAATGCATTTCTGGTAGTGGGAATGCTTGGCGCTTGTACCTGGATGCTGGTCGCCTGGTTGTTACCGGCCCCTCGCCGTTTTATCGCACGGCCGTTCAATCTGCCATCCATGGGGCAAGACCTTATCAGTCACCTGACCAATCCGCTCCTTATCCCGGCCTTTCTGTTTGGTGGCCTGAATTTCTTTGTATTTATCAACCAGTACAGTTTTATCACCTTCGTCCTGGAGGCCGATCCGTACACATTATCGCCACAGTTTCTCGGCATGCTGTTCCTCACTTACCTGAGCGGCACTTGGGGTTCCACCCTGTCTGGCAAGTTCAGCCGTCGTTATGGCCAGGCCAATTGTATGATGGTGGGGAGTGGACTGCTGATGATCGGCAGTCTCGTTACCCTGATTCCCTGGCTAGCCACGATTGTTCTCGGATTTCTGCTGAATGCCTTCGGCTTTTTCTTCGCCCACTCCAGCGCCAGCGCCTGGGTCAGCCGTACGGCTCAACACGCCAAAGCCAGCGCCAGCTCACTCTATCTGGTGTTCTACTATCTCGGAGCCAGCACCGGTGGCTTGTACCTTAACCTGTTCTGGCAATGGCAATACTGGTTGGGTGTTGTACTGGGATCCCTGCTGGTGCTGGCCGTTACCCTCGCCCTGGCAGCATGGCTAAAACACCAGACTTGCAAGCAACAATCCCGCCCATCCGGTCGAATAGCGCAAGAAAGCCAGTCGCTATCCTGACCGCTTTCACTGACGCCGCCAGCGGTATTCGATATTATCGGCGCTTTCCATACCGCGATGCACACAATGCCTATAACAAACCAAGCTGCTAATCGGACTACACCTGCCCGCGTCCGCTTGGCCATCAAGCCGCTGATCTGGCTCATCGCCGCCATGATGACCGGTTGCGCCGCCCTCGCCAGCCAGCAATTCGAAGACCTGTTTGGTGAGTCATCACCCAAAAGTCGCTGGGTCGAAGCCGACAGTTTCGAGGGCCGGGTATTCCACCAGGACGTTCAACCACTATTGGAACAACGCTGCGTTCATTGCCACGCCTGTTACGATGCCCCTTGCCAGCTGAAGCTGACGTCGCCCCAGGGCATTGATCGCGGCATGCACTCCGAGCTGGTCTACGATGGTACCCGCCTGCTGGCCACCGCACCCAAACGACTGTATCTGGATGCTCACAACACCGAAGAATGGCGTGCAAAAGGTTTTCAACCCGTCCTGAACGAACGCCGTAATACCAGCGAGGCCAACCTTCAGGCCAGCTTGCTATTCCGCGCCATCACCCAGCGCCAGACTCAGGGAGCGTTCCATCAGACCGTGCTGCCAGACAGCTATGACTTTGGCCTGTCGCGGGATCAACAGTGCCCGACCGCCGAACAATACGAGACCTTTGCCAGCCAGTATCCCGACTGGGGCATGCCTTACGGCTTGCCTGCCCTGTCCGATAGCGAATACTCAACACTGACAGACTGGATCCAACGCGGAGGACTGTTACCACGACCGGCACCTTTGAACGGAAACCTGCAGGATCAGCTACAACAGTGGGAACAACGCTTTAATGCCCAGGGTGATCCGGAAAGCGAGCCGTACAAACGCCAGGCACTGGTCAGTCGCTATATTTATGAACATATCTACCTTTACAGCCTGTACCTCGGCGATGACACCAGTACTCGCTTTCATCTGGTCAGATCGCGTACGGCTCCCGGCGAACCGATTGACATTATTGCCACACGCCGGCCTTACGATGATCCCGGTGTGGCCATACCTTACTACCGTCTGGTTGTCGATCAGGAGTCCCGTGTCGCCAAAACCTATATCCCGTTCCGGCTCAATGAAGCCCGCTGGGACAACTGGCATTCGCTGTTTTATGGCCACCCATACGCAGTCACCTCCTTGCCTGGTTACGATGAAGAAATTGCCTCCAACCCTTTCATTACCTTTCACGATATTCCGGCTGATGCCCGCTATCGCTTTTTGCTGGAACACTCATTAGAAACCATCATGTCGTTTATCAAGGGGCCGGTCTGTCACGGCCAGGTTGCTGTTAATGTCATTAACGAACAATTTTGGGTATTTTTTGTCAATCCGAACCTGCACTACGGCAGCGAGGCGTCAGACTTTCTTGAGAGCCAGGTACATCATCTCGACTTGCCTGCCAAAAACAGCAGTAACAGCCTGCCAATCAGTTCATGGATTTCCTTTTCAGACCAGCAAAAAGAGTACCTGAGTGCCAAATCCGCCTTTATTCGCCAGGAAATGGAGGCCAACCATATCCTGCTGGACACCCAACTGGTGTGGGACGGCGATCAGCAAACAGGCACCAACAATCCCAATGCCGCACTCACCGTGATGCGCCACTTCGACAATGCCACCGTGGTTCAGGGTCTGTTGGGCAAGCCCCCTAAAACTGCCTGGCTGATTGACTACCCGTTACTGGAACGTATCCACTATCTTCTGGTGGCCGGTTTTGATGTGTATGGCAACGTCGGTCACCAGCTGGTGACGCGTCTGTATATGGATTTCTTACGCATGGAAGGAGAAGTGAACTTTCTGCTGCTGCTGCCCAAAGAGGAACGCGAAAAGGTGCGCCGGTACTGGTATCGCGACACCAGCACCACCATCAAGGATTACATTTTCAGTGATCTGATCAGCCTCGATATTAACAGCGCCATCCCCTATCGCAGCAACCAGCCGCAGATGGAGTTATATCGTCTACTGGAGCACAAACTGGCACCGGTGCTAAACCGGGACTATCAGCCGCAATCCGGCGCACTGTCGGGCGCAGCATTAACCACACTCAATAGCCTGGAAAATTTGCGCGGCAGTGGCCTGCATCAGTTGCCTGAGCTCAGCCTGCTGCTGGTGACACGTCAGCAACAACCGCTGGAACTGATCAGCCTTGTCCACAACCGGGCCCATGCCAATATCTCCAGTCTGCTGGATGAGGAAGATGCGCTGCGGCCGGAAGAAGACACCCTGACACTGGCGCGAGGCGCCGTGGGTGATTACCCTAATGTTTTGCTCCGGGTTGAAGAAGAGCAATTACCAGAACTGGTCAAACAGATCACCAACATGCAAACCAGTGCCGACTACAGCGCCCTGCTCGACCGCTTTGGGGTACGTCGCAGCAGCAAGGATTTCTGGCAGGTCAGCGATACGATTGGCCAGTTTTATCAGCAACAATGGCCGCTCAGATCCGGGATTCTGGACTACAACCGACTGCAAAACCGCTGATTCAAACAACCGTTGGTTATTTGCTGCGCTAACGCCAGGCAGAGAAAGCGCCGGGCGGATAATCTCCGGTCAGGCGTTTTTCCGTAATCCGGAGGCAACCCATAAACGCAGCACCACCCGTAACGCCCGTCGCCAGAGCGGCATTACCGACGGGCCAGATGCCTTCCAGCACTGTAATTCCGCCACAATACGTTGTGCCGTGCTGAAGGTTCCGGTGGTAGCGCTCACATAGCAGGGATAACGTACCAGCGTGGCTGCCACCAGCTCATTCAACGAACGTTGGCGAACACGTCGTGGGCAAGCCAAGGTATCCTGGGTCAAGCCCCAACCGGCATAAAACGGCATGCCGTAGCAAGTCACCTCTTTACCGCGCAGCAATGCCTCAAACCCCAGCAATGAAGTCATGGTAAACACGGCATCAATATGCTCGAGCATTTGCGAGGAATCACCGTCCAATACCAGTTCGTCACACAACGCCTGATAATCAGCAAGCGGCAAATCCTTGCTGCGCAAACCAGACACCACGTCCGGATGCGGCTTGTACACCAGCCAGGCATCCGGTTCTGCGGCGCGCGCCGACTGTAATAATGCCAGATTGGTTTTGATGCCGCTGGCCCCCATACGGATGGAGGCGTCCGACTCAACCTGGCCCGGCACCAGCACCACGCGGCGAGATGGTTCAGCCACGGCACACCCTGGCTTCCAGTCTTGTCCGGTCAGGTTATATTTGGAAATGCGGTTCGCGACGATAGTCTCGCGCAGCTGCTCTGCCAGGGCACAGTCGGCGGCTGAAAATTCATCCGTCGCCAGAATCTGCTCCAGACGAGAGGGTACTGAGGCATCGTAATACATGCCCACGTCATCCAGCACCCAGGAAAGTGGCCGAATCAGATCCGCTCCCAGCCCGGATGAGCGCAAAAAACCATCTTCAATACGCAACACCCGAGCCGGTTGTCGCTCTGGTGCTTGCAACACTACCGGCAACGGCCGCACCCCCCACAAGGCGACGGTAGCCTGAGCCGGTATCAGGCTGGCGTCTTTACAGAAAGTCACCTCGGTGCCATTAAGAAAGGCACGCAAGATCGGTTTTTTCCAACGCGAAAAACCCAGCGCATGTACCGGCCCGAACTGATGATTACGCAGCCATTGCTGCCGCTGTGCCGACAAATAATCCAGCGTGGCTTCAATCCCGGTTTCTGCGTCCAGTTCCGAATCCCAGTAACGGCTGTAACCTACCAGTGTGGCATGCACCAGCTGTTCCAGCGTCACGGGTGCTCCGGCCAGTGCAATCGCCAGACGGCGGCGCTCGGGTGCTTCCAGATCATCCTCGGTCAACCCCCATCCGGCGTAAAACGGCATACCAAAACAGCGCACCGGTTTTCCCCACAACAAGGCTTCAAATCCCATTTGTGACGTTACGGTGTAGACCTTGTCGGCATTGGCTAACAGTCGTTCTGGGTGACAGTTTTCTGCAATCAGTCGAATCCGTTGATGCAACTGTAACGCTGCCAGATCAAAATGCCCGGCTCGGGAGCGGGTAAAGGCATCCGGGTGTACTTTCACTACCACCGTTGTTCGAGGATTTTCGGCCAGGGCAGCCTCCAGCATCCGCGTAAAAGACGCCGCACTGGCCAGCCCAAATGGAATGGAAGCATCCCCGGCCACCTGATCCACCACCAGCACAAATGACGACGGCAGCTCCCCGCTATAGTCAGGGGCGGCGTTGTATTTGGAAATACCGGCCTGTTGCCAGCGCTGAATCAAGTCGAAACTGCGCTGCTGTTGAGCCGTCGTCAGAGGTTGTGGGATCAGTTGTTCCAACCGCGAAGGCCGGGTGGCATCGTAATAGATACCGATATTATCCTGCACCAGCGACAGTGCCTGATCTTGCCGACCTAACGAGCGGACAAAACCGTCTTCCAGCAACCACCATTGACGCTGCTGACGCACTCCTTGCTGCTCTGCCCTGAGACCTGAACGCTTGCGCCCCCAACCCAGTATCTCGGCCTGGTTACGCTCAGAACCGTGCCCGTCCACCTGCCAGAATGCCCGCACAATCGGATTGGCCAGCAGGGCGCGGGAACTGGAGATAGCCAGCGGTCTGGGTCTGGCACGAGAGGAAACAGCAGAATCAGCAACAACAGGACGAGACGCCATGTAAATCCTTGGGCTGGCCAAATGGAGGGATAACGACCGTAACAAACAGCCAGTATTACTGGCTCCTTGAACGAATTATCATAGAACAAGTCATTAGCGAATCATAAAAAAGGACGCCGACGGCGTCCCTCTTTTATGGTTACCAAACCGGTTTACGGCTTGGCAAACAACTCGATTTACAGCTGTTTTAACGACAGCTTGGCTCCAAGGTATTTTTCCAGATCTGGCAATGCAAACGCGTCATCTTCAGACACCAGACTGATGGAAATACCCTTGGCACCGGCCCGGCCAGTACGGCCAATACGGTGGACGTAATCTTCAGAATCTTCAGGCAAGGTGTAGTTGAACACGTGAGAGACCCCATCAACGTGAATACCACGCCCGGCAACGTCGGTAGCGACCATGATACCCACCTGGCCTTCACGAAAGCGTTCCAGCGTTTTCAGACGCTTTTGCTGGTTCACTTCACCCGACAGCAAGGCCGCTTTAAAGCCACGCTTGATCAGCTTTTCACACAGGTTACGGGTGTGATCTCGACGATTGGCAAAAATAATACAGCGTTCCGGATTTTCTTCCTTGAGGAAGCGTTCCAGCAAGCCGAACTTGTCACTCTCAGCGACCAGATAAAAACTCTGGTCGACCCGATCAGTTGCCACCTGCTCCGGTTCAATTTCAATTTGCAGCGGATCACGGGTCCACTGGTCAATCAGGATACGCACATCAAAATTGAACGTGGCCGAAAACAACAAGGTCTGCCGATGATCTTTAGGGGGCGTCGCCCGCACAATACGGCGTACATCCGGGATAAAGCCCATATCCAGCATCCGGTCGGCTTCATCCAGCACCAGCACTTCAATCTGATCCAGGAAAACATCCTGACTACGCATAAAGTCGATCAGACGACCCGGCGTGGCGACCAGAATATCCACCACATCGTCACGCAATTTGCGCCGCTGCAACTCATAGTCCATGCCACCCATCACCGTCACGACGTTCAGGCCACTGTGTTTCGCCAGCCCTTCCGCATCCTTGCCGATTTGCATCGCCAGTTCACGAGTGGGTGCAACAATCAGTGCCCGAGGCTCACTGGCATAACGTTCGTCAGGAATAACCGTTAGCAAACGATTCAGAATCGTCAGCAAAAATGCAGCCGATTTACCCGTGCCAGTTTGCGCCTGACCAATGGTGTCGCGTCCGCGTAATGAAGCCGGCAGGCTTTCTGCCTGAATCGGCGTGCAATATTCAAAACCCAGATCATAAATGGCGTGCATGACGGATTCTGGCAGGTCGAGATCGTGGAAACGGGTCTTCCCTTCCATCGGCTCAACCTTGAAGGTATCAGGATCCCAGGGTTCAACAGGCGCTTGTCTACTGCTACCACGCTGGCCTGAACCATTATTCTTTGACGTATGTCTCTTGCTGCTCTGACTGCCGCTACGGCTGCCATGGGGCTGCTCGGCGCGTTGATGTTTTTCGTGGGCTGGTGCACCCTTGGGAGTATTGGTGGAAGTTTTGGCTGCCCGGGATGGCTCTTTTGAAACAGAACGGGAAGCAGTGCCGGTGTCGGCTTTCTTGTTGCCTGCCACCGCCTTGATGATTTTCTTGAACAAAAGTGTCTCCAGTCAGAGTCGTTCCAGCACAAAAAGGTCGGCTGAAAATATTTCGTGGCGCTGATAATAGTCGAGTAGCGTGTTTTTTAATACTTCCGCGCGTGCCGGAAGCCCGTGGTGATAGTAATGGCAGGCCTGCTGCCATACAGAGAGAGCAAACGCCTTGCGTCCGGCTGCGACCTCAACCGGGTCGCCGTCGAGATTATCCGTACTGATATAAAAACGTCGGCCACAGGCTTCCGACAATAACCACTCGACGGCCTGGGGTTTGATCTCTACCTGTTCAAACGCACGCTGTTGCTCGGCAGTACGGCCATCGGGCTCATACCAATAGCCAAAATCCACTTGCCGACGGCGTTGCTCGCCAGCAATACACCAGTGGCTTATCTCATGCAGGGCTGAGGCATAAAAACCATGGGCAAAAATAACCCTGTTGTAGCCGCAGTGAATGTCTGACGGCAGGTATTCAGGCTCCGTATCACCGGCGAGCAGACGGGTGTTTTGTGCAGAGAAAAACAATTCATCAAACAGGCAGATCAAATCCGCTGTTTGCAGTGTGTCGGGGGAATAGGCGGGCTTGGACACAAACAACATCAACCAAAATCAGACAGTCGGTTATTGTATCAGGTGTGCCGGGAATTACCCGCGTGCCAGATAACGAAACGGCTATATTTTCTGCTTTTGTTAAACGTCAGGATTTCTCTCATCACTACCTCGTCACCAGCAGGCGGTCTTGCAAAGTAGCAATAATCCGGGAGAATGCCGCGCTGCGCTTCAGCCTTCTCTCCTTCTGCCCAGAGCTATCCGTCCCATGTCGTTTGCCAAACGCGAAACCCGCGCCCTGATCCAACTCACCTTGCCGATACTGGCAACCCAAATGGCGCAAATCGGCATGGGCACCGTCGATACCCTGATGTCTGGCTATGTCAGCACCCGAGATCTGGCTGCGGTCGCCATTGGTACCGCCCTGTGGTTGCCAGTCTGGCTGTTTCTGGCGGGTATCCTGGTGGCCCTGTCACCACTGGTTTCCGGTCTGAACGCATCAAAGCAGCACCAGCAACTGCCTGGCCTGCTGGCTTCCTCTGTCTGGTTGGGTGCACTGTTGGGTAGTGTCTTTGGCCTATTACTTTACCTGGCGGCTGATATTCTGCCATGGCTGATAGACGACTCGATCACGGCAACCCTGGCCGCCAACTATCTGATCGCCATCGCCATCGGCTTCCCGGCGGTCGGTATTTTTCTGGCATTCCGGTTTTATGCCGAAGCCCTGAGCCAAGCCAGTCACGTCACCTGGATCATGCTCTCCGGGCTGGTCGCCAACGTTCCCGTCAACGCGGTATTTGTGTATGGCTGGCTGGGGTTGCCCGCCTTGGGAAGCGTTGGTTGTGGCATTGGCAGCAGCCTGATTTTTGTCTGCATGGCGATTGCCATGGCATTAAACACCCGTAAATACCGGCTTGGCAGCGACTCTTCGCTCAAGCATCTGATGCGCTCTCCCGCCGGGCAACATGTCCGCGACATATTGCGTATCGGGGTGCCCATCGGTATCGCCATTTTTTTTGAAGTCAGCCTGTTCACCGTGATTGCGCTGTTTCTGACCGACCTCGGGCCGGTGGTGGTCGCCGGACACCAGGTTGCACTCAACGTTTCTTCCATCACTTTTATGATCCCGCTGAGCCTGGGAATGGCACTCACGGTACGGGTTGGTCACTATCTGGGAACGGGCGATACCCTCTTGGCAAGGCAAACAGCCTGGCTCGGAGTGCGGCTGAACCTGGCGATAGCCTTATTTAACGCGATACTGATTATCCTGTTAGCCGACACCATTGCTGGCTGGTACTCACCCGATCCAGAGGTGGTTGCCATTGGCGCAGTGCTGTTGCTGTATGCCGCTGTTTTTCAGCTGTCTGATGCAACGCAGGTAGCAGCGGCTGGCGCTTTGCGCGGCTACCGGGATACCTTTGTTGTGATGCTGATTACCTTTGTGACCTACTGGGTGATCGGACTGAGCTGTGGCTATGGTCTGGCATTTTATGGTGTGCCGTCGCTTGGCATTGAACCTGCTGGCGCGCCTGGTTTCTGGATCGGACTGGTCATCGGCCTGACTGCCGCTGGAGCGGCCTTGGTGATCAGGCTGAAACGGGTATCGACTTAATTCTGCACAGCTCTGCGTTGCCAGGTTCAGTTAGGGACACGGATTGGAAATAACCCGGTGAATCGCGTTGATACGCCCGATCACTTCCTCACTCAGCACCACTTCTGCACTGGCGAGATTTTCTTGCAGCTGGGCCAGCGTGGTCGCGCCAATAATATTCGAGGTAACAAAATCCTGCTGGGTCACAAACGCCAGCGCCAGTGTCGCAGGTGACAAGTCCAGCTCTGCGGCCAACGCTACATACTGAGACACCGCCTCCTCCGCCTGCTCTCCCTTATAGCGGGAAAAACGCTCAAACAAGGTAATACGAGCGTTGGCTGGCAACTTGCCATGCAGGTATTTACCGGTCAGCACACCAAATGCCAGTGGCGAATAAGCCAGCAGCCCGACGTCTTCACGGATCGATACTTCAGCCATGCCAACTTCATAACTGCGGTTCAGCAAGTTGTAGGGGTTTTGCACCGACACCGGTCGCGGCCAGCCATTCTGGTCGGCAAGCTGGATCACCTTCATGGTGCCCCAGGCGGTTTCGTTGGACAGGCCATAGTGGCGAATTTTGCCCTGTTTGATCAGACCGACCAGTGCTTCCAGGGTTTCTTCCAGAGGCGTTGTGTTTTCTTGGTGATTATGGGCGTAGCCGAGCTTGCCAAAAAAATTGGTAGTACGCGCAGGCCAGTGTACCTGGTACAGATCCACATAATCGGTTTGCAGACGTTGCAGGCTGGTATCGATTGCTTCATTTACATGCTGGAGATCCAGTTTTGGCCCGTTACGAATATGCGTCATCCAGTCGCCAGGCCCGGCAATCTTGGTGGCCAGTATGATCTCCTCGCGCTTGCCAGAGCGGGCAAACCAGCTGCCGATATACTGTTCGGTACGGCCTTGGGTTTCGCTTTTCGGCGGCACTGGATACATTTCGGCGGTATCAAAAAAATTGATGCCAGCGGCGACCGCACAATCCATCTGTGCATGAGCTTCCGCTTCCGTGTTTTGCTCGCCCCAAGTCATGGTACCCAGGCACAGCTGCGTCACATTCAGATCAGTATTGCCAAGTTTGCGTTTGAGCATGGAATCCTCCTCAAGTTGGCCACAGTATAACGATAACGCGCCCACTCGGTCGCCATACTGTCAAAACCCATTGTTCATCTGACTGCACCAATACTCGGCCTGGGCCTGTGGCTATTCATTGCCAATAAACATCGTTACCCAGATAAACCAAGATCGCACCTGCTGTATTTCTCCAGCACTGCATTAACCAGACCCAGCCAATAATCCTGATAACTCTTTCATCCAAAATGCAACATATCAGACTCATGCTGTTCAGGATCAAGAAATCCGCTAACAGCCCGACATAAGATAAATTCATGGCAATCAATCAAGGAAATAGTATGAGTTTATTCAAGTGCTTCAATACCTTGCCTGAAAATAAGGCCACCCTGGCGCTTCAAGCAGTCAAAGCAGCCAGCGCGACACTGGATATTGATGAATCCATTCGTGCTCACAAGGCTTGGCATAAACGCCTGACACACTACGTCGACCAACATGAGGCGAACTTGCTGGATCCTGAACTGATCGCTGATGACCAGAGCTGCATACTGGGGCAGTGGCTATATTCGGATGGGCAACGTCACTTGGCTAACCAGCCTTGTTTTGTCAATCTCCAAAATCTTCACCAGCACTTTCACCGCGAAGCGGCTAGAGTCGTCAGCATGGGTCAAGAGCAACACGATGAAGAAGCCAGTGCCATGTTGCACGACAAACTTGCCCAGTTGAGTTCTGAAATCTACCAGCAGCTGACCGATATAAAGACACTGCAACAGCAGCAAGACGGACATGACGAACGAGGATAGGTCGAAATTTTCCAGAAGCTGGAGCAACCCAGCAACAACACATCAGTCCGTCTGATCCGGTTCTTCAGACCAGCCACGGCGGCGTTGGTGGCTGAACCACTCACGGCGATAGCGATTGGCCCTGGCACGGTCGGGCAATATATTGATCAATTCAATCAGCAAGGCTTGGCCCTGTTTTTCCAGATTGTCAGGGCAAGGACGTCGAAGCAAACCAATCAGCAGTTTGAAGGCCTGATCGTATTGTTCTTCTGCAGCCAGTTCCTGTGCCAGTGCCAGCCGATTGGCTGGAGTGGGCCTATGCCGAAAACGCTGACGCAAGGCATCCAGGTTATTTTCACGCCGTTGCAGCAGGTGCCAACGCGACAGGGCCTGCTGTATTGCCGGGTCTCGCTGAATATGGGCAGCAGCGTTATCGAGCAACACCGACACTTCCGAAAGAAGTTGCGGTTGCTGTTTGCTGGCATCCATCAAGCGCTGACAATAACGCGCCACGTCAGCAGCATTACCTGGCTGCTGCTCAATCAGCTGACGCCACAAGGCCAGCCCCTGCTGCCAGTCCTGACGGGTAATACACTGCTCCGCCTGTTTGCGCAGCCGGTCACCGGGTTGCTGGATATAGGGTGCCAGCAGTTGGCGAATCTGGCCTTCCGGTAACGCCGTGGTGAAACGACTCACTTCACGACCATGATAGTAGAGCAGCACACTGGGCAGACCACGCACCTGCATGATGGCCATCAACTCCGGTTGCTGCTCCACATCCACGACCACCAGCTGCAACTGGGGTGAGAACTCCTGCTCAAGGCGTTCCAGTACCGGCAATAGCGCCTTGCAGGGTGAGCACCAGCTTGCCTGGAAGTCGATTAACACCAGGCTGTTCTGCGACAGACTGACGACATAGGGCAAAAAGGCGGTGGGTTCGGGAGGCATGTTGCTCATGAGTACGGCGTCTGAATACACCAGCAGAAGGGTACACGCGTTAATCCGGGCTTGCCAGAAAGCCGCCTGATAACCGATAGCGCTCGGAATATGTATAAAAAAGGTAGCGAACAATAAATGAAGGGACAAGGCAAATCGATGAAAAAGCGGACGCCTGCACGGGTGTAGGCGTTCGAGCGACACCGGAAGCCAAAGCCAAGTTCAAGAGTGCCAAATAAGCATTTTGAGTCGATTTTTAACACCATCATTGCGAGTCCAGGAGTTTATAGATACGCCCTTCAGGCTGTCACAGAGCATTGTTATCCAGTACAACTCACGGGATACTGCTGCCATGAATACATCCTCACCGTCTCTGCCCCCGGAACCGCCAGGTGGCAGCCATCATCGCCAACGAAATATCGTGCTGGGCCTGGTTGTTGTGTTATGGCTGGGCGGCACTGGTCTTGCCCTATGGTGGTTTCAGTCACAAACCATCCGGCCCTTTTTACCAGCGCAAACCTCCCCTGCCGCACTGAGCACGCAAACACTGGAGTCCACACTGGCCAGCCTGCTCGTGCAGACCGCTCCGACCGCTGTCCAGGCACCGGTCACCTTGGTGCATTTCTGGAATCCAGACTGTCTTTGTAATCAGGTCAGTCGCCGCCATTTTGATGGTCTGGTATCCGCCTTTGATGCCAGCCAGCTGCGGATTGTGGTGGTCGCTGCCGCCAACGCCAGCACTGCGCAATTAGCTGAATTCCGACGCCTCAACGGCCAGCGCATGGAGCTTGTCCAGGCTAATGGGCTGACCAGGCAGCTGCCATCCTCTCCCGCCCTGGCACTGATCAAGGCAAATGGCCAGCTCGGTTATTTTGGTGCTTATGGTTTTGGTGCCTTATGCAGTGTGGCAAACGATGATTTTTTCCCCAACATGGTGCGACAAATGATCGACGGCCAGTACGGACCGTTTGTCAATATCGCGGGCAGCGGCTGTTTTTGTCAATGGCCTGATCCGGTGTCAGGTACGAACTGAAGGGCGTTGATAACGCCGTCGCCAGACCTGACGGAGCAGTCGTTTACGGCTTTGGCGCAGCGCTTTGAGCAACTGTTTTTCGACCTCAGCCTGTTGTCCACCAGCGGCATACAACTGCTGCTCCATGGTTTGTGCCAACGCGGATAAATAGTCGCTATCGTCACCCAGTGTTAACCCCAGCCGGGTGAGATAGTGAGTCTGACTCTCACCCATCTGAAAAGCCACGCCCAGCTGCTCTCCGACGTCGACCAGTCGCTGCCAGGCCAATCCTACCGGGCTGGCTATTTTGACTGGGCGTTGCCAGCTGATCATCACGGCAATCACCAGAAACACCAGTACGATGGCAGCCACCAGCCAGATCAGTAACTGCTGGTAATCGGCCCGCTGCAGGACATTACTGAGCAGGCTTTTCTGCCGTTTGTTATCGTATGACAGCACCCAGCGGTGCCAGAGGTAATTGACCGACTCCAGCTCCATACGCAGTCGGTTGAGCCAGGGAATCTGCCGAATCTGCCCCGGTGACAACAGCTTGTTTTCGAGGAAAGACCCCTCCTCCTTTAACGCCTGTTCAAGACCAAACTGAATTCGCTCCGGTGACACCACGGCCGTCGGATCAATCCGAATCCAACCAGTACCATCCAGCCAGATTTCTGCCCAGGCATGGGCATCGTACTGACGCACGGTCAAATAGTTTTCGGCGTCGTTCCACTCGCCCCCCTGATAGCCCACCACCACCCGTGCCGGGATTCCGGCCAGCCGTGCGGCGTAAACAAAGGCACCGGCATAGTGGGCACAAAACCCTAACCGGGTATCAAACAGAAAAGCGTCGATATCGTTATTACCCAAGGCCGGTGGCTTGAGGGTGTAGCGGAAACCCTGGGTACGAAAATAATCAATCAGCTTATTCACCAAATCCATCGAGGTATCACTGTTCGCCACCAGCCCGGCGAGCCATTGGCGCGTACGTGGATTGCCACGGCCTGGCACATCAAGATTGTGCTGGCGCTGCTGAAAATCGAGGCGATGGCTGACCAGTTCACGACTGAGGCCAAGGCCTTGATAACGTTTGCGCTGATACACTGGTGTGCGGTTAACCAGTACACCGGTCGAGGTCACACCTATACCGGGTTCCAGCGCCATGCCGTAACGCAAGGTGTAAAGCCAGTGGTTAGAGGTCGCTTCCTGAATAATTTCATAACGCAACACGCCAGTCGTCGCAGTTGGCAAGGTTTCTCCGGAAGGAAACCAGCTCACCTTCCGATCCTGTTTCGAGAATCGCCAGGTACGTCCGTCATAACGATCCAGCACCAGCGCTCGCCAATAGAGTTGATCACGAGCCGGTTTTTGTTCACTGTCAAAGGTCGCACGAAATGCCAGCTCGTCGGAACGACTGAGTGAGGCAATATCCCCCGGTGCCATTTGATCGGTCAGACCGGTGCGGGCCTGTTCTGACTGCAGATTGATACTCCACAATGGCGCTAAGCGCGGAAACAGCAGATAAAACACCAGCATCACCGGAATCGCGGTCGCCAACAGGCCAAACGCATAGCGGCTGGCAATCCAGGCGCCTCCCGTTTCACGGGATGCCAGATGCAGAGACACCAATGCTGCGGTCAGCAACCAGATCACTACCAGACCATACAGTCCCCAGAGCACTTCCTGTTCAAACAGAAAGCCGGTACCTGCCAGGAAGAAACAGAGAAAAACAACGATATAGCCATCGCGCTGGGTACGCATTTCCAGCACTTTTAACAAACAAGTGGCCACAAAAAAGGCGACCGCACTTTCCAGCGAGTATTGACCACTAAAACCGGCATAAACCCCACCAGCTACCGCCACCACGGCAATCAATTTGGTGATTTTGCCAGGATAAGGCAATCGGCCAAGGTGCATTTGCCAGCGCCAGAGCACGGCAGCTCCGGCCATTAGCCAGAAGATCAGCGGTAAATGGGAATAATGCGGTAACAGAGACAGCGCGCCACCACTCAGTAACCAGAACAGTGCTGGCCGGGGGATCTGCTGTTGACGGGCTGACAGCGTCATCGTCGGGTTCCTGTTGCTTCGTCAAGCCGGAACAATGCCAGCATTTTCAGGCAGGCACCGAGATGGACTTCCGAATGTGCCGGAGCCAGCTCCTGAGTCGGTAACCGCAGCCCGTATTGCCAACCCAGCTGATGAGCTTCCAGCACCCAGCCACAGAGTTGCGACAAGCGCGGCTCCAAGTCGCCACTGGCATTGGCCCAGTCGAGCCAACAGCTTGCCCCTTCGTCACTGTCAAAGTCCTTGGTCATCAGCCCTTTGCCGCGTGCCAATTGTTTCCAGGCAATTTGCCGCATGGAGTCGCCGGGCTGGTACTGACGCAAGCCACGGAAATCCTGTTCGCCACGAACTTCCAGGGTTGCCCCGAGCAGTTCGCCATCACCGTCGCCACTGCGAAACACAAAAGGGGATTTTTCCGGATATGGGTACACCAGGGTGGAAAAATCCAGCTTGATCCAGCTCCAGGCACGAAATAATCCCAATGGAAACCGGCTTTCCAACAACAACCTGCCAGGTGACAGATAACCACGCTGGTGGCAACGATAACTGAGCGGGAAAGTGTCTGACTCGCCTCGATGAATGCTCAGCTGCTGCCCCGGATTATCCGGGTACTGTAGCCACAGACTGAGATGCTCCCGGCGCGGCGCGGCGGCCAGACGTAGCGGAATATCGAACACCTGTCCAACGTGACCATTAATCGCTTCCCGGCTACTGATGCTCAGTCCTTTGAGATTACGAAAAGTCAGATACATGGCCGACAGGCCGATGCTGAATAACCAGAACGTCATGCCATAAATCAGGCTGTTCTGATAATTGATGGCGGTTACCAGCAACAGTACCACCAGCGCCAGATAGAGCAACCCGATCCGGGTCGGCACGATAAAAATCGACCGATGGCCCAGCACCATGGTGCGGGTTGCTGGCAGACGTCGATCAAGCCAGCGTTGCCAGCGATGGCCGAACAGACGTTTGATCGCGAATTGTCTTGCCACGTTTTACACCAGTACCGCAACCGAATTAAGTATGCGGGCCGACACACTGTGTGCCCCACCCTCCGCTGCATCGGCCAGGCGGTGGTCGACAACCGCAGGTAATACCGCCTGAATATCTTCAGGTAATACGTGCTGGCGTTCATGCACCAGCGCCCAGGCTCGAGCCGCTTGCAATAGCGCCAGTGCGCCCCGAGGCGACAGCCCATACAGATAACCGGACTCGTAGCGCGAAAAGGCAATAATACGCTGCAGGTAATCCAGTACCGATGCCGATGCGTGAATGTCGCGCACCTGCCGCTGCAGCTGCTGCAGTTGCTGCGGCGTTATTTGCGCTTGCAGCTGATTGGCCATATCCCGGCGGCTGGCACCTTCCAGTAATTGACGCTCGGCCTGCTCGGACGGGTAGCCCAGTGATATGCGCATCAAAAACCGGTCAAGCTGGCTTTCTGGCAGTGGAAACGTACCCGACTGCGACACCGGGTTCTGGGTGGCAATCACAAAAAATGGCTCTGGCAGAGGTCGGGTTTCGCCTTCTACCGTGACCTGACGTTCTTCCATGGCTTCCAGCAGTGCGCTCTGGGATTTTGGCGTGGCCCGGTTAATTTCATCGGCCAGCAATAGCTGACTGAATACCGGCCCCTCATGAAAACGGAAACGTCCCAGGTCGGAACCGGGTTCCTTTTCAAAAATACTGACACCGAGAATATCTGCCGGGAGCAAATCACTGGTGAACTGAATGCGGTTGTAATTCAGCCCCAGCACACCGGCCAGCGCATGGGCCAGGGTAGTTTTGCCCATACCCGGCAAATCCTCAATCAGCAAATGCCCATCGGCTAACAGGCAACTTAATGCCAGTTTGAGTTGCTCCGGTTTACCCAGAATAATCTGGTTAAGCTGTTGCAGGGCGGCGCTGACGGCGCTGGTCATATCGGGTCTCCGTTGTAATAACTGATCAAGTGGCTACGGCAGATGCCTGGACGGTCAAGGGTTTATGCCAGACCTGGAAAAGCAGGTCGAGAGTTAATAACCAATCACACGACAAACCGGGATATTACTGACGAGCAATGACCAGCAAGCAATGACCAGCGAGAAGTTGCGAACAAAATACGGTAGCCATAAAAAACGGGGCCGCAGCCCCATGTGATTCAGATCGGCTCAGAGTGCATCCAGCCCGCGTGCCAGATCTTTACGCACGTCGTTAATGTTTTCCAGCCCCACCGCAACGCGAATCAAGCCCTGGGTAATACCCGCCGCCAGACGTTCTGCTTCCGACAAGCGTCCGTGGGTCGTGGTGCCCGGATGCGTAATGGTGGTTTTGGCATCACCCAGATTCGCCGTAATCGATATCATCCGGGTGGCATCAATCACCTTCCAGGCTTCTTCCCGACCACCAGCGACTTCAAACGACAGTACTCCGCCCGGCAGGCTTTGCTGCTTCTGGATCAGCTCGTACTGTGGATGCGAGGCCAGACCACAAAAGTTGACCTGTTTTACCTTCGGATGCTGTTGTAACCAGCCGGCCAGAATCGACGCATTGTCGCTGTGGGCTTTCATGCGCAGGCTGAGCGTTTCCAGCCCCTTGGTAAAGACCCAGGCATTAAACGGGCTCATGGTCGGGCCCGCAGAGCGCAGCACACCAATCACCGGTTCGATCAGCTCATGACTGCCCACCACCGCGCCTCCCAGACAACGGCCCTGGCCATCAATGTATTTGGTGGCAGAATGCACCACCAGATCGGCACCCAGCGCCAGTGGTTGCTGAATCACCGGGGTGCAGAAACAGTTATCCACCACCAGCAAGGCATTGGCTGCACCCGCGATCCGCGCCAGCGCTTCGATATCCGCGACTTCCGCCATCGGATTGGAAGGTGATTCAAGAAAGAACAGCCGGGTTTCCGGCTTGCAGTGGGCTGCCCAATCATCGGCATCGACCGGATTGACGTAATCGATATCGACGTTGAATTTACGCAGGAATTTCTCGAACAGCACAATGGTGCTGCCAAACACACTGCGAGAGCAGAGCACATGATCACCGGCTTTCAGATGAGCAATCGCGACGGCATAAATAGCCGCCATACCGGACGCGGTAGCAGCACAGGCTTCAGCGCCTTCCATGGCGGCCAGACGTTCTTCAAAGGTACGTACCGTCGGGTTGGTATAGCGTGAGTAGACGTTGCCCGGATGTTCACCGGAAAAAGTTGCGGCCGCTTCTGCCGCCGAGCGAAATACATAACTGCTACTGGGGAAAATCGCTTCGGAGTGTTCCTGCTCCTGAGTGCGGTACTGACCGGCACGAACCGCCAGGGTTTCGATCTCGCAATCGGTCAGGTCTGATTGGTACGGAGCGAGTAAATCATGAATATCATTCATCGGGTTTCTGCCTTGTCTATGGCCTAAAAACGCAACAGGGCAGCGGAAGGCTGCCCTGTTGTTGATACTGATCAGGCGTCAAACACCTTCACAACCGGGTTGTTCAGGATTCTGCCTCGTTGTGCAGATCGATAGCAACATTGGCAATTGCCTTGCGGATACCTTTGGAGGAGTCGCTGCGCAAATCGGACAAGCGGCGGAAGTAATCGTCATCAATATCACCGGTGACGTATTCACCGTTAAATACCGAACAGTCGAACTCCGTGGCCGCTGTTTTACTGCCTTCGAGACAAGCGGTGATCAGGTCATCCAGCTCCTGGTACACCAGCCAGTCGGCACCGATTGCCGTGGCAATTTCTTCCGTGGTGCGGCCATGGGCGATAAATTCTTCCTTGGCTGGCATATCAATACCGTAGACGTTCGGATAGCGCACCGCTGGTGCGGCGGATGCAAAATAGACGTTTTCTGCACCGGCATCACGCGCCATTTCGATGATCTGTTCGCAGGTGGTACCCCGTACAATGGAGTCATCCACCAGCAGTACATTCTTGCCACGAAATTCCAGATCCAGCGCGTTCAGTTTCTGACGCACGGATTTCTTGCGCTGTTGCTGGCCCGGCATAATGAAGGTACGACCGATATAGCGGTTCTTCATAAAGCCTTCACGGTATTTCACACCGAGCCGGTTGGCCAGTTCCAGCGCTGAAGAACGGCTGGTATCCGGAATCGGGATCACCACATCGATATTGTGATCTGGATGCTCCCGCATGATCTTTTCCGCCAGTTTCTCACCCATACGCAGACGCGCCTTGTACACCGCGATGCCATCCATAATGGAATCCGGGCGGGCAAAGTACACTTGTTCAAACAGACACGGGGTCAGGCGTACGTTTTCGGCACACTGCTGGGTAAAGATATCACCGGCTTCCGTCATCACCACACATTCGCCGGGTGCAATATCACGCTCGATCTGAAACCCCAGTGCATCGAGCGCGACTGACTCGGACGCCACCATGTATTCCGACCCGGTCGCAGTGTCACGGCGGCCAAACACCGCAGGACGAATACCGTTCGGATCACGGAAGGCCACCACACCATAACCACAGATCATGGCAACCACGGCATAACCACCACGGATACGTTCATGCACCCGGCGTACAGCACGAAAAATCATTTCCGGTGTTGGCACCAGCTGCTTCTGTTCCTGCAGCTCATGAGCAAAGATATTCAACAATACTTCGGAATCCGATGTGGTGTTGATGTGACGCAGGTCTTCACGGTAGATGTCCTGGGCCAACTCGGTGGTGTTGGTCAGGTTACCATTATGCGCCAACACAATGCCGTAAGGTGAATTGACATAAAAGGGCTGAGCTTCCGCCGAACTTGAACTGCCCGCCGTCGGATAACGCACATGACCGATCCCCATACGACCAATCAGGCGCTGCATATGGCGAGTACGGAAGACATCCCGAACCAGGCCATTGTCTTTACGTAGATAAAACTTTCCCTGATCACTGGTTACGATGCCGGCCGCATCCTGGCCGCGATGCTGAAGCACCGTCAACGCATCGTAAATAGACTGGTTTACATGGGTCTTGGCGACGATACCCACAATTCCGCACATTCGCGTATTACCTCAGAAATCAGACGGGATAGAGGACATCACCCGGTCAGCTGTGCCCGGCAGCGTATTACGCGCCCAGTCGGCCAGCATTTCCAGGTGAGGAATAAACATTGATTGCTGCCACCAGGGATCTTTTGGAACCATAGTGAACTGCAATCCATAAACAACCGCGACCAGCACAACCAGACCACGGATACAACCAAAGACCATGCCGAGTATACGGTCTGTGCCGCTCAGTCCGGTTAGCCGCACCACTTCGACAATCAGATGATTGACCATGGCGCCGATAGCAACAGTGCCCAGAAAGAGCACGACAAAGGCGGCGATCCAGCGTAATGAATTGGTTTCAATATAATCGGTCAGGAGGGTAGCCAGATTGCCACTGAACATCCGGGCCACCACAAAAGCCCCGACCCATACAATCAGTGACAATGCTTCTCGCACGAAACCGCGCTTGAGACTGATCAGGCTGGAGATTCCCAGCACCGCCAATATTACCCAATCAACGACGGCCATCTTGCTCTCACAGCGGATTTAATGAAGCGCGCAGTATAGGGTTTAGTACTGATTTCGACAACTGGAGAGACCGATTTGGGGTCATTTCGGGCCAGGAAAAGCGTCAACAACCCGCTCAGAAACAGGCATTGAACGTTATACCATACGGCTAAAAGCACGCTTCAATCGGCCTCTCAGAGCGTTAACGGGCGATAAAGCGCTTAATTCTCAGATCCTTGCGCTTTAATATTTTTTCCAGCTGAGTACGCAAGACCTCCGCCTGCTGCTGCTGCAGTTCCGGGCCAACAAACACCCGTGTCAGGCCATCGTCATCGGTACGGGAAAAGGCCTTGAAGCCCTGACCGCGAATGTTATCGCGAAAACTGGTGGCATTTTCATTGCTGGAAAAGGCCCCCAATTGCACCACCCAAGCATAAGGTAACGCAGTTTCATCCAGATGGGCACGTTCGGGCTGTTTTTTGACCACTGCTGGCACCGGGTCATCAACCTCCGCCGTATTAACCGCTGGCGTTGCCAATTCAGCTGTGGCTTCACCACTGGCCAGCTGCTCCAGGTCAATACGAATCCGTTGCTGGTTCTGGACTTCAGCCCAATCAGGCATATCAGGCATCGGCGGCATATCCTGATCAATCGTCAGCCGCTGGCTGGAGCCATCAATTACAATCGGCACCGCAATCGCCAAGGCCACAACAGTGACAACAGCACCAAGAATGCGCTTGTTCAGATGCTTTTCCATGCGTACTCCCCGCTTTTTTGCTGGGCATAAATGAGTGTTAATGCCTGCTCAACGGTATAAAAAGATCCAACTACCAGCCAGTGTTCATCCGCCAGTGCGGTTTGCTGCAAATGCTTCAGGGCCGCGTTTACCGTCGGATAAACCGCCACCGTACGATCAACACCATCAACACCATCAACCGCCACAGCCTGAAAACGCTGCTCCAGCCCGGCGGCATCCAGGCCACGATGGCAGTCCAGTCCGGCCAGCTTCCACAAACGTGCGGCAGGTAAAGCCTGGACAACCTTGTCTACCGGCTTGTCTGCCAGCATCGCCAGCAGAATACCGTCGACCTCCAGCTCACGAGTTGCCAGGTACGCTGCCGCCTGCTCGTTGTGAGCCACATCCAGCGTCACGCTAAACGTACGGCCGTCAGGGCATTGGCAGCGCCAACCCTGTAAGCGGCCCGGAACCCGCAAACGCTTGAGGGTGTCCGCTACTTCTTGTTCGGGCAACAAGTGGCCAACCGCAGCCAGTGCCTGCAACGCAGTCGCAATGTTGGCTGCCGGAATAAAGCCACGAGGCAACACCCATTCCATCGACGTATCGTCATCCGGGTACGGCAAGAAACGGATGTTCAGCACAGCTGCATCACCTTGCACCCGCTCAGTCACATCAAAAGCTTCTCCGCGCCCCAGCCACATCCCTTCACAGGCATTCACCGTGGCCCGAGCACGTTCCGGGGGATTGGGTTGACCACAGACCAGATAGCGATCTGGCCGGGCGATAGCGCATTTTTCATAGGCAATGACATTCAGGTCGTTCCCCAGCCAGGCTTCGTGATCCAGCCCGATACTGGTGACCACCGCAACATCGGCGTCCACGACGTTTACTGCATCCAGACGTCCACCGAGGCCAATTTCCAGTACACAGGCGTCCAGATGCTGTTGTTTGAACCAGGCCAGCGCAGCCAGGGTACCGAATTCAAAATAGGTCAGCGGCTGTTCTTCGCGCGCCTGTTCGACCAGCGCGAACGACTGGCACAGGTCGGCATCGGAAATATCGCTGCCATTCACCGATACGCGTTCGTTATAACGCAAGATATGCGGTGAGTTATAACAGCCGACCGATAACCCTTGGCGCAACAACAAGGCACTTATCAGCGCCGAGGTAGTGCCTTTGCCATTGGTTCCGGCCACCATGATCACCAGTCCGGCAGGTCGCAGGCACCCCAACCGCTCTGCGACTGTGCGCACGCGATCGAGACCCATGTCAATCTCAGCAGGATGCACCGACTCCAGATGCTCGAGCCAACGCTTGACATTCCAACTACTGAAGTCAGTCATCCTGAATATCCTTCTTTGTTACGACCGGATTATTGCTGATCCATGGCGATGCGCATTTCCTGCATCAGCTCGGTGACCAGACGTCGGGCTTCAGCAGGGTTAGTGGCATTGTCGGCGATATGATTAACAATCGCGCTACCGACAATCACACCATCACAGACTTTGGACACCGCCGCTGCCGTGACACCGTTCTGAATACCAAACCCGACCCCCACCGGAATGGATACGTGCTGGCGAATACGCTGCAGGTTACGTTCAACGTCATCCACATCCAGCGCTTTCGAGCCGGTCACTCCTTTCAGGGAGACATAATAAACGTAGCCACTACCCGCCTTGCCGATGGCTTCAATACGGGCATCGGTAGTGGTCGGTGCGATCAGATACACCATATCCAGTCCGGCACTCTTGAAGATGGAATCAACGTCCGTGGCTTCTTCTGGCGGTAAATCTACCAGCAGTACCCCATCCACACCGGCCGTCACCGCTGCGGTCACAAAGGTGTCGTAGCCCATGGCTTCTACCGGGTTCAGGTAGCCCATCAGTACAATCGGCGTGGTGGTGTTGGTGGCCCGAAATTCAGTCACCATGGCCAGCACGTCGCGCAGTGAGGTGTTGTGTTCCAGTGCCCGCTCACAGGCCAACTGAATCGTGGGGCCATCCGCCATGGGATCGGAAAAAGGCACCCCCAGCTCAATCAGGTCGCAACCGGCATCCACCAGCGCATGCATCATCGGCACCGTGGCTTCTTTTTGCGGATCACCAGCGGTGATGTAGGGGATCAGCGCTTTTTTGCCCGTTTCTTTCAAGGCAGCAAATAAAATAGCAATACGAGACATATCGAACTCCAATCCTTATGCAGTCACGCCATCAAGAGTGGCAATGGTATGAATGTCCTTGTCACCACGACCGGACAAGTTCACCACAATGACCTTGTCGGAAGACATGGTGGCTGCCAGCTTCATGGCAAAGGCCACGGCATGGGATGATTCCAGTGCCGGCATGATACCTTCCAGCCGTGTCAGCTTGTGAAATGCATCGATCGCTTCAACATCGGTAGCCGCCACATACTGGGCACGACCAACGTCTTTCAACCAGGAATGCTCAGGGCCAACACCCGGATAATCCAGACCGGCAGAGATAGAGTGAGTGCCCATGATCTGGCCATTTTCATCTTCCATCAGATAAGTACGGTTACCGTGTAATACACCAGGACGGCCCTTGCTCAGTGGCGCAGCATGGTCATCACCGTCCAGACCCAGACCACCGGCTTCAACACCATACATGGCGACTTCCGGGTATTTGATGTAGGGATAGAACATACCAATCGCATTCGAACCGCCGCCGACACAGGCCACCAGAGCATCTGGCTGACGACCAATCTGCTCCAAACTCTGAACCTGGGTTTCACGACCGATGATGGATTGGAAATCACGCACCAACATTGGGTATGGGTGCGGGCCAGCAGCCGTGCCGATAATGTAGAAAGTATCGTCAACGTGAGTAACCCAGTGCCGCATGGCTTCGTTCATGGCGTCTTTCAGAGTCTTGGTACCGGAGGTTACCGACTCCACTTCGGCACCCAGCAGCTTCATGCGGTAGACGTTCAGCTTCTGCCGTTCAACGTCGGTCGAACCCATAAAGACCTTGCACTCCAAACCAAAACGCGCCGCAACGGTGGCAGACGCCACACCATGCTGGCCCGCGCCAGTTTCAGCAATAATCTTCTTTTTGCCCATAAACTTGGCCAGCAAAGCCTGACCAATGGTGTTGTTGATCTTGTGGGCACCGGTGTGATTAAGATCTTCTCGCTTCAGAAAGATCCGTGCACCACCACAATGGTCACTCAGACGTTCGGCGTAATACAGCGGCGACGGACGCCCCACATAGTGCGCCAGGTCGTGATCGAAGGCTTTCTGGAAGTCTTCGTCATCACGCAGTTTCAGATAGGTAGATTGCAGTTCATCCAGTGCCGCCGTCAGGGTTTCGGAGACGAAACGGCCACCAAAAATACCAAAATGGCCGCGTGCATCGGGCAAGTTGGCGTTTAATACATCTGCGTGTGCGTTTTGTTCAGGAGTTGTGTTGTTCGTTGTCGACACGATACACCTCGTTCATAAATGCCTGAATTTTGCTGGCATCCTTGATGCCTTTATTTCCTGGCCCGTCAGCCTCGACGCCTCCACTCACATCCACCGCAAAAGGGTGCAGATCGCGAATAGCGGTTGCCACGTTAACAGGAGACAAGCCACCAGCAAGAATAATGGGTTTGTTTAAATCGTCTGGCACCAGCGACCAGTCAAAGGTTTCGCCAGTACCACCTGGAACACCAGGTTTGTAGCTGTCTAGCAGCAGAGACAAGGCACCTGGGAAGCGCACGCACGCCTCCACCATATCCGACGCTTGCCGGACACGGACTGCCTTGATGTAGGGGCGGTTGAATTGTTGGCAGAAGCCATCGTCTTCGTCACCATGGAATTGGATAAGGTCAATTCTAACGGCATCCAGAACGCTTTGCACTTGTTCAACGGTCGGATTAACAAAAAGAGCGGTAACGGTAACGAAAGCTGGAATCACAGCGGCGATGTCAGCCGCTTGTTGCATATCAACCGCTCGCGGACTGGGTGGATAAAACACCAGGCCGATAGCGTCGGCACCGCTGTTGACTACCTTGATGGCATCTTCTACACGAGTAACCCCACAAATTTTGACTCGTGTGCGGATAACGGGCGTGGTCGGCATTGCAAGGTTCCTGAACAAATACCGCGATGGTAGCAGAATTTGCCAGCAATGGCCGGGGTCAGGTGTGCCCTCAGTCCCGTGCTTGTGCGGGAATACGGATGCCGGGGCGGCTAGCAGGCAGGAACGTGGGAAGCAGTGACGCGTCAGCTGGCAGACAAAGCCAGTACGGGTTCCAGCAACAGTGGCCCAAATGGCTGACTGGGAATATCAAACTGCTGGGGGTATCGCACCCCGACAAAATGCAAGCCATCACCTGGCGCAGTAACGCCAGCCGCCAGCCGGGATTTGGCTTCCAGCACCTCCGCCATCCACTCAATCGGCTGATGACCTTCACCGATGGGCAACAAGACGCCAACAATGTTTCTCACCATATGGTAGAGAAATGCACTTGCTTCCAGCTCCAGCAAAATCAGACTGCCCCACTGCCGCACCTGAATACGATGCATGGTTTTAACCGGTGTTTTGGCCTGACAGTCTTTCGCCCGAAAAGAAGAAAAGTCATGCTGCCCCAGCAGCGACTGCGCAGCCTGGTGCATTCGGCCAGCATCCAGTGGGTAGCGCCACCAGGTTAACTGATCATATTGCAACGCCTGGCGATACGGAGCGTTATTAATCAGATAGCGATAGCAGCGGGCCTGAGCCTTGTAGCGGGCATGGAATTCAGGGGCAACCTGACCAATCCATTGTAACGACACATTGGCTGGCGTGTTGGTATTGACTCCCATCAACCAGCCATAGTCACTGCGTTTTGAAGTGGTATCAAAATGAATCACCTGCCGCGTCGCATGCACACCGGCATCGGTACGTCCGGCACAGGCTATCTCGACCGGGTGATTAGCTACTTTGGAGATAGCCGCTTCCAGAGCGGCCTGTATGGTAGGTTCGTTGTGATGTTTTTGCTTCTGCCAACCGTGGAAACAAGCGCCGTTGTATTCCACGATAGCAGCATAACGATAAGTATCAGACATGGATCAGATCAGTGAATCCAGCAGATTTTGTGCATCCTGCTTTTGTTGGTCACTACCTTCCTGGACAATCTCGTTCAATAGCTCGCGGGCACTGTCTGCCTCACCCATATCAACATAGGCACGAGCCAGATCCAGTTTGGTATCGCTGGCATCAGTACCGGACAAGTAGGCAAATTCATCTTCTGTCTCTGCCAGCTCATCCAGATCAATCGAATCTGCGGTAAACGACGGAATGTCCATGTCGCTGGCATCCGCATCAGATACGTCAGCCAAATTCGACTCATCTGAGGTGAAGTCTTCGAGTTCAGCCAAGTCTGGCAAAGCTTCAGCATCGTCCAGCTCAAATGCCAGGTCTTCAAGTTCATCCAGTTGTGGCAGCTCCTCAACCGCGGCCGCTTCTGCCGACTCCAGTTCAGAAACTTCTTCTAATTCCGGCAGCTCTTCAAAATCGAATTCCGGCAGCTCCTCTTCCAGGTCGGCCAACTCGGGCAAGTCTTCGAGTGGTTCCAATTGCTCCAGAGAAGTAGTCGCTGATGCGCCAGTCACATCGTCTTCGACAGTTGCCAGATCAAAATCGTCGAGTGCCGAATCGGCTGCGGCTAATGTCTCTGTACTTTCCAGTACGCCTTCAGATTCCCGTCCGAATTCTTCCAAGTCATCCAGTTCGGGCAATTCCTGGTCGTCTTCTTCACCACCAACAAGCAACCGAACCCCGGTCAAGTCTGCTTCGCTCAGCTTGGGCAGATCCGCCATGGAATCCAGCGCATCTAGCTCTGCCTCCAGGCTGTCGAGGTCAAACTCCATCAACGTCTCGTCAGCAAGTTCCGGCGTTGTATCGGTCAGTTGCTCTGCGGCTGCTGTACTGGTCGCTGCGGTGTCGTCTTCAGCCACCACCGAGGCAAGCATTTCCAGCTCGTTATCCAGCTCAGCCAGATCAAGATCCGGTTCACTGTCATCTGCGTCCTCTTCCAACCCGGCAAGCGAAGTTTGCTGTCCAGAAGCGTCCGTCACTGCTTCCTCTACATCTGGATCAGCCAATTCAGCAGTATCAAGCTCTGCCTCAAAATCAGACAAATCAAACTCATCCAGCGCCAGCTCAGCAGCTTCATCAATCGTATGAGATGCTACTGGCAAGGTCACATCTTCACCGGCCACATTCAGCTCAGGGACTTCAAACTCCAGCGAGTGTTCTCCGTCGTCAACCGCCGGCTCCTCAACAGCCTCTTCTTCACCCAGTTCTGGAATATCGAGACCATCAAGGTCAAACTCCATCACATTATCGCCGGACAAGGTGGCAGGTTCCTCAGCCGCTGGGGTGGCTTCTGCAAGTTCTTCCAACAGATCATCAGATACATCAAAATCCATCAGGTTTTCATGTTCTGGCTCGCTGGCTTCCCCAGCAGGTTCCGCAGTAATCTCTTCGTCATCATCGAAGGCGGACAGATCAAAATCCAGCCCTTGGTCATCGTCAGAAATCGTTACTTCGTCGACAATTTCTGCATGACCACCACCGGCCAGACTGTCCAGAGAGAAATCCAGTCCGTCGTCTTCTTGTGTATTGCCATCGTCGCCTTCGGCCAGGGCTGCTTCAAAGTCCATCGCATCAGCACCCAACACCGGCATTATATCGACGTCTTTTTCAGCATCTTTTTCAACGTCTCCAGCATCAGTTGCATCTGCATCCGTGTCGGTGATGTCGAAGGAGTCATCCAAATCGTTCTTGAACTCCATATCCAGATCGTCAAGTGAAATGCTGTCGAAATCACTGTCAGTTACTGGTGTCATAGGACTGGTCAAGCGGAAGCGTAACTGCTCGGCTTCGCTCACATCGGCATCAGACGCAAAGCCCAGCAAGCGGGTTTCTTCATCTGCAAAAGCGCTGGCATCGTCAAGTTCCGACAGTACTTCCAGTAACTTCAGACTGAGGTCTGACCGGTCTGGCTGGGCTTCAATTGCAGGAGTCAGTTTACTTAACGCCTCATCAAAACGTCCGTACGCAATATCGGCGTCGACTTCGGTCAGCAATTTATCTCGGGTGTCGAAACTGTCGATCGAAATATCCAGTGCATCATCGCCACTGAACAGGTCTGCTCCCAACTGAACACCCGTGTCAGAATCGTCATTCTCATGACCAAAGCTGAACTGGTCAAAATCATCGGTATCCGGTGCCGCAGCATCGGCCATTTCGTCCTGAAGCTGCGCGGCGGTGGCTGTTTCGAGTGATTCTTCCTGCTTGCTTCCGCCGCCCAGACGTTTTTTCACCGCGGTATAAATCAGCGCAATCAGTAATAATATTGCCGCCAATACACCACCAAGCGTAATCGGATCCTGCAAAATACTGTCAACCAGATCAGGCTCGGGACGTGGTGCTGGCACAACACGAGGTTTTGGACGTTCCGCCATCTCTGGCTTTGGCTCCGGCGCAGGTTGCGGCTTCACTTCTGCCAGGGCCGATTTGGAAGTCTCTGTCGCTGGCACGGCACGCTCAACAGCCCCTGCCACTTCCGCAGGCTGAGCCATGTCCGGCTGACTTGCAGGTGCCACCACCACAGACTTGTCTGCAGGCTGTTGTGCTGCATTAACCTGCATATTGGCAAGCTGGTCGTCTTTCAGGCTGACCAGGCGCTGTAACGCAGCGATCTGTTCTTCAAGAGCGGTCAGGCGATCAGCCAGATCGGCGTTGTCACGGCGGCTCTTGTCGAGGGTCTCCAACGCGATGGCCAAATCGTTTTCAAGGACTTCCTGGCGCCCATTACCGCGGCCGGCTACTTCACCGCTGGCTCCAGCCGAGTCGGATTGTTCGCCACGATCAGAGACCAGCCGCACCTCACCGCCGGTGGATGAGGCGCGTGAAGAAGGTGCAACAGCAGCTCGGCCGGTAGCATCCAGCTGTGCTGTACCAGCAATCGCCTGGTTCTGGCGGGCTACTTCACTGACAGCACTCTCAAAGCTGATCGCATGAATCTGGTCAGGATCAGGGATACGTAAGACCTGATGCGTTTTCAGGCGATTGATATTGCCGCCGATAAAGGCATCTGGATTGTGTTGCTGGATCGCCATCATCATTTGTTGTGGCGTGACACCGGTATCCGGTCGGGTAGCCAGTGAAATTGCCCATAAGGTGTCATTAGGCTGCACCATATAGGTCCCTGGCTCTGCAGACTGACTTTGCCATTGTCCGGTACTGTCACGAGTGGCAGCAGCTGGTCGAGCTGCAGGTGTCGCGGCGGGCACAGGCGCTGTTGCGCTGCTGCTGGCTGTAGCAGTCGGGGCAGAAACCAGCGGCCGAAAGCTTTCTTCTGCAAAGGTGGGTGGATCGAGCAATACGGTAAACTCTCGTACTACACGGCCTGACGGCCAGTTCAGCTCAACCAGAAAATTCAGGAAAGGTTCGGTTACCGCTTCGCGGGTAGCTAATACGATTTTGTCGCCAACCACCTTGAATTTGATTTTGGTAAGGAAGTAGGAACGTTCCACGCTATAACGTTCAAAGGCGTCGGTACTGGCCAGTACCGGTTTGATTTCCCACTCAGAAAGGCCTTCTGAATCGACCAGGGCTATTTCGGCAGCCAGAGGCTGATTAAGCGCCGATTTGAGCGTCAACTCTCCCAGCCCTAATGCCAGTAGCTGAGTTGACATGGTCAAACTTCCGACCAGCAGCAAGGCGTTCGCAAATAGGCGCTTCATTGGTGCATCCTTGGTTGTCACTTTACGGCTTTATAGCCCAGATTAATCAAAATATTCCGATAGCAGATCTGCTAGTAAGCACTAATACCGGCAGAGCACAAGCAAGCGTAAGTATCAAGTATAACCAGTTCTGGCGCAATCGCTGCGACCGGTATGCGGCAATAAAACTGATATGAATGAAAGGTTTATGACGTATTCGAGATGTTGCGTATGAAAAAGCGGACTTCCGTCCGCTTTTATTGACCAATTTCTATGAACGGTTTAACAAAATCCGCAACATTCTGCGTAAAGGTTCTGCCGCTCCCCAGAGTAACTGGTCTCCAACGGTAAAGGCTGAAATATACTCTGGCCCCATATTAAGCTTGCGAATTCGACCGACCGGTATACTCAGCGTCCCGGTAACCGCCGCTGGCGTTAATTCCTTCATACTGGCCTCCCGATCATTCGGAATAACCTTCACCCAATCGTTATGAGCCGCCAGAATTGCTTCAATCTCTGCCAATGGCAAATCCTGGGTCAGTTTCATGGTCATCGCCTGGCTGTGACAGCGCATCGCACCAACACGAACACAAAGGCCATCAATAGGAATTTGCCGATCCCCGGAACCCATGATTTTGTTAGCTTCAACCTGGGCCTTCCATTCTTCACGGCTTTGACCAGAATCCAGCTGCGAGTCGATATAGGGAATCAGGCTACCTGCCAGCGGCACACCAAAATGATCTTTTGGATATTCCTCACTATTGATAAATTCAGATACTTGGCGATCGATATCCAGAATAGCGGTTGCAGGATTGTCAAGTTGGTCACGAACATCAGAATGAATCGCTCCCATTTGCGTAATTAACTCACGCATATTCTGAGCTCCGGATCCGGATGCAGCCTGATAGGTCATCGGCGCAACCCACTCAACCAGTCCTTTTTCAAACAGACCACCCAGCGCCAGCAACATCAAACTGACGGTACAGTTACCGCCCACGTAGGTTTTGATACCCGTATCCAGGCCCTGGTTAATCACGTCAGCATTAACCGGATCCAGTACAATGATGGCATCGTCCGCCATACGCAAAGTGGACGCCGCATCAATCCAGTAGCCCTGCCAGCCGGACTCACGCAGTTTGGGATACACGTCCTTGGTGTAATCACCGCCCTGACAGCTAATAACGACATCCTGCTGACCGAGCGCACGGATATCGTAAGCATCAGCCAAGACACCGTTGTCTTTGCCACCGAGGGCAGGAGCCGCCTTGCCTGCCTGCGATGTGGTAAAAAACTGTGGTGTTATCAGGGCAAAATCCCCTTCTTCTTCCATACGCTGCATCAGTACGGAACCCACCATGCCACGCCAACCGACCAATCCTGTTTTCAACATTTACTATTACCTTATTCTTGATACAGCAAAACCGCGACAGGCGCGGCTTGCATTCCAAACGAGTATCCGGTCAATACAAAATAGCGCGGATTTCAAGACTGCTTTACAGCGCAGCCAGTACCGCTTCGCCCATTTCACGGGTACTGACACGGGTCATACCGGCAGAGAAAATATCTCCGGTACGCAACCCCTGATCCAGTACCTTGCTGACCGCTGCTTCAATAACATCTGCTGCCGCGCCTTCATTCAGGCTATACCGTAGCATCATGGCTACAGAGAGGATAGTTGCCAACGGATTGGCAAGCCCCTGACCGGCAATATCCGGAGCCGAACCATGGCAAGGTTCATACATGCCCTTGTTGTTTTTGTCCAGTGACGCCGATGGCAACATACCGATGGAACCGGTCAGCATCGCTGCCGCATCCGACAAAATATCGCCAAACATATTGCCGGTTACCATAACGTCAAACTGTTTCGGTGCCCTTACCAGCTGCATTGCCGCATTGTCGACGTACATATGGGACAATTCGACTTCTGGGTATTCTTTCGACAACTCTTCCATAATTTCGCGCCATAGCACGGTCACTTCCAGTACATTGGCCTTGTCGACCGAGCACAGCTTCTTGTTGCGCTTCATCGCCGATTCAAAGGCGACACGACCAATACGACGGATCTCGGATTCGTTATAAACGTAAGTGTTGTAACCTTCACGCTCGCCATTTTCCAGAGTACGAATCCCCCGTGGCTGGCCGAAATAAATACCGCCAGTCAGCTCGCGGACAATCAGAATATCCAGACCGGAGACGACTTCAGGCTTCAGCGTCGAAGCATCGGCCAGTTGCGGGTACAGAATGGCTGGACGCAGGTTGCCAAACAGGCCCAGATTCTTGCGAATATCCAGCAACCCTTGTTCCGGACGTTTGGAGCGATCTTCCAGCTTGTCCCACTGCGGGCCACCGACAGCACCGAGCAGAATGGCATCGGCAGCGATGGCCTTGTTCAGGCTTTCTTCTGGCAGCGGGAAGCCGGTTTCGTCGTAAGCCGTGCCACCGACCAGGCCATGATCTATTTCCAGCCCCAGTTTAAAGCGGCTATTGATATGCTCCAGAACCTTGACCGCCTCGGCGACGATTTCAGGACCAATACCATCACCTGGCAAAACCAGAATTTTCTTGCTCATTGTTATTTCCTGTTACTTGCTGTGGCAGCAGTCATAGGCTACCACAGTGAAATTCATGGGTTATCCAAGCCGACAAACGACTCAGGCACTTGCGTTAAACAGCCAGGGAGAAGACATACGACGGGCTTCTTCGTAGCTACGAATATCATCCGCATCCTGTAACGTGAGACCAATATCGTCGAAGCCATTCAACAAACAGTATTTGCGGAAGGCATCTACTTCAAAGGGTATATCCTGGCCATCGGGTGTCAGAATCAGCTGCTTTTCCAGGTCGATGGTGAGTTCGTACCCTTCGCTCCCGGCAACGGCCTTGAACAGGCGCTCTACCGTCTCTTCTGCCAGCACGATAGGCAACAAGCCGTTCTTGAAGCAGTTATTGAAAAATATATCAGCGTAACTCGGTGCGATAACAACCCGGAAGCCAAAATCCTCCAGTGCCCAGGGGGCGTGTTCACGACTGGAACCACAACCGAAGTTCTCGCGGGCAACTAACACAGATGCACCCTGGTAGCGCGGTTGATTCAGCACGAAGTCCGGATTTAGCGGACGCCCGCTGTTGTCAGCATCGGGCTGACCTTCATCCAGGTAACGCAGCTCGTCAAACAGATTCGGGCCAAATCCGCTGCGTTTGATCGATTTCAGAAACTGTTTCGGGATGATCATATCGGTATCGACGTTGGCACGATCCATCGGTGCCACAATGCCGGTGTGTACAGTAAATGCTCTCATGGTATTACTCCGGATCAGAATTCACGAACGTCAACAAAGTGACCCGCAATCGCGGCAGCAGCGGCCATCGCCGGGCTGACCAGGTGGGTGCGACCGCCATAGCCCTGACGGCCTTCAAAGTTGCGGTTGGAGGTCGAGGCACAATGCTCGCCCTGCCCCAACTTGTCGGCATTCATCGCCAGACACATGGAGCAGCCCGGCTCGCGCCATTCAAAACCGGCTTCGACAAAAATCTTGTCGAGACCTTCTTGCTCAGCCTGCTCCTTGACCAGACCGGAACCCGGCACCACTAACGCCTGTAAGACATTGTCGGCAACCTTGCGGCCTTGTGCTACTGCTGCCGCCTGACGCAAGTCTTCAATCCGGCTGTTGGTGCAGGAACCGATAAACACACGATCCAGCTTGATATCGGTGATTTTCTGGCCCGGCTCCAGCCCCATGTAGGCATAGGCACGTTCAAAGCCGGCACGTTGGCCACCGTCCCGTGCGTCTGCCAGAGCAGGAACCGTGGCATCAATCGTGGTTACCATTTCAGGGGAAGTCCCCCAGGTAACCTGCGGCTTGATATCTTCAGCGCGCACCTCGACCACCTTGTCAAATACGGCATCGTCATCGGATACCAGATCCTGCCAGGCCGTCAGTGCCAGCTCCCACTGATCGGCGTTCGGGGCATAAGGGCGGCCCTTGACATAAGCTGCCGTGATGCTGTCAAACGCGACCATACCGACACGAGCACCGGCTTCGATGGCCATGTTACACATGGTCATACGGCCTTCCATGCTCATCGAGCGAATGGCAGAACCACCAAATTCCATCGCGCAGCCATTACCGCCAGCGGTACCAATGATACCGATCACGTGCAACACCACGTCTTTGCCGGTAATGCCCTTGCCCAGTTCACCATCGACACGAATCAGCAGGTTTTTCATCTTGCGCTGAATCAGACACTGGGTGGCCAGAACGTGCTCAACTTCCGAAGTGCCAATACCGTGAGCCAAAGCCGCGAAAGCACCGTGAGTGGCTGTATGGGAGTCGCCACACACCACGGTCATCCCAGGCAGGGTAGCACCTTGCTCCGGGCCAACAACGTGAACGATGCCTTGACGCTTGTCTTTCATCTTGAATTCAGTAATGCCGAACTCATCACAGTTGCTATCGAGTGTGACCACCTGGATTTTGGATACCGGATCAACAATACCGTCGACACCAGACTCACGCTCGATGGCGGTAGTCGGCACGTTGTGATCCGGCGTCGCCAGGTTGGCGTCCAGACGCCATGGCTTGCGCCCGGCAATACGCAGTCCCTCGAACGCCTGGGGGGACGTTACTTCGTGCAATAACTGGCGATCGATGTAGATCAGCGCAGTACCATCATCGCGTTCTTTAACAACGTGCTGCTGCCAAAGTTTGTCGTACAGTGTTTTTCCGGTCATCGGTGGCTCCTTATTGGAATGCTCTGTTGACGGGTGTGTTTTCACGGTCTACGCCGCTTGATGAGCGGGTGATTGCCTTATGGTACTCACTCTGTTAAACAACACAAATTCATTCTTTTTCTATATTGAATTCCTGAAAGGAATCAGAAGCCAATAACATCAGCAGCGACTTATTTCGAGGCCCGCGTGGATAGCCAACAACTTAAAGCCTTTTTGGCGGTTGCCCGCCACCAATCATTTTCGCTGGCAGCTGAGCAGCTGTTTTTAACCCAATCTGCCGTTTCCAAGCGTATTCAGCAACTGGAACAGCAGCTCGACAGCCCCTTGTTTGAACGCCACAACCGCTCCATCAGTCTGACCGAGTCAGGCCAACGGTTACTTCCAAAAGCACGTGAAATCCTTGAGCTGATGAATGACACCCAGATTCAGATCAGCAATCTGGCAGGCTCCGTTGAAGGCACTCTCAACATCGCTACCAGCCACCATATTGGCTTGCATCGAATCCCGCCCTTTCTGACATCCTTTGTCCGCCAATACCCTGCGGTACGACTGGACATTCGTTTCCTGGGTTCTGAAGATGCTTATCAGGCCGTCGAGCAACGCCGGGTCGAGTTGGCGCTGACAACGCTGGATGAACGACAACCGGATCGGGTTACAGCGATCCCGCTCTGGCAGGATGACATGGTCTGTGTTTGTGCTCCTGGCCACCCACTTGCTTGCCAACAACAAATAAGTCTCTCCAGTCTGGCTGAAAATGTCGCTATTTTGCCAGAACCGGATACCATCACTTACCGGGTTGTCGACGCCGCTTTTCGAGATGCCGGGCTGACGCTGGAAACCCATATGCCGACCAACTATCTGGAAACCATCAAGATGATGGTCAGCGTTGGCCTTGGCTGGTCGGTACTGCCATCCAGCATGGCAGACGATCAATTGTTTGTATTGCCTTGGCCTGGCGCTCCAATGATTCGGCCGCTGGGTGTTATTCATCTGGCAAACCGTACCCTCACCAATGCCGCCAGCGCATTTATTGCACTGCTAAGCGATTCAGCCACCGAACCGACCAACTTGATCCATGACATAGTGGCAACAGAAGGTGAAGCGTAAGCTGGGGATGTTGACGGTCAATATCAACGGGAAGTGGATCTGGATTCAACCCGCAAACCGGTCAACGTATTATCATCACCCCCTTGTACATCAATAACACGGGAGAAGCCGTTATGCTGGATATCAACCATTTGCTGGTCGTGCTCGACGCTGAACACCCTGAGCAAATAGCACTCGACAAGGCGCTCTGGCTTGCGGGGGTACTCAAGGCCGATGTCAGTCTGCTGACGTCGGTTTACGAACCTTACTGCGGTGACAGTTCTTCTCTCGAAGAAGCCACCAAGCAGCAAATTCGCCGCGCACGTATTGATTCAACGGAGCGCTGGATTGAAAGCTTTGTGCCGGAAGTACAGGAACGTGGCATCACGGTGCGTACGGAAGTCCACTGGCAGAAGCATCTGCATGAAGCTGTTATCAAATCCATGCGAGCGACAGATTACGATCTGGTTGTCAAGGGGACTCACCCTCATAGCCTGATCGATCGCTTGTTCACCCATACCGACTGGAACCTGATGCGCCATTGTCCGGCTCCCGTACTGCTGGTGAAATCCCCCGCCGCCTGGCAACACAATCGTATACTGGCCGCCATTGATGCGACGTCAGTTGATGACGGCCACCAGCTTATTAACGACAACATTCTCTCGTTTGCAGAACATCTGGCCGATCATTTTGATACCGATCTGCATATGGTTAATGCCTTTCCTCAGGTTGCCATTGCCTTTGCCATGGTTCCTGAAGTCACTGCGCCGGACGATATTCAGGCCTATATCACTGAACAGCATCAGGATGCCTGCGAGCAATTGGCCAAGAAATACAACATTCACGAGGATCACGTTCATATTGCCGAAGGGGAAACCGATACCGTCGTTGCCGAGACAGCAATCGCTGTGGCCGCTGACGTACTGGTGGTCGGCTCGGTCGGCCGCAGTGGTATTGCCGGTGTATTAATTGGCAACACCGCCGAGCAGCTGGTCGACAAGGTGCCTTGCGATGTGATTGTGATCAAACCGCAGGATGGTGTTCTGCCTGAAGCAGAATAGCCCGGCAAGTAAAAATCAGGCAAAAAAAAACCGGGCCAAAAGAAAAGGCCCGGTAAAATTCAGGACAGAGAGTGAGAGAGCACATCCGGTAACAGAATAACGCCATTACCGAATGTGACCGGACTGAGTGCCAGCCCGGCCGCAGTGGTATGACTCACTTCCCGGATTAAGTTCCCGGCTTTTATTTTCTGACGCCCTTTTCTTTCAGAGTGGTTTCAATTTCAGCCAGGCATGCAGGATCATCAATCGTCGATGGCGCAATATATTCTTCGTTATTGGCAATATTACGCAGAATCTTGCGCAGAATCTTGCCTGAACGGGTTTTTGGCAGGCGTTGCACCACCACCGCATGTTTGAAGCTGGCAACCGCACCAATCTGGTCACGTACGCGTTTGACCAGCTCTCGCTGCAATTCCTCTTCGTCAATATCGATGCCATCTTTAAGCAGGATAAGACCCAGAGGCTCCTCACCTTTCAGATCGCTGGCCTGACCAATGACGGCACACTCGGCGACAGCCGAATGCCCCGCCACCACTTCCTCCATTTCGCCGGTCGAAAGACGGTGACCGGCAACGTTAATAATGTCGTCGGTACGACCGAGAACAAACAGATAGTTATCATCGTCCAGATAACCGCCGTCGCCGGTAATATAATAACCGTCAAAGGTGCGCAGATAACCTGCCACAAAACGATCATGGTTGCCCCAGATGGTGGGCAAACATCCGGGTGGCAATGGCAACTTGATTGCAATACTGCCCTGTTCATTGGCGGCAACCGCTTTGCCGTGAGAATCCAGGATTTGCACGTTGTAGCCAGGCGAAGGACGGGTAACAGAGCCAGCTTTTACTTTGGCCGGTTCCAGCCCTATATGATTCCCGGCAATGGCCCAGCCGGTTTCGGTTTGCCACCAATGATCCACAATCGGTCGCTGAATGTGTTCCAGCACCCAGTCATAAGTCGGCGGATCCAAGCGTTCGCCAGCCATAAAAATGGTCTTCAGTTTGCTGAGGTCATATTGCTGTGCCAGCAAACAGTCGGGATCTTCCTTCCGCACGGCACGAAACGCTGTCGGGGCTGCGAACAGACCTTTGACGCCATACTCCTCACACACACGCCAGAAAGCACCGGCATCCGGCGTACGTACCGGCTTGCCTTCGTAAAATACGGTGGTGCATCCTGCCAGCAACGGGGCATAGACGATATACGAATGCCCAACCACCCAGCCAACATCCGAGGCAGCCCAGAAGACATCACCAATTTGCATGTCATATACCACGTCCATGCTGTATTTCATCGCCACGGCGTGGCCACCGTTGTCGCGAACCACCCCTTTGGGTTTACCGGTTGTGCCAGAGGTATACAGCACATACAAAGGATCTGTCGCCAGTACCGGCGTGCAATCTGCAGGCTCGGCGGCTGCCATCCCGATCTCCCAATCGAGATCGTAGCGATCATTCAATTCACAGCGACACAAATCACGCTGTAGCACAATGCAACGTGACGGCTTGTGAGCCGCAATGTCGATAGCCGCATCGAGAATAGGCTTGTACTCAATAATTTTGTTGACCTCAATACCACACGACGCTGACACCAGAACCTTGGGTGCCGCATCGTCGATACGCATAGCCAGCTCACTGGCAGCAAAACCACCAAACACGACCGAGTGAATGGCTCCCAAACGTGCACACGCCAGCATGGCAATCGCGGCTTCCGGCACCATCGGCATATAAATAACAACCCGGTCGCCTTTCTCAATGCCCTGAGCCTTCAGGACACCAGCAAACCGGGCAACCGCTGCTGTCAGTTCTTTATAGGTATAAGAACGTTTGGTATTGGTGACAGGAGAATCGTAGATCAGTGCCAGCTGATCTCCACGCCCTTGCAACACGTGATAGTCGAGTGCCAGATAGGCCGTATTCAGTTCACCATCAGCGAACCAGCGGTCGACGCCATGCTCGTCTTTACTCAGGGTAACGTCTGGCACCTTGAACCACTGAATTCTGCCAGCCTGTTCCGCCCAAAAACCTTCAGGGTCATTGATGGATTTTTTATATTGTTGTTGGTATGTCATAAGCCTTCCCCACTTGACTGTCGGGATACGATAGGCCATGACGTATTCATCCAGCTATTCGACCAAGGGGGATCACACCTTGGTCTATATCTTACGACCGTTAGATTTTTTTCAAGAGTATCTTTGCACACTAGCTGCTGCGAACAGCAGGCCAAAAAAAACCCGCCGAAGCGGTAATGCTGTTCACTTAAGCCATTTACTCATCTGAGCAGTATCTGGAAAATCCGATGTCAGACCATGACATCGGATTTTTTTATGTCCATTCAGCAAGATCTTCTCGACCTAGACGAACTCT
>NZ_JBBKTX010000060.1:0-685 GCF_044962685.1 Oceanobacter antarcticus
CAGGGCTGGCATTGCTTTTAGGGATTGGCTGCGTCGGTAAAGCGGCCATCTGCACGCCGCTTTCACAGGCTTCGCAAACGTATTTTTGTCGTGCATGCACCAAGACTTGAACCACCGCCGGAATAATATCCAATTGCTCGCTGGTGTCTTCGCCGATGTGTTTTTTGGCGCAACCGCAGGCGCAGATTTTATCGGCCAAAGGAAGATCATGTTCAATGCGTACACGGGGTAATTCAGCCGGTAAAGGCTTACGGCCGGATGTTTTTTTAACGGGCTTTGGTGTTTCAGCCAGGGGCAATTCCGAGTGTAAGGATTCGGCGTCTATCGACTCGGCCGTATCCGCTGCAGAGGCATCGGCCTCGCATTCAACCTCATCGAACAGTTCGACTTGTTGATCACTTTTTTCGCTGCTTTTACCAAACTGGCGCTGCTTAAACAGAATGATCTGTTCTTCCAAAAACTGGATGCGTGATTGTTTTTGGTTAATTAATTGTTCTTTATTTTTTAACTGATTATTTTTTTCTTCCAATAATTGATGCTGCGCTAAAAGCTGTTGTTTTAGAGCAGAAATGTCATCAGGTAAGTGATCCGTCGGTGGTGTTTTCATGGGTTGGAGTATACCAACCCTGGTTAATTCATGGCAGTGTAAAATAAGGTTTCATGCGGTTTATTATTAAAAATATCC
>NZ_JBBKTX010000061.1:0-620 GCF_044962685.1 Oceanobacter antarcticus
CCTTCATCTTTACCCAGTACGTATACTTCGGATTCGAACTTGGTGTGAGGCGTGATAGAACCTGGCTTCGCCAGTACCTGTCCACGTTCAACTTCGTCACGCTTGGTACCACGCAGCAGAACGCCGACGTTTTCACCCGCACGGCCTTCGTCCAGAATCTTGCGGAACATTTCAACACCGGTACAGATGGTCTTGATGGTGTCCTTGATGCCGATAATGGCGACTTCTTCACCAGTACGGACGATACCGCGCTCAACACGACCGGTAACAACGGTACCACGACCCTGAATCGAGAAGACGTCTTCGATCGGCATAATAAACGCACCGTCAATCGCACGCTCTGGCTCAGGAATGTAGCTGTCCAGCGTTTCTACCAGTTTCTTGACAGCGGTAGTACCCATTTCATTGTCATCTTCGCCGTTCAGGGCCATCAGCGCTGAACCTGGGATGATGGGGGTGTCGTCACCGGGGAAGTCGTATTCGGACAGCAGGTCACGCAGTTCCATTTCGACCAGTTCCAGCATCTCTGCGTATTCTTCTGAGTCTGCGCCACCGCAGTCTTCAGCCAGCAGGTCGGCCTTGTTCAGGAATACCAGGATGTAAGGGACACCTACCTGACG
>NZ_JBBKTX010000062.1:0-582 GCF_044962685.1 Oceanobacter antarcticus
TCTATCGACTCGGCCGTATCCACTGCAGAGGCATCGGCCTCGCATTCAACCTCATCGAACAGTTCGACTTGTTGATCACTTTTTTCGCTGCTTTTACCAAACTGGCGCTGCTTAAACAGAATGATCTGCTCTTCCAAAAACTGGATGCGTGATTGTTTTTGGTTGATTAATTGTTCTTTATTTTTTAACTGATTATTTTTTTCTTCCAATAATTGATGCTGCGCTAAAAGCTGTTGTTTTAGAGCAGAAATGTCATCAGGCAAGTGATCGGTCGGTGGTGTTTTCATGGGTTGGATTATACCAACCCTGGTTAATTCATGGCAGTGTAAAATAAGGTTTCATGCGGTTTATTGTTAAAAATATCCAGACCGTCCAATAATAAATTCAGTTGATAGCCGTCAATACAGATGGCGGCGCTGTCGGTCGGCTTTAGCCATTTAAAGCGCTGCTTTTCCAGGCGTTTGTACCAGAGCACAAAGCCATTGCGCTCCCAGTACAGTAACTTGATTTTATCCCGGTCGCGATTACAAAAGACAAACAGAGCATTGGCCATAGGACTAAGCTCCAGCTCTTGCTCGACCA
>NZ_JBBKTX010000063.1:0-539 GCF_044962685.1 Oceanobacter antarcticus
AGTGATGTCGAGCACTTTGACTGGTCGTCCCATGGTTTGCCTCTGCCTGAAAATGCACTCCTCAAAGTAGACTATAACCACTCATATAAATTCTATTTATTTTTGTTAAGGGACACTAGTTATTCAGGACATACCGTTGGGGAAATCGCCCAGCGGTTCAGTTAATTTGCCACGTACCGGTTTCAACACTTCTGCGCAGATCAATAACTGCTCCAGCGCATAGCGGGTACGCTGACTGAGGCATCAGCGTCTTTGCCGTCTTCCCACAAATCGGCCACACTACGCAGGATCAGGTGCTCCGGCGTATACACCAGACGGGCACTTTGTGACTCTGGGCGATGTGACGCAGAAACAATGGCAGTACGAAGCGTGTCAGTCATGGCATTGCCCCTAGGGGACATCTATTTAATCCTGCACTGCTCTGCGCGAGTGTTGCCGTTGTTCAGGGCAAGGCGACGAATGCAGCGAAATGACGAGTCCTTTTCAAATTCGTCAACACCGCACTGGACGGCGGCAACCCGCGCCCTTCGGGGGCTGCC
>NZ_JBBKTX010000064.1:0-537 GCF_044962685.1 Oceanobacter antarcticus
GTTGCTGCCGGTGATGGTCACCGCCAGATCGGCGGCGGTATCACGGAACTCGGCTCCGGTGCCAGTACCCAGTTTTGGCAAGGTCGCAGACAAGGTCGCACTGGCGCTCACGCCTGCAACATCGTTGCCCGTTTCCAGATCCACCAGTTGCGCCGTCAGGCTGATATTGCCGCTGGCACAGGCCAGTGCCGATGGCGTGTAGGTGGTGCTGGCGGTGCCGTTGCTGCTGATGACGTTGGCGCGGCTGAACGCCGTCGCGCCGTCGCAGCTGGAGCTGAAGTCGAACTGGTAGCGGTCGCTCAACAGGACGTTGAGGTTGTCCGCATCCACCAGGTTGACGCTGACGCTAATTGCTTCGCCCACCAGAACATTGCTGGCGCTCAGGTTCAGGGCATTTTCGATAAAGCTGTCGCCGTTGCCGTTGCCCAGATCCGGGGTGCTGGTCTCCGTCGTGGTGGTCGCCAGGGTGACGGCTACCGCAATGCTGTCGAGCACGTCGCTGCCGCCTGCCAGGTACAGGCTGGCGGTCACTTCGCT
>NZ_JBBKTX010000065.1:0-533 GCF_044962685.1 Oceanobacter antarcticus
CTGTCTGAAATGGGGTACTGGCAACCGGGGCGTGGCTGGAAAACCACCACTAACCGCCCGGTCGCTGGTGAATATCGAGCCATTGCGCTGGATCTGCAGGGGATTAGCCCAACTCAGGCAGAAGCACTGAAAACTGACCTCGAAGCTACCCAGGCAAAAATCACGGCAGAAGACTATACCGATCTGGGTAAACAACAACTGGTCGGGGATTTGCTGTACAGCACCATTCTCAGCTACTTTGTGCTCAACAATATTCAGGATGATCTGGGAGCCAGAGCCGCGAATATGGTGAGCTACAAGGCCCCGAGCTATGGTCTGTTCAAAACCAATGTCATTCCACAATACTGGTTCGGTATTCCTCGCAACGTCACCATTGAGGGGCTGACGATGGACGTCGACCACATCACTCACTTGCTGGTACACGAAAGCAACGACACGGATTTGTGGATTGCCTACAACCGGGCCAGTGGCGCTCGCCTCTCCGCCATGGAACACCTGGTGCCCGAGCAAATGTTCTCAACGGAAGACAACCC
>NZ_JBBKTX010000066.1:0-529 GCF_044962685.1 Oceanobacter antarcticus
GATTTCTTTTCCTCGGGGTACTTAGATGTTTCAGTTCTCCCGGTTCGCCTCTTACACCTATGTATTCAGTGCAAGATACCTGTAAACAGGTGGGTTTCCCCATTCAGAGATCTCCGGGTCAAAGGTTGTTTGCCACCTCACCGAAGCTTATCGCAGGCTACCACGTCTTTCATCGCCTCCAGATGCCAAGGCATCCACCGCGCACGCTTAGTCACTTGACCATATAACCCCAAACCGTTTTACTTCCTACAAGCTATGAGGAAGAAAACTTTCATGGCAGGGTTATGTTGACGTTAATCCGCCAAGCAACTGCTAGCTTTCTATTGAGAATCTCAATTCTCATGTATCCAAATTTTTAAAGAACGCACGAAACCCACAGGGTTCCGTGTCATTAGCATTCAAGTAATTCGTGTGAGCACTTAGCTGAGATGGCTGAAGTATCGTTTAAGGAGGTGATCCAGCCCCAGGTTCCCCTAGGGCTACCTTGTTACGACTTCACCCCAGTCATGAATCACTCCGTGGTAAACGC
>NZ_JBBKTX010000067.1:0-526 GCF_044962685.1 Oceanobacter antarcticus
GGATGAAGAAAGATATGAATTACAAGGTCACGAAGTCTCTGCCACCGAAAGGGGTGGGTGTGGTGAGGGATGAAAAAATCGAAGTGTGTTACAAGACCCGATCGTATCTGAAAGGCCGCACCTTGAGGCGAGTCGTGTTTCATCGTCAGCAGGATGACAAGGAGCTGGTCTTCATCACTAATGACCTGAAACGCAGCGCTCTGGCGATTGCGGATTTGTACAAACAGCGCTGGCAGATTGAATTGTTTTTCAAGTGGATCAAGCAGAATCTCAAGATCAAACAGTTCTATGGTACGTCAGAAAACGCCGTCAAATTGCAGGTTTTAGTGGCGATGATCAGCTATGTGCTGTTGCGTCTGATCCAGCAAGGCGTGGCCCCTGAAAGGCGTTTGGGGAATGTGTCAATCCGACTGGGATCGGTACTTATGCAGCGAATGCCGCTGCTGGAGGTGTTCAGAAAACCACCGGATTTGCCGGATGATACAGGGCAGCTGGGTCTGGGATTTGGTTAACCGGACAGTAGTGA
>NZ_JBBKTX010000068.1:0-521 GCF_044962685.1 Oceanobacter antarcticus
ACTTCCTACAAGCTATGAGGAAGAAAACTTTCATGGCAGGGTTATGTTGACGTTAATCCGCCAAGCAACTGCTAGCTTTCTATTGAGAATCTCAATTCTCATGTATCCAAATTTTTAAAGAGCAATCTGATTAATATCAGTAGTAAGAAGCCTTAATCAAAAGCTGCTTAGTGCTGACATTCTTATGGAGTCTTGAAGTGGTGGAGCTATGCGGGATCGAACCGCAGACCTCCTGCGTGCAAGGCAGGCGCTCTCCCAGCTGAGCTATAGCCCCAAATCAAGACTGAACTGAGTTGGTAGGTCTGGGCAGACTTGAACTGCCGACCTCCCGCTTATCAGGCGAGCGCTCTAACCAGCTGAGCTACAGACCTACATCAGATCACAAAGATTTAGACAATTACGTGTGAGCACTTAGCTGAGATGGCTGAAGTATCGTTTAAGGAGGTGATCCAGCCCCAGGTTCCCCTAGGGCTACCTTGTTACGACTTCACCCCAGTCATGAATCACTCCGTGGTAAACGC
>NZ_JBBKTX010000069.1:0-516 GCF_044962685.1 Oceanobacter antarcticus
TGTCCCTTAACAAAAATAAATAGAATTTATATGAGTGGTTATAGTCTACTTTGAGGAGTGCATTTTCAGGCAGAGGCAAACCATGGGACGACCAGTCAAAGTGCTCGACATCACTGACGATGAACAGGCTGAGCTCAAGCGTTGGTTGCGTAGCCGACAAATCCCTGCTGCTGAACAACAGCGAGCCAAAATCATACTGCTCAGCACAGAAGGCCTTTCAGGAAAGGTTATTGGTGAGCGGGTCGGAGTGACGGCAGAAACGGTCGGTAAATGGCGCCGTCGTTTTGAGTTGTATCGTATTGACGGCTTAACGGATGCCCCGCGCAGTGGACGCCCTCGTAGCATTCATGACGATAAAGTCGCAGAAGTCATCAACAAAACACTGCAAACCAAACCGGCAAACGCAACCCATTGGTCAACCACTCTGATGGCGAAAGAAACCGGACTGAATGCCATGGCGATCAGTCGGATATGGCGAGCCTTTGGTCTGAAGCCACATCGTCTGGAAACCTTCAA
>NZ_JBBKTX010000006.1:0-198971 GCF_044962685.1 Oceanobacter antarcticus
TGTGGGTACGAAAAACCGGTGATCGGGAACACCCCATTATCTTATTTGATTACGCCAGTCGTCGTCGCACCGATGTGGCCAGATCGCTGCTTGGTGATTATCAAGGCTACCTGCAAACCGACGATTATATTGGCTATCACCGTATTGGGCAGCAAAAAGGCATCGTCGCACTGGCCTGCATGGCCCACGCTCGACGTAAGTTTATCGACGCTCAGAAAGTCAGCCCAAGCCCGAAAGGAAAAGTCAGTAAAGCCGACATGGCCGTGACAATGATCAAAGGACTGTACGTCATCGAAGCCGCGATTAAAGACCAACCAGCCGAACAGAAATATCAAATTCGACAAGAAAAAAGCCTGCCCCAGCTCAACAAACTCAGAGCATGGCTGGACAAAGCGTTGCAACAAACCCTGCCAAAAGGAAAAACCGGCGAAGCCTTAGCCTACCTCGATAAAAACTGGGACAAACTAACGGTCTACCTCACCGATGGGCGACTTCATATAGATAATAATCCCGTCGAAAATGCTATCCGACCGTTTGCGATAGGGCGCAAAAATTGGTTATTCAGTGACAGTCAGCGTGGCGCAAAAGCCAGCGCCATGATGTACAGCCTGATAGAAACCGCCAAAGCGAACGACCTGGAGCCTTACGCGTATTTACGGAGAGTGTTTGCCCAGTTGCCGTTATGCGAAACCGTGGAAGACATTGAAAAACTGCTGCCTGAGAATATGAAAGCGGCCGTTATTTAAATCGGTAGATGGGGTTGTTTGAGCGTTTACGGGCTTTCAGACTCTATTAGCTTTAGCAAATTCTGAGGTATCTTTTTATATAAATCTTTGTAGAGCTTATGACCACTGACCTTTGACGGGTACAGTCCCAGTCTCCACAAAAGCGCGCAAGCGTGGCTCAAAACCGGACATTAATCCCGGTCCAATCTGAATTGCACTAAATATATACAGTTTTTATAAAGCAGCGACCCATGACTTCCAGCCCGTTTTTCAACGAGATCGAATTCAAGGGTCAGAATTCATGAGGTCAGAAATTCACAGCATTTTATTACTGGTTGAATCAGTGGATTACCTCACAGCTTACACAGCAGACGGCAAGCTCCACAGCAGCAATGCTCTGGCAGAAAACGTCACCACCCCTTCTCCATTGGTCGTAGTGGCTTTTTGCTGCAGGGCGCAAGAGTCAGTGCAATGTGCTGCTCGGAAGCGCCCATTTTTCTGTGTAATTTTTCCAACCTAACGTCAGCAGAAAGCAGCACATTTGAAACCGAAGTGCCAGGAGCCTGCCGGACTGATTAATAATTCCTGATCAGACCGGTAGAAGCTTTGCAGGCCGACCTGAAGTGCACTTATATCTCCTCTGGTTTCAATACAGGACGCCCCGCCAGCTTGTTCAGCAGCTGATCCAGCAGCACATACAGGGCGGGTAGCACCAGCAAGCAGATAAAGGTGGTAAACAGGATCCCGAACCCGAGCGATACCGCCATCGGCGTAATAAACTGCGCCTGGCGGGAGGTTTCAAACACCATGGGGGCCAAACCACCAAAGGTCGTCAGCGTGGTCAATAATATTGGCCGGAAACGCCTCACCCCGGCTTCACTGATGGCTTCCAGCGCCGTCAGATGGCGCTTGGCCCGAATGCGATTGGCGTAGTCCACCAGAATCAGGCTGTCGTTCACTACCACCCCCGCCAGCGCCACAATCCCCATAATGCTGATAATCGACAAGCTGTAACCCAGCAGGATATGGCCGAGGATTGCCCCGGCGGCACCAAACGGGATCACCAGCATCACCAGTAATGGCTGGCCGTAACTGCGGAACGGAATCGCCAGCAAGACGTAAATCAGTAGCAAGGAGAAGAAGCCGTACAGCTGCATGGCACTCATGCTTTCCCGCGTATCGGCCTGACGTCCGCGAAAATCAAAATCCAGCGTCGGGTATTGGGCTTGCAGGTCGACAAAGGCTTCTTGCTGCAATACCGTCATCACCGCCGGAATCTGCGTCCGGGGTTCCACATCGGCGGTCACACTCACCACTTGTTTACCCGCCCGCCGCGAAATACTGGAAGGGGCCACGGTTTTTGCCAGCGTTGCCACTTCTGCCAGAGGCACGTAACCACCCGCTGGAGTGCGGATCATCAGACGTTCAATATCGGCACTGTAACGGCGTTCATTTTGTGGCAGCCGCACCAGTACCGTTACTTCATTCCGCTGCCGCTGCTGACGCAAGGCCCGAGCGCCGTACAACGCCGCCCGGACTTGCATGGCAACGTCGTCCGACTCCAGCCCCAGGCTGCGACCCAGGTCGTTAATTTCCACGTCCCATTGCGGTTTGCCACTGCTAAAGCTGCTGGCAATATCCTTGACGCCTCCCAGCTGTGCCATAAACACCGCCAGGTCGTCACTGGCCCGAGCCAGCAAGCGGGTATCGGTGCCACGCAGTTCCACAGTCAGGCCGCGCCCACCCGATGGGCCGCCACCCCGTTCAGAATCAAAGGTGATACTGCGAATGCCGGGGATTTCTCCCATGGCTGTGCGCCAGCGTTTGGCGACTTCATGAGCAGAAATCGGCCGAATTTCGGAATCCACCAGCCGCGCTTCCACTTCAACGGTTGAGCCATCGATGCTGCCTTCCACACTCACCAGCAGCGGTGTTCCTGCGGCCTCGACCGGTGCAACAATATCGCGCAGCCGCGCTTCCAGTTGCAGCCGAACGTCCAGCGCCTGCTCAAAAGGCGCATTGGATGGCAGCTCCACCTGAGCGACGGTAAATTCACCTTCAAGTCGTGGAAACATACTGAAACCCATGCGGCCACTGAAGGCCCAGGCCAGCACGGTGATGCCCAGCGCCAGTGCGATCGCCAGGGTTAATCCGGGGTTACGCAAACTGCGGCCCAGCAGCGGGCGGTACACCCTCTCGATAAAGCGCCCAAGCTGGCCATCCACTGCCTCTTGTATGGCATCCAGCTTGCGCCCCAGTCGGCTCTCCGGCTTTTCTTTCAGATGCGCCAGGTGCGACGGCAGAATAAACAATGCTTCCAGCCAGGAGATCAGAAAACAGCTGATCACCACGATCGGAATCGCCAGGAACAGCTTGCCCATCATGCCGGGCAGCGCCAACAGCGGTAGAAACGCCGCGACATTGGTCAGAATCGCAAACGCCAGCGGACTGGCCACTTCACGAGCGCCCACCACTGCCGCGTCGGCAAACGGCATGCCCTGCTGCATATGTTCGTAAATATTTTCACCGGCAATAATGGCGTCATCCACCACGATCCCGAGGGCAACAATGAAGGCAAACATCGAGATCATGTTGATGGAAACATCCACCGCTGGCAGTAACAGCAAGGATCCCAGAAAGGCCGTCGGAATGCCCATGGTGACCCAGAACGCCAGTCGGTATTCCAGAAACAGACTGAGCAACACCAGTACCAGAATCAAGCCGATAGCGGCATTTTTGATCAGCAAGCCCACTCGCTGATTGTAGGTTTTGCCATCATCATCGGTGACCACAATTTTGACACCCGGCGGTAGCCAGCTGCGAATGTCATCGAGTTTTTCATGTACTGCGGCCGCCACCGTCAGCGGCGTTTGCTGCTCGGCACGATAGACGTCGTAGCGAATTGCTTCCTGACCGTCGTAAGTCACCAACCGCCGGGCATCACCAAAGCCCTCTTGCACATGGGCAATATCACCCAGCCGCAAGCGCACACCAGCGGCATCGGCAATCACCGGGATGTCATTAAACTCCCCGGCCCAGTAACGACGTTGATCCAGTGCCACCAGAATATCGCCGCCCGGTGTTTTGACCGTACCGGCGCTTTGTTCAATGGCATTATTGCCAACAGCGCTGGCGATGTCCTGCAAGGTCAGACCGTAACGCTGCAATTCTGCCTGGGGGATTTCTATATGGATTTCTTCATCCGGGGTGCCGGTCAGCTCGACCTTGGAGATATCCGCTGAGGACAACAGTTCATCCTTTACCTGTTCGGCCAGGCGCTTCAGCGCAAAGGTATCCAGCGGTCCAAAAATCGCCATTTCCACCACACTGATATTACGGCTGGCAATTCTGACGATGGGGGTTTCCATTTGCGCCGGAAAGGTCGTGATCCGATTCACCGCCTGCTGCACATCCTGATAGGCCTGCTGGCGGTCGGTGCCATTGTCGAGTTCGATATTGATTCTGGCACTGCCCTGGGAGGCGGTGGAATTCACTTCTTTCAGGCCATCAACGGCAGCCAGCTCGTTCTCGATAGGCAGTACGACACCTTGTTCCATCTCCGTCGGCGTCGCCCCCGGATAGCCAACCTGAACGATCACAGCCTCGGCTTCGTAGGATGGAATAAACTCCTTGCGGATCGTCAGCGACATCATAAAGCCACCGAGGATCAGTACCGCCATCAGCAGGTTGGGAGCCACCCCGTGGCGCGACATCCAGGCGATCGGGCCATTCCCTTGCGCCACACTCATGGCCGGACTCCCGCCGACGTAGCGGTGTCAGTCGCTGATGCACGGGTCGCCAGGCGCACCGGCATGCCTGCCGTCACGCTATCCAGGCGATTCACCAACAGTTGATCGCCTGGCTGTAATCCAGAGCCAACCCAGACCAGCGTTCGACCTTGATAAAGTACTTCAGGTTTACGCAGTATCATCTTGTTATTGTTAACAACCCACAGGCTGCCGTCGTCGTTCATCTGTTGCAATGGCACCGTAACGCTATTGCGGATGGGCTTGCCTTGCAGCTCGACTGAGACAAAATCATTCAGCAGCAGTACCGGCTCAGCAGGATGATTCAGGCTCAACGGATCACGCACCGCCACCATCAACCGTGCCTGACGGTCGTTGCTATCCACTCCGGGCAGCAAATTCAGAATCCGCGCTTCTCGGGTCTGACCGCCCCAACCAGGATGATGAAGCAGCACCGGGGCCTCCGGATCCAGCCACGGCAAAAAGCCCCGAGGCACTTTGACTTCAACCCAGAATTCATCGGTATTAACCAGTTCAAACAAAGTCGCTGAATTGCCAACCTGGCTGCCAGTCGCCACACCGCGTGACTGTATCTGGCCATTAAAGGGCATCGTTACCCGAGTACGGGACAGATTCAGTCGTGCCTGATTTACCGCCGCACGGGCATTGAGCAAAACCGCTTTGGCACTGGCAATTTGTGGTTCACGTAACACCAGCGCCCGATCCGAAGCTGCCAGCTGACGTGCCGCCAGCTGATACTCATCGGCGGCCAGCGCCGACGCTCCCTGTTCAATATCCAGACTCGCCTGTGCCTGCACCAGAGCAGCTTCGCGCTGCTGTAATATCAGCTCGTAATCCCGTGGCTCGATGGTCAACAAAGCAGCACCCGCCTTGAGTGTGGCCCCTGGCACTGCCGCAGCCGCCACGGCCACGACCCGGCCGCTGACCTGCGCCTGCAGCGATACCTGCTCAGCCGCCATCACCTGGCCCCCGGCCTGCCAGACCGGACGAACATCCCCGCTGCCTGGCGGTTGCACTTCCACCAGCCGCGCCTGAACGTCAGGCTTGACTCGTGTTGGCACCGGCGCTGTTTTTAGTACGACCCAGGCAGCCGCACCGCCCAGTATCAGCACCAGCAGCACCAGCCATACTTTACCTGCCTGTTTTGTCATGCCTGTTTGTTGCTTCATTCTTGTGGCTCTCCAGCATCAGCCCCGGTGAAATCTCCGTGACTGACGGAGCGATACAGTTGAATTCGATACTGCAGTTGTTGCCAATGCCCATCAAGCACCTCTCGCTCCAGCGCCAGTACATCCTGCTGGGCATTCAGTAATGCCAGAAAATCGCCAACACCACGACGATAGCGAGCCAGCTGGAACCCTTCGGTCTGACGCGCCAGGTGCAGCTGTTTTGTCAGGCTGACCAACAGATCGCTGGCCTGCTGTTCTTGCACCAGCACTTGCTGAACCTCTTGTGCCGCTGCCAGTAACGTTTGCTGATACTCCGCCACGGCGGCCTGCACACTGGCCTGCGAAGCAGCTAGCGCTGCCCGGCGACTGCCACCATCCAGCAATGGCACGACCAGTCCGGCAGCCAGGTTGCCCACCCAGTGATCAAAGACATCGGCCAGGTTGGCATCCGCAGCGGAGTACGAAGCCGACAGCGTCAACCGTGGGTAGCGGTTTGCCACTGCCACCGCGACTGCCGCATTGGCCGACTGCAAGGCGAACCAGGCTTGCTGTACATCCGGGCGCTGCTGTAAAGCCGTCAGAGAAACAAGCGGGGGTTGCAACGGCAATTCAGGCAAAGAGCGAGACGCAGCCAACTCGGGCACCACATCGACTCGCAACCAGTCACTGCGCCCAAGCCAGACAGCCAGTTGCTGCTGATAGATCACTTGCTGGGCGCGGTCGGCCACCAGACCGGCAACAACGCCTTCTTGCAACTGTTGCTGTTGCCAGACATCCGAAACCGCAGCCTGCCCGCGATTAAAACGCGCCTCGGTCACGGCCAATGCCGACGCAATACGCTGCTGCTGCCGGGTTAACAATGCAATCCGGCCTTGCTGACGTAACCAGCCAAACCAGCTACCAGCTACCTCACCAGCAAGGGTATTGGCCGCCACACGTACCGTTGCAGCACTACCCTGGGCATTTAACTGGCCTTGCTGCTGTAACGCGCCAATCCGGCCCCAGAAATCAATTTCATAAGTCGCCGACAATCCGGCATTCCAGTTATTGGCAGCGGAATCAGGACCAAATGAACGACTGCGAGACAGGCTGGCATCCAGGCTCGGATACTGTTCCGCACCGGACTGCCGCGCCAGAGCCTGACTCTGCTGCAGCCTGGCCCAGGCAGATTGGAGGGTAAAGTTGTGTTCCAGACCGGTCTCAATCAGCTGATCAAGATAGTCATCATGAAAGGCTTGCCACCAGCGGGCATCCACTGGCTCGCCAGCGGTCATACTGGCATCGGCCAAACCCGGAATATCCAGTGACTGCGGCTGCACCGGATCAATCGTGCTACAGCCGACCACCGTCACCAGCACCCACCAACACGGCAACAACAGCACACACGACCATCTCCGGTCGGGCCGTGCGGAAATAGATAATGCAACACTCACCGGGCATCTCCCTGGCAGTTAAAACAGCGCATAACACGCATGGTCAGATAACACCCGCAACGACATCCCAAACGACATCCCAAACGACATCCCAAACGACATCCCAAACGACATCCCAAACGACATCCCAAACGACCATCTACAGGGCAAACTGCCGCGTCAGACTCATCGCATTTTTGAAAAGTTCCGTCAAGGATCGTCAACCACAACCTGTAGATCAGCTGCGCCGCCAGCGAGGCATAAGCAGGCTATAAAATAGTCCATCACGCCGGGAGGGAAACAAGGAGATAATAATAAAAGAGATTGCTGTTCAAACTGCAGCAACCAGACAGGTTGCCGCCATGCGGTGCCGAACGTCGTAGCTATCCGGCAATCACCCTGGCGCGATCCAGGCGACTACTGAATACCACTTCGATAAAAAACGGGCCAGCCTTGGTCTCGAACGGAATCACCAGCACCGGGCCGTTCACCGCATGGGCCACCAGATCATCACCAAACAGCAGCTGCGGTTGGGCCATTTCAAAATCAAAGCCTTTTTCCCACAGCAACTTGCGCGCCCCACCCGACAGCATGTTGGTCAATTCGCCGGTCAGATCGCGGCAGGAGTCATCCAGCTGGCTGATTTCTTCACCCAGCATCAGGCTGCTGATCATCAGAATAGCGCCTTCAGAAAAGCTGATCGCCAACGACCCGCGTACCGTGTCACCGGCCATAGGAATCAGACCCGTCACCACACCCAGCGGCGCATCATCCGGCTTCACATAAGGCTTTTGATACTCACAGGTCATGGATGCCATGGTCGCCAGTATATTGTTGATGGTCTCAACAAAAGGATTGATATACTCAACGTTCATGAATCAAACCACCTCCGGGGGAGCCAAACCAGACCGTCATATCTGCACCTAAACTCCAGCTACGATATCGCCAGTGTAGTCCAGCGCGCCATTCCGGAGCGTTGCCGGGTCTATATTCCAACCCCCAAAACACCCCGACCTGTCATTCCAGCCTAAGCTGTCATGGCCATCTGTTACTTTATGACCAGTACCTACCCCAAACCCAAACCCAAACTCAAAAAACATGACCTGCAGTTAGGAGCCTACCGACTGTGATCGCTTGCCACCACAGCCAGTCTTCAACGGCTATCACTCATCGACATCAAAGACCTTAACGACTCAAAGACCTTTAACCGCATAAATACCGGGCGCATTGCGCCAAAAACCCCGGTAATCCATACCGCAACCAAACACATAGCGGTCTTCCACTTCCAGCCCAACAAAATCGACTGTCAGCGCGCTGGTTTTACGATCGTGAATCTTGTTAACCAGCACCGCCGTAAGCACTTCCCTGGCACCCTGTTGACGACAGGCTTCCACCACCGCCGCCAGGGTATGTCCTTCATCAAAAATATCGTCGAGGATCAGCACCGTACGATCAGCCATGGGCACAGACGGAGGTGCTTGCCATTGCAGCTCGGCGCTGCCGGTCACATCTCCCCGGTAACGGGTCGCGTGCATATAGCCAACTTCCAGCGCAAAACCCAGCCGTGGCAACAACAGTCCGGCTAGCACCAGCCCCCCGTTCATAATGGTATAGACCACAGGAACAGACTGCTGCAATCGCTCGGTAATATCGGCTGCCAGCCGATTGATCGCATCATCAACCTGTTGTGGCGTTTTCAGCAAATCGGCTTCTTGCAACACAGCATCCAGCTGTTCTTTGGTCGGCATATCGCTCATGGAGGTTTCCCGGCATGTCAGTAAAAAGCGGTATAGTAGCACGCAGCCGCAACTGCGGGACGGCCTGCAACAACCGATTGGCCAGAGCAAAGTCTGGCGGCAGGAACCTTCTGCCCTGCCACGTAACCAAGTAGCAAGAACGCGCCGTTATCCTGCTTGGCAGACCAGCGGCCTTTGCCAACCACAGGGAATTTGAGGGAACTTGGCGTATGCACTATTTTCGCAACACTGACAGCAATATCGACAGCAACGTCCATCCTACTTCTGGCCCTGTCTCTGGCCGTATCCATACTGGCCTCTATGCCGATCTCTATGCCGACATTTATGTTCCCATCGCCTGTTTTTTGCACCCAGCGAACAACAGCAGCCATAAACGCCCACGTATACGCCCAGGACTGATCGGGCTGGCTTTATTGCTGTCCGGGTTATTATCCGGCTGTGCCAGTTACCCAAAATCAATCTCTGTGGCCAATCCTGACAGCCTGCCAGACCTGCAACAATTACAAGCCAGCCCCGACCAATATCAGCACCAGACCGTCGTGCTGGGTGGCCGGATCGTCAGCGTGATCAATGGTGCTGAGCACACCACGCTGGAAATTTTGCACCGCCCGCTGTGGAGTTCCGGCCAGCCACACGCCGACAACGATCAATCTGGTGGCCGTTTCCGCGCCGAACTCGGTTATTTTGTTGACCCGGAAATTTACCAGCCAGGTCGTCTGGTCACCGTCAGAGGGCAATTTACGGGCATGGAAAATGGGCAAATCGGTGATCATGCCTACCGCTTTGCCCTGATCAAGGCCGACGGTATCGAACTCTGGCGCGAAACCGTCCCGACGGAAGTCCACTACTACACCGGCTGGGGCACATGGGGAGGCTGGCCTTATTACCCGCCGCCATCCCGACGCGGAGCAACCATTATCTGGACAGATCCGTTGAAGCACGATGGCGAAGCACCAATCCCCATGAAGCGCCCGGTTAAAATCAAACCACTGGCGAACTGACCAACACCAACAGCGCCAGCGAAGCGCGGCAGCCGGGTGTTGTCCGGGATGGCCACCAACACATCGCCTCACCCTATACCCAGATCACGGCTGTGGTATTATCCGCGGCCGTTTTTGACCTGAGCCAACCCCAGGAGTTGTCATGTCCCCTACTTTGCAACTGGCTTGCGATCTGATTGCCCGCCGCTCCGTTACCCCGGAAGACGAAGGCTGTCAGGCATTAATGATGGAGCGCCTCGCCAACGCCGGATTCTCCAACGAGCCACTGCGTTTTGAAGAGGTCGACAATTTCTGGTCACGTCGTGGCACCGAAGGCCCGCTGGTCTGTTTTGCTGGCCATACCGATGTTGTCCCCACCGGCCCGGAACACAACTGGAAATACCCGCCGTTTGAACCGCAGATTGTTGATGGCATGTTGTATGGCCGGGGCGCTGCCGATATGAAAGGCTCACTCGCCGCCATGATCATTGCGGTCGAAAACTTCGTCGCCAAATACCCGGATCACCCCGGTTCAATTGCTTTTCTGATTACCAGCGATGAAGAAGGCCCGGCACACAACGGCACCGTCAAAGTGATTGAAACCCTGGAAGCTCGTAACGAAAAAATCGACGCCTGCATTGTTGGTGAACCCTCGTCTACCCATCGGGTTGGCGACACCATCAAGAACGGCCGCCGTGGTTCGCTCGGCGCAGTACTGACCGTCAAGGGTATTCAGGGTCATGTTGCCTACCCGCATTTGGCCAGCAACCCGGTGCATCAGGCAGCTCCAGCATTGGCCGAATTAGCCAGCGAAGAATGGGATCAGGGCAACGCATTTTTCCCAGCCACCAGTTTCCAGATTTCCAATATCAATGCCGGCACCGGGGCAACCAATGTGATTCCCGGCACCATGACGGTGGTGTTCAACTTCCGTTTTTCAACCGAGCTCAATGCCGACATCCTCAAACAACGCACCTGCGACATCCTCGACAAGCACAAGGTCGACTACGACATCGAATGGAACCTCAGCGGCCTGCCATTCCTGACCGATCATGGCCCATTGGTTGACGCCTGCATTGACACCATTCGCGCGGTGACCGGCCAGGAGACCGCGCTATCGACCGCAGGCGGCACCTCCGACGGTCGTTTTATCGCCCCGACCGGTGCCCAGGTGGTTGAACTTGGCCCCCGCAACGACACCATCCACAAGGTTGACGAATGTGTCAGCGCCGCCGACCTCGACACCCTGGCCAGCCTGTACGAAGGCATTCTTGAGCGCCTGCTGGGATGAACACCGGCACCCCACTCAACACCGCCAGGTCAGACGATATTTTGGTCTGCCCGGTGTGCCAGCAAGCACTGCCAGAACTGGCCGGAGCAACCAACAAACGCGGCCAATTACAACGTCGTGCCTGTGCTGGCAACCACAGTTTTGATCGCGCCAAGCAGGGCTATTTCAACCTGTTACTGGTCAACCAGAAACGCTCACTCAATCCAGGCGACAATCTGGAAATGGTCAGGGCCAGACAACAGTTCCTGAACGGCGGTTATTATCAGGCCATTGCCACCGCCATCAATACTGTACTCACGGCTGTATTGAGCACCATAAAAGAACAGGCTCAAGCTGAACAAACTGCAGAACACACTCAGGCAGAACACACTCAGGCAGAACAAAGCACAACACAACCGCTCCATATTGCCGACAGCGGTTGTGGCGAAGGCTACTACACCGAATTCTTGTCCCGCCACCTGACGGCAGCCAATATCAATCACCGCCTGTACGGCATCGATATTTCACGAGATGCCGTACGCACCGCCTGTCAGCGCAGCAAAGAAATTGAATGGCTGGTTGCCAGTGGCAGCCGTCTGCCATTTTTGCCCGGCAGTCTCGATGCCATCTTCAGCGTTTTCACCCCGACCATGGCCGACCGCTGGCCAGAGCTGCTCAAACCCGGTGCGCCGGTCTGGCTGATTACCCCGGCCCAGCAACACCTGCAGGAATTACGGCAACAGATTTATACCGACGTCCGTACCGACAGCTACGATCCGGCAGACGACATGGCAAAACAGGGATTTGAGCGGCTCACCAGCAGTGAATACAGCAGCCAGGTATTCATTCCTGCCGATGCCCTGCCCGACCTGCTCACCATGACCCCGCACGGCTGGCGTATCACGGCCGAAAAACGCCAACAAGTACTGGCCCTGAACGGTCTTAATGTGACCCTCCACGTCCGTATTTCCCAATTTTCAGTCAAACCGTCTGACGATCGCCCGGCACTGCCAGACAACGCATAAAAGATCCGCCGTTAATGCTATCAACCTGTTTGAAAGCACCCCCTAACCGGGGTAGCATTTAGCTCATTATTGACCCAGGACAACTGCGGCCACGCCACGAATGACAGATATTCTTTTTTATGTACTGGCAGCGACCACCATCGTCGAACAACAACAATTCGTGTGCCGCCTGACCGAAAAAGCTCTGAGCCAGGGCAAACGCGTCTATATTCACACCGGGTCTCGCAACCACGCCGAACAACTGGACCGGCAGCTGTGGGAGTTCCGTGACAGCGCCTTTGTGCCGCACAGCCTGGTGGACGAGCAACGGCCTGTTGGCCAGAGCCCGGTGCATATTGGCTGGCACGAAGCACCGCCAGAGCAGCACGACGTATTGATCAACTTGCACCACCAGTTGCCATCTTTTTTTGGCCGTTTTGATCGACTGGTCGAAGTCGTCATCCAGCACGATGCGGTACTGGAACACACTCGCGACCATTTTCGTTTTTTGCGTGACAGGGGCTACCCTATTACTCACCAGGATATGAGACTACGCACATGAGCACCGAAAACGATTCGCGTAACCTGCTCGACGAACTGGAAACCTTGCAACGCGTCCTCGACGATGCAGCCGGTGAGCAAATTGACCTGGAACGCGCACTGACCCAGCTGAACACCGTTGACGAAGTGCCGGTACTGAGCGACCTGTTCAGCCGGGATGAACCACCCGCACTGCGCAACATCAACAAGCCTGGCAATCGCCCGTCTCATTTATCGGCGGTTAAAACGCCACCCACGACACCGGCACCCGCCATTATCTCTGGCGACATTCTTGAACACCTGCGTCAGGAGATGCTGCGCAAGCACGCAACCGACCACAGCACCGACACCCTTGATGCCCTGCTCGGCCCCATTGACGGCGGCCATTCTGCCGCTGACGGCCTGATGATTACACCTTTCAACCTCTCTCCGGCAGCCACTCCGGCCCCCCCTGCGGCCAATCACTTGCCCGATCTGAAGAAAGACATGACCGAAGCGGACATCCCCACATTGACAGACAGGGACACGGACAACAGCCTCCACATTGAGCCGTCTGCGCCAGCGGCCAGCCCAGCACCCGCCATTACCGCCAAAATATCTTCCAACCCATTTTTGCCACAATCGGTGCTGGATCGCCTGACCTCCGAACGACTGGCCGCCCAGCACAGTGCCGAAGAAGCCCATCGCACCATGCAACGAGTGATGGAACAAAAGCAGCAGCGCGATTCCGAAGCCATCTCACGCCTCGAAACAACGGAAAAAAACCAGCTGATCGAATCCCTGATCGATGAACTGACCCCCATTATCCAGACCCGACTGCGTGAAAAACTGCGCAACATCCTGATGGCCAAGCCACGCTGAGAACGCCTGCGACTACCTGATCCCCTGAGTATGCGGGCTGCTGGCCCACATACTTATCCAGCCCCATCCAGCGGCTGAACCCGCGCTCCGATTCCGTTATACTGACCGCCATTTTTTCATCGTTTAATCAGTCGCTTGCCAAATCTGCCGAGATGGCTCGCTGCGTTACCATTGAGATCACACCATCGCCATGGACAAGACCTACAAGCCCGACGCCCTCGAACAAACCTGGTACCAGCAATGGGAAGAAAAAGGCTACTTCAAGCCCTATCAGGATGGCCTGGATGGCGAAGGCTACTCCATTATGATTCCGCCGCCGAACGTCACCGGCTCCCTGCACATGGGCCATGCGTTCCAGCACACCATTCAGGATGCCCTCACCCGCTATCACCGCATGCTGGGTAAAAAAGCCCTGTGGCAAGTCGGCACCGACCACGCCGGTATCGCCACCCAGATGGTGGTTGAACGCAAACTGGCCGCCGAAGGCCAGCCGGATCGCCACGCATTAGGCCGCGACAAGTTCCTCGAAAAAGTCTGGCAATGGAAAGAACAGTCCGGTGGCACCATCACCGGCCAGATGCGTCGCCTCGGCAACTCCGTTGACTGGGACACCGAACGCTTCACCATGGACGATGGCTTCTACAAAGCCGTGCAAGAAGTGTTTATCCGTCTCTACAACGACGGCCTGATCTACCGTGGCAAGCGTCTGGTGAACTGGGATCCGAAACTACACACCGCCATCTCTGACCTGGAAGTCGAAAACAAGGAATCCAAAGGCAGCATGTGGCACCTGCGCTACCCGCTGGCCGACGGCGAAACCTACACCGACGCCGACGGCAACACCCAAAACTACATCGTCGTGGCGACGACACGTCCGGAAACCATGCTCGGTGATACCGGCGTTGCCGTAAACCCGGAAGACTCCCGCTACCAGCACCTGATTGGCAAATTCATCGAACTGCCGTTAGTTGGCCGCCGCATCCCGATCGTCGGTGACGAACACGCCGACATGACCAAGGGCACCGGTTGCGTCAAAATCACCCCGGCTCACGATTTTAATGACTGCGAAGTTGGCAAACGCTGCGGCCTGCCGATGATCAACATCCTGACCTTCAACGCCGACATCCGCGACGAAGCCCAGGCGTTTAATTCTGATGGCTCGGTCAATACCGACGTCGACACCAGCATCCCGGAAAAATACCGTGGCATGGAACGCTTTGCCGCCCGCAAGGCCATTGTTGCCGACTTCGAGACACTGGGCCTGCTCGACGCCATCAAAGACCACGACCTCACCGTCCCCTACGGCGACCGTGGTGGCGTCGTCATCGAGCCAATGCTTACCGATCAATGGTACGTCGATGCCAAAACCCTGGCCAAACCCGCCATCGAAGCGGTCGAAAACGGCGACATCCAATTTGTCCCGAAAAACTACGAGAACATGTACTTCAGCTGGATGCGCGACATCCAGGACTGGTGCATCTCCCGCCAGCTGTGGTGGGGACATCGCATTCCGGCCTGGTACGACGCCGAAGGCAATGTCTTTGTTGGCCACGACGAAGCCGAAGTGCGCGCCCAGAACCATCTGGCCGACGACGTTGAACTGATGCAAGACAACGACGTCCTCGACACCTGGTTCTCTTCCGCTCTGTGGACCTTCGCCACCCTCGGCTGGCCCAACACCGACGACAAAGAAGTCGCCCGTCGCCTGGCTGACTTCCACCCCACCGATGTACTGGTTACCGGCTTCGACATCATCTTCTTCTGGGTTGCCCGCATGATCATGATGACCATGCATTTTTGCAAAGACGATGCTTCATCGAAAACCCCAGGCAAGCCACAAGTTCCGTTCAAAACCGTCTACGTCACCGGCCTGATCCGCGATGAAGTCGGCCAGAAAATGTCCAAATCCAAAGGCAACGTCCTTGACCCACTGGACATGATCGACGGCATCAGCCTCGACAAACTGATGGAAAAGCGCACCGGTAACATGATGCAGCCACAACTGGCGGAAAAAATCGGCAAGCGCACCCAAAAAGAATTCCCCGACGGTATCGCCCCCCACGGCACCGACGCCCTGCGCTTCACCCTGGCTGCCATGGCCTCTACCGGTCGAGACATCAACTGGGACATGAAACGCCTGGAAGGTTACCGCAACTTCTGTAACAAACTGTGGAACGCCTCGCGCTACGTCATGCTCTCCATTGCTGGAGAAGAAGCCGTCGAAGCCGCAGCAGCCAACAACACCAGCATCGCCATTACCGACGACATGCTGGCGGCTTGTGGTGCCACCGGTGAGCCTGCCGCATTATCACTGGCCGACCGCTGGATCATCTCGCGCCTGCAACGCGCCGAAGGCGAAGTACGCCGCCACATGGATCAATACCGCTTCGACATGGCCGCCCAGGCGCTGTACGAATTTATCTGGAACGAATACTGCGACTGGTATCTGGAACTGTCCAAGCCGGTACTGTGGGACAAAAACGCCAGCGCCGAAACCCGACGCGGCACCCTCGGCACCCTTGTACGCGTCTTAGAAGCCACCCTGCGCCTGGCCCACCCGATCATCCCCTTCATCACCGAAGCGGTATGGCAACAGGTGAAAGACCTGGCTGGCAAAGGCGGCCCAGACGCCACAGCAACCATCATGCTGGCGGCCTACCCGGCACCCCAGGACGCCCTGATCGACACCGCAGCCGAAGCCGACATCGAATGGCTACAAGGTGTCATCACCGCCGTACGTAACATTCGCGCAGAAATGAACATCGGCCCCAGCAAAGAACTCGACGTACTGCTGAAAGACGGCGACGACGAAGACTTCCGCCGCGCCGACGAAAACCAGACCTTCCTCGCCAAGCTCGCCAAACTCAGCAACATCACCTGGGTTAACGACGGCGACACCATCCCCATGGCCACCACCCAACTGGTTGGCCAAATGGAAGTACTGGTGCCCATGGCAGGCCTGATCGACAAAGACAAGGAAATCGCTCGCCTGAACAAAGAAGCAGAACGCCTGGAAAAAGAAATCGGCCGCATCAGCAACAAGCTGAACAACGACGGCTTCGTCGCCAAAGCCCCGGCTGCCGTGATTGAAAAAGAGAAAGAAAAACTGAACGGCTACGAACGAGACCAAGGCAAGATCAAGGAACAGATCGAAGCCATCAAAGCACTGTAAAAACCGCCAGACCTGGCTCCTCATGCGCCCGCGTGGGAGCCAGTACAGATTTTCTTACCCTGTCGAGTCACGCATTGATTTAGTGCTTGCACACCCACCCCTATCCATTCCCATCGGCTTTCGACAACCCCCAACCCTTTCGCTACACTCTCCGGCATGACACTCACCCATCATCAGCGCCAGCAGATTCAACACAACTTGCAGCAGCAAGGGGTTCTGGCTGCCTGGCTGTATGGCAGTTACGCCAAAGGCACCGCCAACCAACACAGCGATGTCGATCTCGCCGTGCTGTTACTGGAAGATCAGGACGACTGGCAAATTCTGCCAGAGCTGGATTATGAACTGTCCAAAGCCCTGCACCTCACCGTTCATTGCGTATCCATTGCCAAAACACCAACCCCGCTGGCCTACGAAGCGGTCGAAGGCGAACGCCTGTTCGGTGATGCCGACGCAATGTTTATGGAACAACGTATCTGGTCGAAGTGGGATGAGTGGCTTTACTGGAGCCAACGAGCATGACACCAACCTATATTGAATCCATGCGCCAGCACACGCAAGAACAGCTCGATACACTGGCCGAGCTGGCCGAGCTGGCAACCCAGGCACCACTGAGAAAGATTGAACGTCTGGCCGTCGAGCGCAGCTTGCAAATACTGGTAGAAGCCGCCATCGGCGTCGCCAAACACTGCTGCAAACAAGCCAATATTCCAGCTTCTGGTGATGGTTACGGCACCGCTCTAAAGGCCCACGACATGCTGCAAAGCCAAATACCCCATGCCGTTTTAAAAGGTGCTATCGGCATGCGTAACGCCATTGTTCACGATTACCTCAATCTGGACTGGACACGTATAGAAGCCGTGCTGGTATCACACGGATACAGGAAGATCGGAACATTTATTGACGAGGGGCTGGGGTATCTGTCCAGCCAGCCTTAGCGGGCGTTCTCAACGATTGGAGAGACCCTGACACCCCATCCGGTGCTATTGGACTTGAAATAGGCTGGCCATTCTCTGCGTCCAACGCCTTCCCTGACGGGATTTTCCCTCCCAACAGGCCACGTTAAATAATCGAGAACGACCTAAGAGCCTGTCGGGCTTAGGGCTGCGCCATCCCAAAGCGTTTCAAACGCTCGTTAGTACCGTAGTAAAAATCCCGCAGTTTTTGGGGTACACCGTTAAAATCGGTTTCGGTGTATTTTTTCACGGTAACGCCCCGCTCCCGCAGCTGTTGCAAGTCTGCCTTTTCGGACTGTTCCAACGCTGCAAAGGTCGTCTTTTCCGCCTGGGAAAAAGCTGCCGAAATCGCTTGCTGCTTGCCTGATGCAAGTGCAGCCCACCAGCTTTTTGAAACCACAAACACCCCTGGGAATGCCATGTGGTTGGTATACATCAGATTGGGTGCCTGATCGTATAGCTGCAGATCAACGGCGGTGGCGAGGTCGGTATCGATAGCATCTATTTTTTCTTGTTCAAACCAGAGCCGGATATCCTGAATCTGGATCGGCTGCGGGTCAGCGCCCAGCTGCCGATACCAATTGTAGAATACGTCATTTGGAAAGGTGCCGACTCGCTTGCCTTTCAGATCACGGGTACTGGTCATCAACGTTGGCGTCATAATCACACGCATACCGGAAAAGACGTATCCCAACGCCACCAGATTATGACGCTCCAGCCCGGCCAGCATGGCTTTGGCATCATCGCTCTGTGCCGCAAGGCGCAACTGGGCAGCGCTTGAAAATTGATAAGGCATTAACCAGCCATTCAGGGATGGATCGAGTGTGGTCAAAGACCCTACCGCAACAATGGCTGCCTGAAGCTGACCGCGACCCAGTAATTCGATAATACTGGATTCACCACGCACCTTGGCAAAGCGGGATTCGCGTACTCGAATGGCATTACTGGAGCTATTTTCCAGGCTGCTTTTGAACTGTTGCATCAACCGTGACCAGGCGTGGTCTGGTGTGGTGATCATACCGAAACGTATCGTCTCGGCCGCAACCGGTACTGACAGTAGCAGTACCATCAGCATTGTTATCAGGTTCTTTTTCCGGTTTTTTATTATTTTTATCATGTTGGGTTCATTCCGTTACGTGGAGCCGTCACTCAATAGCGCTTCGTTGAGCTGCCCGCTGACCGATCCGCTTTAGGTTGCGTGAGCCAGAATCGAGGAAATAGCTGCTTGCAGCCAAAATTAGCGCCGAGGCCCAAAGTAGCGCCAAGGCATAGTGTACGCAGCATCCATCCGCAGGCCTGGAACAGGAATAATACTTACGGGTTTGAATGACACTTCTTTAGCCGCTAGTACTTCTGCCAAGATAAATAGCCACGACAGTCAGCTACAGATCCAGACGTCCTCACAATACCGGCCAAGCCATCTTCTGTTCACAATCGATCTCGCCCTGTTTGTTAACCCTGTGACCAAACATGCAGATATCACCATCCACGCCAATATCCAGCCGGAATTTCACACTGGCCCGCATCAGCCTCGCAGACCATCCAGTCAACGCATCTATGTAACAAAACGGATACTAAAATGTCATAAACATGACAAGTGCACTTTCCGACAAATCGTAACTTATTGAATTTAATAACATTAATACTGGAATAGATTTTGCTGAACCTATGTAAACTTGAAGGAGAAATACACATGTTGCAATTCCAGTGGGTGCCCGAGTTCGAAACCGGGATTGATGTGATTGATTCTCAGCACAAGCGGATATTTGAATACCTGCTTGAAGTCGACAGAGCCATTCGACTCCAGGATCCAGATGTCGTGAAACAGATTGCCAGGTCACTGATTGACTACTCAATCTCCCACAACGCTTTTGAAGAGACCTTGATGGAGCGTGCCAGTTATCCCATTCTGGCGGCTCATTCCAAAGTACATGAGGCATTCCGTAATCGCGCTCTGGCGTACGATCAACGCCTTGAAAACGGCGAAGACTGCTTCAAAGTCGCCAAGGAAGTACGGTCGGATATCGGCCTCTGGCTGACCAACCATATTCAGCGCGACGACAAGGACTATGTGCCCTACGTGCGTAAATCAATCGAAGGTGGTTTTGTCAGCCGCATGAAAAAACGCTTCTTCGCCTGAACAACAACAGCCCCATGGGCATGGGGGCTGTCACGCCATCCATGCGGCATATACATGCTCGTATTACGTAGTATGTCTATGTGCGAATGGCGTTGACTCAATCCAGAGCGGGCCTCGGGTTCGCTACAGGACACAAGACAGCCCTAAGCCTGCCAGGTAGCCGTTTTAAATGGCCTGATCGACGTACACATGAATCTGTGATTATTGTCTTGGTACACAGCACGATGAACTCTGCCGCAGACACACAATGTAGACGCAATCACATCACATGGATTACTGCCCCCATCACCCACTCGTACCCATATCCGTCACCCACTCATACCCATATAAAGTGGCGCAACACAGCGGCACTATCAGCAGTGCGTAGTAGCGATTGGCCCACATCATGGCGCGAGCGCTCATGCCAAAGCGGGCTTGCAAGGTAAGCTGAATACCAGACAGCGGCGACAACCCGACGCCCACGGCCCACCCCATCAGCAAGGTAAGTCCGAGCAGGTTAGGGTCGGTGACGCTGGTTGCCAATAAACTGCCAGCCAACACCACGCTGGTTACCGGGTGCATACCAGCGACGGCGACCACAATTAATATAACGAGTGTGATGCAGGCTTCGAGAGCGCCGAAGTGTTCAGGGGCAACAGAAATATCCAGTGCGTTCATGGTGGCAGAGACCCCGGCGGCTAATACTGCTGCGCCTAAAAACAGAGCGATTTCACTGCACAGCCCTGGCAAGCCGACCGTGATGTGCTGACCCACGTCGTTCAGACCTTTGATCCCGCGTGTTAACGCCAGCCAAATAAACGAAAACACCATGGCAATCAACGTAACCAGTGTCAGTACCGCCAGTTCTGACCAGATCAAGTGGCTGATAATAACCAGCACGGCCAACACCAGTGGCATCCAGAGTGACGACCACTGCAACGGATAACCAAGGGCATTTTCAGCCTCCGGGTTACGGCTGATTTCCCAGGCAGAAAACAGCAAGGCGGCCAGTGCCAACGGCAGGCCGAACAATACCAGCGTGGCCAGCTGAGAGCCGGGCGCGCTCAACAGCGTCAGCCCCATGGCGGCGAAAAACGGCGACCAGAAGGCACAGGTTGAAAATGCCCGTAGCAACACCATCCCCTGCTCTGGCTGTAACGGCTGGTTGTTACGTGCGTGTCGCAGCCGGTCACCCACAATCAGCGCAGCAGAAATATTCAGCACGGAGGCAAACAGATGGGTACTGAGCAGGGTTTGCTGTAACGCTCGCTGTCCTCGTGGAAGCTGTTCAGACGCAGCTATGCCAGCCAGCGCCACCAGCCGCAAAAAACTGACGCCAATCAGCATGGCCAGTAACATCTGGTTACCCTCCACGGCTTTTAGCAAGTACCGCCCACCCGAGCCACTCCAACCGGCAAAGACCAGCCCGGCGGCCCCCACCAGCAAGAGCACGCCAATCTGTTTGCGCTGGGCCACTTTGATTTGCGGGGCCAGTAACAGGGTGGCAACCCACAACGGCACTCCCGCCATCCATGCCGGGAAATTGACCACCAGCGCATTGGCCAAGACCAGTAGCAAAGCGAACAGCAGCAGCAAGCCAGCAAACAACTTGATAGCCGGGGCACCTGCTAGCCAGCGTTGCAGGGGTTGGTTCAACAGCAAGGAGCCAGTCACGTTGGGGTATCCGCAAGATCAGTCAGGAGAAGGGCCATACTGCCAGTTGTCTGCCGCGATGAGCAGTGGCGCAGCATGAATATAGTGTTGCGTAACAAGATTGCATAAACAGAGCGACGTTGGAGCCTGAGTCATATCCCCAGCCGCAAGTTTGGTTCTACTTCCCGGATTAACGAATCAGGCACATCCGCCGCAGCGGCGAGTGTTTTCCAACCAGAGACTACATCCTGAGTGGCATCAAGAATGGCGTTGATTCTGGCTCGGGTGAACAGCGGGCTGAGTTTTTCCAGGGAATAAATATCCTGCCGGGTAAAGTTGTCCCGTTTGCCGTTGAGGCTCATCCAGTGGCTGTTGACCCATTGGCTACCCGGTTTGTAGCTGTAGGCCAGGTCGTAGGCGGGTGCCAGAGACCACTTATTTCCCTGCAACCTAAAGGCGACGTTTTTGGCGTGATCGTCGTGGTTGCGGGCAACGATATTAAACGTCATGCGCTTAAGCAGTTGTTCCGCTTCTGATGCCGACAGCCGCAGTTGCCGGGCCACACCAAACAGTTCGGCATAGGAGAAGGAACCCGGTTTTTTATAATCGACATGGGCAATGCCATTCAGGGTCTGGACGTGGATTTTACCCTCGTCATCAGCGGAGGCCTGGCGATCGAATCGCTGGGTAATAAAGTGCCGTCGAGGGCCTTCGGCAAGCAAGTGACAAGGCATCATGTCGATACCGCAGGCGGTCGCCATTTGGTAGTAAACATATTCCATCGCCCCAAAGCCCATAGGGTCGCCAAAGGTTTCCTGCTGTTTGCTGTGCTCTCTGACACCATCAAATTTCATCAGGTAGTGGGTGAAGCCATCAGGTACCTGTGCCTGGCCGGAACGTACCTGTTTGAAGTTGTCATCAAATGCCAGTACGGCTTTCGCTCGGGCGCCACCGGCACTCATACCAACCGAGAGCAAAGACATCATGGCTTCGCGGTCTTCCTGGCCGCCGTGGCTCAGCTTCACGGCAAAGTCATCACGACAATCCACCACGTCCTGGGCGATGGCGACCAGGGATTCAATCGCTACAGAATGTGAGGCATTGAGGCTTTTGATGCGGGTGGCGGGCAGATATTCCAGCGCACCCATACCCCGTATCCCGGTGTATTGAAGCCGCTGCAACGGCGTGATATCGGCAGGCGACTTGCCTTGCGCCGCCACCCAGGCATTCAGCACGGCGTTACCGAAGTCGTCCGGGAGCGAATCAGCGATCAAGCCTGGCAAACCTTTAAAGGTGTTGAAGTCCAGCTCCGGAAAGCTGTAGATACGTTTTGCCAGTGGCATTTTCAGGGGCGCAAGCTCGATTCCCTGACGTATAAAGGCCGGATCGTATTCAAACGCGCCGACCCCCGTGGTGGTATTAAAGCTCACCGCTCCGACGTCTTGCTGCTGGTAAATCACCCGAACAACTTCCATTACCATTCTGTGTTTGCCTCCTGGTCAGGATGTCGTTGCCCGGACGCACGCTGCCGCTGCTTGCCCTGCAGCTTGGCCAGCTGGATGGGTGAAATCTCTTGCTTGGGCAAAAACAGCTCCAGTTGATCCGTCAGTTCCAACACCGCCAGAATGGCGATAAAGATGTCCAGCTGGGCCTTGCCCTTCTCGGCATTAAGGACGGTTTTTCTGGCGATGCCTGCTTGCTCGGCAACATCAGCCTGTGTCAGGTCGCGGTTCAACCGGGCTTGCTTCAAGCGTTCGCCCAGCTCGGCTGCAAGTGCTGTCGCAGAATTTCCAGATAGACTCATAACGATACCTATTGAGGACTTTAGTCCTTTATTTTCACTTAACGATCACAAATTAGCACATTAAAATAAAATAATCGAAATATAATTTAAAGTCCTCAAAATAGAACATTAATTCAATATTTTTTATTAAAGCACCTAAAAAGGAACATTAAAATATTATCAATTAATATTTCCCGCACAGACAGCAACCCGCATTGTCTTAAACTCGGCATGAATCTTCTTGGATGACATCCTGACCCAGCAGCCTGGCATCAATGCTGCAGTACCGACATGGCAATATTGCGGTTGCAACCGCAGTAATGAATTTTGGCAATCTCAGGAGCAGAACATGGAGGTTGGCGCGACAGCAAATGCAATAGTAAACGAAACAGCAACACGGGCTGGCCTGATGTATCTGGGGTCAATATTGACCCAATCAGAGGCAGATGAATGGTTGCACTGGCTGCTGCATGAAGTGGCCTGGGGCAATGCCTTTTACGAGGCTTTTGGCCGTCGTTTTCCGATTCCTCGCCAGCAAGCCTGGTTTGCAGATGCTGGTATTCGCTATCGCTACTCCGATAACTTACTGACAACCCTGCCCTGGCCAGAGCGGCTGAACCGGTTACGTCAGCGGGTGGAATCTTTGACTGGGCAGCGGTTTAACTCCGTGCTGGCAACGCTGTATCGATCTGGAGAGGACAGTGTTGGCTGGCATGCCGACGACGAATCGGAGTTGGGGCCAGCGCCGGTGATTGCATCGTTATCGGTCGGGGCAACACGGGCATTCTGCTTGCGTCCAAAGATTACGCCGGGACACCAACACACACATGAACCACAACCTGAACCACAACCTGAAATAGCCGTTCCGGTACATTCGGGTGACTTATGGCTGATGCAGCCGCCCTGTCAGCAACACTGGGAACACGCCGTACCTGCCGAAACCGGCATCCACCAGCCACGGGTTAACCTGACGTTTCGATGGGTGATTCCTCCTGCTTCCTGATGTTCCGTTCCCTGACATCTCCCTCATTTGGGGACTGATCGGCTGAGCGAGCAGGATAATCTTCCAGACAGCCGGCAATCAGTTCGGCCAGGTGCAACGGCTTGGCATCGCTGTGATGACGTATTTGTTGTCGGCAGGAAAACCCGTTGGCAATCACCTGGCGGTCTCCCCGTGCTGCCAGCGCAGGTAGCAAGTCTTGTTGAGCCATGGCCAGGCTGTGTTGCGCATGCTCGGCTTCCAGCCCAAAACTGCCTGCCATGCCGCAGCAGCTGGATTCGATAAAATCGAAGGCATGATCAGGAAGCAGTTTCAGCACCCGCCGTACCGACTTCATCGCACCAACGGCTTTTTGATGACAATGGCCATGTACCAGCGTAGCGCTGGCCGGGCTGGATAACGACAGATTGAGCCGCCCGGACTTGGCCTCACGAGCAAGAAATTCTTCGAATAAAAAACTGTTTTTGGCTGCTGTCACGGCGTTCTTTCCCAGACCAAGCGCCTGGGCATCGTCTCTTAACCCCAGCACACAGGAAGCTTCCAACCCGACAATGCTGTAGCCCTGCTCCACCAGCGGCACTATGGCCTGAATCAGCCGACGGGCCTCTGCCCTGGCCTGATCAATCATGCCTTGTGCCAGCCAGGTACGCCCGCAACAGTAGGGACGCGAATCCTGCTCCGATCGTCCTCCAGATTCTGGCTGCAGCAACATGACCTGATAGCCACTGGCCTCCAGCACACTGATCGCCGCTGCCGCGATGTGCGGTTCGTAGTACCGTGTGAACGTATCAATAAACAGCGCCACCTTATGGCCATTCAGGTTGCCAGAAACACCGGATCCATTGGCACTATCGGGCTGTTTGATCGAGCGCCCTGCCCGCGTTGGCAAATTCACCGCCGGGTTCAGCCCCATCAGCGGATCGACAATTCGGCGCAACAGCCTGCTGCGATTGCGTAGCTGTATGAAGGCATCCATCCACGGATGCTGATGCTGCCACTGCGGCAAGGCGGCCATCAGCCGGGAACGCCAGCTGCGCGGCTGGAGAGCGTATTTTTGCGCCAGATATTCAGCCTTGATCAGCGGCATATCGACATTACTTTCACACTCCCGTTTACAGCCCTTGCAACTGACGCACAAATCCATGGCCTGTTGCAGCTCGGGGTCGAGCAGTGGCGACTGAGCCTGAGAAGTCGACAACGCCGCCTTGAGCAAACGCACTCGTCCACCGGTAGCCAGATTGGGATCGCCGCTGATGCGATAGCTGGGACACATCACCTGCTTGCCGTCAGCTTCGCATTGACGGCTGTTGATACAGGCGGCAATGGCTTTGGCGTAATGGCCACCGTATTTGGGAATGTCAGCATAGGCATCTCCCATACCGGCATCACGGTAGTCAGACCAGTCCAGCTGCAACGAGAGGTCCTGGGAAATCGAAGAATCAGTCATAAACAATATCAACCGGCTAGAGATATGGGGCCAGGGTTGATTGCAATCCCCGTTCCCTGCCGTTGCCGCCGCTGATCAAGCGAATCGTCACCAGCCGTGGGGGGGTTATACCACCCAGCCACTCGGCTGAAACCCGACAAAACCTTGGCCACAGTCTGGCTTGTCGGGTTTGCGACAGCACCTAAGCACCCTGATAACGCCCACAGCGCTGGTTGCCTGCGGCCACCTGACGAGATGACAGCGTGAAGTGATTGGTTATCAATTTGCAGTACCGAGATAAACAAAACAACGCCTTTGATGAAGAGATAACCCCTCATGATGACGCTCTATATGACCCCAGGCTCCTGCTCGACAGGTATTCATATTCTGATGGAAGAGCTGGAGCTGGTGTTCAGCGCCCACGTGCTGAATCTGCCAGCCGGAGATGGCCAGAAACCGGAGTATCTGGCGATTAATCCGAAAGGCACAATTCCCACACTGGTGCTGGACGATGGCACCGCCCTGACTGATTTTGCCGCCATTGCCTGGTGGCTGGCCCAGCGCTGGCCGAAAAAACAATTATTACCGGAAGATCTAACCGCTCAGGCCGTGGCTCTGGATCGACTCAATTATCTGGTCGGCACCCTGCATGGCCATGGCTTTACCCGTATTTTCACACCCGACCGCTACCTGCTACACGCCGATGATCGCGACACCATTGAACGCCAGGGTCGAACACTGGTGCAGAAGGGTTTTCATCAAGCTGCCCAATGGCTGGAAGCATCTGCCGGAGCACTGTTTTATGACCAGTTTTCTATAGTAGATGCCGCGCTGTTTTATAACGAATTCTGGGCCAAGCGCCTGGAAATGACGCTGCCGGACGCCTGTCAGGCTCACTACGAGGCCATGGCTCGTCGCCCGGTTGTGCAGCGGGTGCTGATGGAAGAAGGGTATCGGCAACTGTAACGCGGCATTATCTGCCCTGTTTTTGACTGGCTTGCCTGGTTCTTAACTTGTCGTTCTCTACTCAGACAAAGCCTGGCCGGAGCAACCAGCTCCGCGCCAGCCGTATCATCCATGACTGCCGGAAGCCGGAGCGCACATTTGTAGACGCACCCTGGCGCGCATCCGGATCAGACAGGATGATCGACCGATCCGAAAATACGTTTCAGGGTAGCGCTTACCCAGCCACTTTCCTTACGTAATGACTTGCGCACCAGCTCTGCATAATTTTGATCTTCGTCCTTGATATGCTGCAACAGCCAGCGCATCAGTCCGGTACGTACCTTGCGTGCAACACTCATCGGGTCTGTACCGCCATAAAGCTGCACACTCAGCTCCTCGACCTGCGCAGAAAATCGCCGGTGTACCTGTAAATGGGCTGCCAACAGTGGATACCCGGCCCGCTCCATCAGTTGTTCCTCAAAACTGAAATGGTCAAAAGTATAATCTTTCAGCCGCTCCATAACGCTATAGACTTCCTCCACGTCATTATTTTCAATCGCATGGTGTAAATCGTTAATATAGTCCGCGATACGCCGATGCTGGCGATCGATAATATCAACGCCAATGTCATATGTGGAATCCCAGATAAAATAGCTCACGACCACCTCCAATAATCGCAGAAATACGCCCCGCTAATACCACACCAAATAACACAGTATGACACCGGCCCGTACAGAACGAGGCTGATAGCCCCATAAACAAGGCAACGATTGTAGCTTCGCGACACACCGGAATAATGATTCAGATCATATCTGCTTCCATATCAATTGGTCGATTGGAGCCAATATGTCAGGACAAAAAGCCCACGATTGACCGTTAGACCGACAATCCGGCTTATAGTCTGTTGGATATCTGAATTCACACCTGAATTCAGATAATAACCGCAACACTTGAACACCCACGAGAGAGGCAGGTAACTGGCGTTAGTGCACAGTGAACCACAACACATCGGCGGCTGTGCTGTCCCCTCTCGCCAATGGTCTTTATACTGCCCGCTGTTTTTCGCTGCACGCCCGATACGCAAGAGTTGTTATGTCCCAAAAGTCGTTTTCCCGTTCTGCCAACAGCAAACCGTCAGCCCCCCGTGTCCAGAGCACGGCAGCCGGGCTGCATCCTCGCAACCGTCATCAGCAGCGTTATGATTTTGAGGCGCTCATGGCCGTCAGTCCGGAGCTGGGTGATTTTATTCGGCCAACCCCGAAGGGCAATCATTCCATCGACTTTACCAATCCGCAGGCCATCAAGGCGCTGAACCGGGCATTGCTGCGACACTGGTATCAGATTGATGGTTGGGATATTCCTGACGGCTACCTCTGTCCTCCCATACCCGGTCGAGCGGACTACATCCATAATCTGGCAGATTTACTGGCAGCCGCCAATGGTGGCAAGCAACCTGCGGGCAAGCGCATTCGGGTAATGGATATCGGCTGTGGCGCTAACTGCATTTATCCGCTGATCGGCAACAGTGAGTATGGCTGGCAATTTATTGCGGCTGATATCGATCCGCTGTCGCTGGCATCCGCACAACGCATTCTGGCTGCCAATCCTGCGTTGCAACCCGCTATCAGCCTGCGGCAGCAGCCTGACAGCCAGTGTTACTTTCAGCATGTGTTGCAGGGCAAGGAATTTCTCGACCTGACGCTGTGCAACCCACCCTTCCATGAGTCGCCCGAGCAGATGGCCCGTGGCAATCAACGCAAGTGGAAAAATCTCGGCAAGTGGGATGACCAACAGCCCGACAGCACAGCGTTGAACGCAGAGACACCCTTGAACTTCGGCGGCCAGAGTAACGAGCTGTGGTGCGCAGGCGGTGAAGTGAGCTTTGTCAGCCGCATGATGCAAGAAAGCCGACAATACGCCAGTCAGGTGTACTGGTTTACTTCGCTGGTATCACGGCAGGCGGCCTTGCCAGCACTGGAGAAAGTGCTGCGTGACGTCGGTGCAGTACAGCAACAGGTCATCACCATGACGCAGGGGCAGAAAAGCAGTCGTTTTATCGCCTGGAGTTTTCTCAACGCCGAACAACAAAAAATCTGGCGGCAAATGCGCTGGCAGAGTAAAGGGTGAAGCGAGCCCGGAGTCAGGCCAGATATATTTCCTACGCCGGGCTCACGCTCGCCACAGCCTGGGTGATAGCAGTGCAAACACCGTAAAATACTCCAACCGTCCAAGAATCATGGCACCGGAGAGTATCCATTTGCCAGCATCCGATACCGGTTTGAAGTTGGCTCCAACCTGATCAAACCCTGGGCCGAGTACATTGATGCAGGCAGCAACAGCAGTAAATGCCGACCAGAAATTCAGACCGGTTGCCATCATCATCAGGGTCAGCACGGCACTGGACGCCGCCGCAAACGACATAAACCCCATCACCGACCCCTGTACGTCCTCGGCCACCGGTCGCCGCTGATACTTGAGCGTATAAATAGAGCGCGGATGCAGAATATGCCCCATCGCCTGATTGACCAGCTTGATGGTGAGGATATTACGAATGATTTTGTTGCCCCCGGCAGTGGAGCCGGAGCAGCCGCCCAGATAACCACTGAAGACCAGCAGGAAACCGGCAGCGGCGGGCCAGCTGACAAAATCGTCTGCAGCAAATCCGGTGCTGGTAATAAACGAGATCACGTGAAAAAACGACCGTCCCAGACACTCCAGCACATCGGTAAACACCTCGGTCGCTAACAGGTAGGCAGTCAATATCAGCGACAGGCAAATCACAATCAGCAGAAAGATCCGGGTTTCTTCATCAACCCAATAAACCTTCAGATCAGCCCGGTGAACTGCCCGGAAATGCACTGCAAAACTGATCGCCCCCACCAGCATAAATACATCCGCAATGGCCAGCAGTAGTTGGCTGTCGAAATAGCCCATACTGGCATCATGAGTGGAGAAGCCACCGGTAGAAACGGTCGCCAGACTATGGGCGAAGGCGTCAAAGACGGTCATACCACCCAGCCAGTAACACAGGGCACAAGCCAGCGTCGCCGTGATGTACACCCCCCAGAGATGCCGGGCGGTGTCGGCAATACGAGGAGACAGCTTGTCGTTTTTCATTGGCCCCGGCGTCTCGGCCTTGAGCAGGCGCATGCCGCCAACGTTCAGCATGGGTAACACGGCGACCACAAAAATCACAATGCCCAGCCCGCCCATCCATTGTAAAAACTGGCGATACAGCAAAAACGTCAGCGGCATGTTATCCAGCCCACTCAAAACAGTAGCCCCGGTGGTGGTCAGGGCACTGACGGATTCAAACACCGCATCGGCAAAGCTGACGTGTTCGATATACAGAATTGGCAAGGCTCCGAGCAAACCGGTCACTACCCAGGTGGCCACCGCGTAGAACAGCGCATCCTGATAGGATGCCAGCGCCAAATTGGTTCTTCGCATTTTCCAGAACAACACGCCACCACCAAGCAACATCGCCAGGCCCGGTTCCAGAAAAACCCGGGCCACGTCATCACGAAACAACGCCACCGAGAGGCCACCAAACACCATCTGCACGCTTCCCATCCAGAGTACCGGCATGGCCATAAGACGCGTGGTTACGCGGGCATCAATCACGGGCTTCCCTCACGTCTGTTGTGGCTCAAATAAACCTTGGGGTCTGATGCCTGGGGTAATTGGGGCCTGGGGCAATGGAATCATTCAATGTCTTGTTTAATGGATGGACAGGAAAACACGCACCAGCAGTCGCCATCATTGTCATGACAATTGCTACGGATTGTTGCATTTCGAGCCGTAAAAAGAACGCAAAAAATCATCCGTTCAAAGGCCGTTACCAGAGCAGTCATGCTGCCTGTAGCATCACCCGCCGATTCCATGGACGTTCATCCACGTTCAGGTGTATCAAGGCAGAAAAGGCTCCGACGCCGACGCCAACCCACCACACCAGCGTATAGTTGCCATACAGATCGTAGAGGCTGCCCCCCAGCCAGACGCCCAGAAAGCCGCCAATCTGATGCGATAAAAACACCAACCCATATAACGTACCCATGTAACGCAAGCCGTAAATCTGGGCCACCAGTCCTGAAGTGATCGGCACCGTTGCCAACCACAATCCGCCCATCAACATCGAAAACAGGAAAACCGTCTCCGGTGTCACCGGGTTCATAATAAACAAGGCAGAAATCAGGGTTCGCAACACATAGATACCCACCAGCAAGTACTTGCGGGAATACAGGTTGCCCAGCCAGCCCGCCAGAATCGTTCCGATAATATTGAACACCCCGATCAAAGACAGCGCCATGGCTCCCAGCGTTGAGGTAGAGGTAATCCCGATCGAATGCAGTATGCCGTTTGGTTCGATTGCGCTGCACATTTCGCTGATAAACGCCGGAAAATGCGCCGTGATAAAGGCGAGCTGATAGCCGCACGAGAAAAAACCGAGGAAGATAAAAATAAAGGTCGGATCCTTGATGGCCCGCCGCACCACTTGGCCGAGGTTATCTTCTCCTGGCTGTACCGCAGCGGGTGGCGGCACCTTCATCAATAACAACGCCAACATGGATACACACACCAGTCCGGCGAAGGTCACGAATACCGATTGCCATGGCATCTGATCCAGCAAGTATTGCGCTAACGGTGGGCCAACCACCTGACCGGCCGAACCAGCGGCAGTGACAATACCCAACGCCAGTGAACGGTACTTTTCCGCCGTTGCACGGCCAACAACGGCAAGAATAACGCCAAAACCGGTTCCGGCGATTCCAAAACCGACCAGCATTTCCAGCAGCTGATGCTGCCCTGGCGTCGTCGCATATGAAGACAGCACCAACCCAGTGGCATAACAGAAAGCGCCTGCCAGAATCGCCTTACGGTCGCCGTATTTTTCCGCCAGCGCACTGAACATCGGCTGGCCTATACCCCAGAACAGATTTTGCAACGCAATGGCAAAAGAGAAATCAGCCCGTAACCAGCCAAACGCCTCGGCCACTGGAATCTGGAATAATCCAAACGACGATCGAATCGCAAAACCCACCAGAATAATCAGGCAGCCTGCAATCAGTACCGGATTAAACAGAGTATTGGCAGAGGGTTGGCTAACATTGGCAGTCATGGAAACTCGCTTACTGGGCAGGGAATGGGCCAGAGGGCCAACACCAGGTAGTGGACGAGCATTCTAGCAGTAAAACCATAATCCGACTGCCCGGAGCATAAACAGCCCTATGAGTCGATCCATCGGCAGGCATAACAGCCTGCCCAGGTGGATCGCGTTAACGGTTTTTAATGGCAAAAGTCCTAACGATACATTTGTTGCAAATGATCCAGACCGGCGCGATAGACCCCGCGAATAGTCGCTTCCGCCTCTGCTTTCGAGACCCCCTTGGCATCAAAGCTGGAACGCCAGGTCACCTCTGACTGACTGGCCCCCACCGCCATCACACTGATCGTGGCATGATAGGCAGCCACTGGCAGCGGGCTGGACACAATGCGGTAGCTATAGCTCATACCACTATCATCACGAGCGGTTTCCTGTTCGACCATTTCGGTATCGTCCTGCAAGGTCAGGTAACGCTGATCGGACACCTGTTTGCTGATTTTGACCGCCGGATGCCAGCGCTTGAGGTCATTAAATTTCCCCACCAGCTGCCATACATCGTCAGCAGGTGCATTGACCCTGACAGACTCTGTGACGATTGACTGTTCATGCATACCGTTCATATTGGCACAAGAAGCGGTCAGTGCTGAACCGCAGATCAGCAAAGTGGAAAGTGTTTTCTTCATCATATTTGGCCCATGTTTATTGTTATTGGCCTGCCGTAGCATGCGCAGTACCGGGTCTGGCCAACATACTGCTTTGTATCGAGCCTTGACCTCCTTAAGCAGGGTGTTACCCGCACTCCGCCTTGATCGAAGGTTGCAGACAAAACGGGCTAACCAGGCCAGTCGATCCCGCTGAATTCTGCCGCTGTGTTCTTGACCCACCAAGCCCCTGTGCTAATGTGCGCGACTTTTTCTCACGCCCTGCTCAAGAGGAACGCCATGATCTGCGGCTTCGACTACGGTACTTCCAACTGCGCCATCGGCGTTAAACCACAGGATGTCGTACAACTGCTGGCCGTAGACGGCGACCATGCGTTTATGCCGTCGGCGCTGTATGCACTGGGTCGTGAACTGATCTGCGAGCAAGTCGGCCTGGCCATGACTACTGGCCCGCTGCGGGATGAGTTTATCGCCACTCGACGAGGGCCATTACAGCTGGCCCAACGTGCCCGGCGCGAGCTGGATCTTGGATCAGCTGCGGAAGATATTGAAGCGGTAATGTTGGTCGGCCAACGAGCCTTTGACCAGTATTTTTCCGACCCAGAAGAAGGCTACTTCGTCAAATCCCCGAAGTCCTATCTCGGTGCCAGTGGGTTACGCCCCGAGTTTGTGCATTTTTTTGAAGACATCGTTACCGCCATGATGCAAACGGTAAAGCAGCGTGCGGAGTTATCGCTCGGCCAACCACTGACCCGCACTGTGATCGGCAGGCCAGTCAATTTCCAGGGTGTGAATGCCGAGCACAGTAATCACCAGGCTTTGGCGATCCTGAGCCGTGCTGCCCAGCGCAGCGGCTTTAGTGAGGTCGAGTTTCTTTATGAGCCGATTGCCGCCGGTCTGAGCTTTGAACGCACTCTTGCCGACAACCAAACCGTATTGGTGGTCGATATCGGCGGTGGCACCAGCGACTGCGCCATGGTACGAATGGGGCCAGATCACCGCGACCGCGAAGACCGCAGCGCAGATTTTCTTGGCCATACTGGCGAACGTATCGGTGGTAACGACCTCGATATTGCGCTGGCTGGCAAACAGCTGATGCCATTGTTTGGCATGCACGCCAGCCTCAAAAGCGGCAAACCTATGCCCACCAAAACCTTTCTTGATGCGGTCTGCACCAACGATGTCAGTGCTCTGTCTCGTTTCAGCAGCCTGGAAACCACCCTCCAGCTGCAACAACTGCAGCGCGATTGTCTGCAACCGGAGCTGATCAGCCGCCTGCTAAGATTGCAGGCCAACAAGCAAAACCAGCAACTGGTACGTTGCGCAGAAAATGCCAAGATCGTCCTGTCCGATGCCGAATCCACCCGTGTAGCACTGGACTTTGTTGAAGCCGGGCTTGGTACCGAGATGGTGAAAACCGGACTGGAAGCAGCCATTCAGCGACCATTACAGCGTATAACAGAGCTGATGGCGGAAGCGGTCGCCCAGGCTGGTGTACAACCAGATCGGGTATTTATTACCGGCGGTAGCGCCCGCTCACCGCTGATTCGGCAAGCGGTAGCCCGCACTCTGGGTGATATTCCGCTGTTGGATGGCGATCATTTTGGCAGTGTGGTATCCGGCCTGACCGAATGGGCGCAGCGTATCTATCGTTGATTGCCTGGCGTTGATTGCCTGGCGTTAATCAACCGCTTGAGCCAGCTGTAAAATCCAGTCTCGGAGCTGCAACAATTCCTTGTCGTTCAAACCCTTAGCGGCTTTTTGCAGACTACGAGTTAACTGTACCTGCTCCATTTTTGGCAGCTGGTTTAACCGCTCTGACAAGCTGATTGTCTTCAACTCTGCCACCGTACGGTCGGCATGAGTACGGCGCAGAATCATCTCCAGAAAGTCTATCGCCCGTCCCAGCAAAACAAAGATAAAGGTCAGCTCCCGAGCTGGCCCGGCAGTGAGTGTTTTACCGGCAACAGGGATTCCCTTGATATTGAGCTTTTCAGGCTTCCAGGTCGCCGCCAACGAGGCCAGCCCGGACAACAAGCCACCCGCCAGCGCCCCGGTCATAAAGGAACTGCCGCCCACGCCAACGTCGAGTACAGCGCCTGCAGCAGCACCCGCCGATGCGGATAGCGCGACAATTTTCTGCCGATCCAGCCCATACAGATACCAGTGGCTGCTATCAAACAAATCCGGGTAATCAGCGCTTAACGCCTGGGCATGAATACGCATATGGGAGTGCGCAAACAGCGCCTGTAATTGACGCTGCATACTGGCTTCGATATCACGCAGACGGTGCTGATACTGGTTTTTTAACTGGGCTTCCAGCGCTGTTTTGACAAACTCGGCGGGCACCCGGACTTCACTCACATGGCTGATCATTTGCACCATGTGCTCCGCAACGATCATGGCACCCTGCGCCGCGATACGATCAAAATAGGTGGTCAGCGCCGCCATCGTCGCCTCAATCGCCGGACGCCAGGGTTCATACAACTCCGCAAAGGCCGACAAAACCGCGAACTGCTTCTGCCGGTCGGCCGTCATCGGGTCAAACACCCGCACCACACTGAAATACTGGCTCAGAGCGTTCTGCCACTCTTCAACATAGGCCGCACCACCAATCGGGTTAATCAGCGCCATGCGGGGCTGTCCGGTCCATTGCAGAATGGTCATCTCGGCTTCAAATTCAGGACTGTAAGGCAATGAGCCATCAACGACATAAATAATTCCGGCACCGGCCAGAATCGGCTGCAACAGTTCGATTTCGTCCTGAAACTTGCTGCCTGGCTCACACCGTTGTTGCGCCACAAAATTCTGCACTGCCTGCTTGCGCTGGGCGGCATTAGGCGCGTGTTGCTGCAACCAGGACAACACCTGACGCGGACGCTGAAACCCCGGAGTATCAATCAGCCGGTAATGACAAATACCATCGACACGTAATTCAAACGCTTGTGCCGCCGTTGTGGTACCGGAAATCTCCGAGATCCGAATCGCATCCTGACGCGTCAGCGTCGCCACGATGCTCGATTTGCCCTTATTCGGGTGCCCGACAACCGCAAATACCGGCGCTGCCACCTTAATGCCCCTTCTTTAATGTGATGCGATGACGACTGGCGAAAAACTGCCAGGACTTGAGTTGGGTCTTATAACGCTCGGCATCTATCTGAGTGGATACCAGTACCAGTACCACCACCGTGTTTTGTTGTTGCAACAGCTCGATGCAGTCGGCCATTTCACCGGTGGGTGTCTGGAGCGGATCAACAATAAGGAGTACCGGCCTGGGCCGGGCACTGGCCGACGATGACAGCCACTGCTCGTCTTCCAGCCAGTCGCCGCTGCCAAGGTTTTTCACCACTGGCCAGTCCGATTGTGGTTGCTGCCAGCTGATCAGATCGGCGTTGGTGGCGCGAATATCAATCACATCTGGCAATACCAGCGGGTCATCAGACACCAGCGGATTGCGGCTCGGTTGATGCTGCTGCGCCAGCACAAACTCCTCAATATCGGCACTGTTAAGAATGCTCCAGCGTAGCTGGCGGATAAAACGCCAGCGCAACAACAACGCCAGCGCCACACGCGGCAAAATACCGTACACCGTCACCGCCATTACCAGCGTCAACCACCAGCCACGCTGATTGACACCCTGCGCAGCCATCTCCTGGGCGGCAAAACGACTCTGACTGATCAGTTCGACACCCGGCGACGACACCAGCCAATGCCAGGGCCAACTGATCACCGCCATCATTTGCACCATGGTGGCATTATCAGTTATCAAGGTTGAAGACCAGCCAAACTGGTAATCCTGAAACGTCGCCAGTGCAAAAAACGACAGCAATGCCGCCACGGAAAACACCAGCCCCAGCAACTGGGCTTGCCAGACCAGCCAGGGAAACAAGACATTCTGGTATGGCAAAAAGTGTTTCAGCCTGAGTTTGTCAGCCAACTGCAACAGCAACGGATGCCCAGCCACAGACTGACGAGCGCCTGAAAACAACGCAACATACGCACTGCTCAAGGTCAGCAGCAAGGGCAAAAATGCGAACAGCACCAGCGGCACCCAGATATTGATCGGCTGTCGACCCGAGTAATTCAATACCCCCGCCATACTGGCCAGCCCGACCAGTGCGACAAGTAATCCCAGCAACAGCAACACCCACCGCGCCGGAGTCGTCAGCGCAGACGTATCGGTCTGTTGCAAGGCACGCTGCTCCCAACGGTTTAAATACTCCGCCGGGGACAAGGTGTCAGCGTCGTAACTTTCAACCTGTGTGCTGGCTTCCAGACGGAGACGTTTTTGCGCCACAAACAAACGGAAGTCCAGCCAGCGGCACATCGCCGTGGTGGCACCGTGTCTGAAGAAAAACTGCAAGATGGTGGCTGTCGATACTGATAACGCTGAAGACATAAAAACCTGAATTTCCGCAACAAGCACTGTCGGCTTCAATGGTGAACAACCGAACCGATACAGCAAGATGCGCCAGTATAACGGAGAAGCACCAATACGGCTGAATATCAGACAGAGGAATCGCCACCATACCCAATCCACGGCGTAGTAACCATGAACGACGCTATCCGTGTATTCAGAAACTGTCCGAATTTGATATGGCAGAGAATCTGGATATCCGAATCATTCACACCACTCTGTCTGACGGCTTGAATACTTGCCGGACGATGGTAGAGCGCTCATAAATGTCAGACCGGGCGGCAGAAGCAAAAAAAGCAGCCAGATGGCTGCTTTTTTCGATCGTGTTCCCAGAAACGTTCCCAGAACAGGCTTTTTAGCGATTTAAAATCGGTAACCAATTGATTTTAAAGGAATTTTAATGGCGGTGAGGGAGGGATTCGAACCCTCGATACCTTGCGGTATACACACTTTCCAGGCGTGCTCCTTCAGCCACTCGGACACCTCACCTTGATTAGGAATTTACCCCTAACAGAGGCCGCGCAATATACTTATCGATATAGAACATGTCAACCAAAATCATCGGCCTTTTCATCGTTACATCCCAAACACGGTGCATCAAAGGCGACTGTTCAGCTCCAGCCAACCGCCTCGCTCTGACGCAAATTATCCGGCTTCCACTTCCAGTGGCATTTCATTCTTGTTTATTCGCCAACATACGATCCACCAGAGCGCTGGGGGGCGGCCTCTGTCAACTCAGCTCGCCATACACCTACCACTACCTACCTGCACCTATAAAGACTCCCTCGTTGTTTTGTCATATTTTAACCCTAGCCTCAGAACATATATCAATCGCATTGCCACCCATCACGGACTCTCCTTGATGAAGCTCACATTTACCGCTATACAGACCATAGCAATTCACTTTATTCAGGGCGGCATAAAGCCGAAGTACCCTTGGCAGGACTATGAACGACGTGATCGAAGGCATTGACACAGCCCCCCTGACCCATCCTCATCCAGACTACATCGCACGCATTCTGGGCTACGGCACTGGCGCATTAACGATAGCCGCCGGTATTTTTACTCATTACTGGCCTGATAATTTCTGGGCAGCCATGGCGTTTTGCCTGGTGTACCCGCATCTGGTGGAAGTGATTGAGCGTCGCCTCCCATGGAGTCGAAACACCGCGCTCACCTTCTGGACACAGGTAGATGCCGCCATCACCGGCTTGTTACTGGGGCTGGTTCAAGTTCCCATTGAATTAACCCTACCCACGCTATTGATGCTCAACACCAGTCTGATTCTGACCGGCAGCAAGTCCAGCTGGCTGTCCGGGGTATTAATTTCGGCTACCAGCATGTTTGCTTCTTACCTCTGGCTCAGTTCAGGTTCAGAGCAAGCCGCCGCCATTCCTAATAGCCTGGTGATTACTTGTGGGGCTGCCACCGCCGTTTTTTTTGCCGCACTGGCCTTATTCGCCATACGCCAAGGAGATCAGATTGGCGCTATGCAATCGCGTCTTAAAAGCCAGATCGACCGTTATCAGGAATTGTCCACCCAAGTATCACGCTATGTTGCCCCTCAGGTCAGGGAATCCATATTTAATGGCAAACGTGAAGCCAAACTCGAAACCCAGCGCAAAAAACTGGTCATTTTCTTTTCCGATATTGTCGGGTTTTCTTCGCTTTCCGAGCAAATGGAAGCAGAACCGCTCACCGACCTACTCAATGGCTACCTTACCGATATGTCAGAGGTGGCCATGAAATATGGCGGTACCATCGACAAGTTTATCGGCGATGGCATTATGATTTTTTTTGGCGACCCGAGCACCAAAGGCATCAAGCGAGACGCCCTGGCCTGCGTCGCAATGGCAATTGAAATGCGCCGCCATATGCTGAAACTGAGAAAGCACTGGACCGAACAAGGCATGACCACCCCATTACAAATTCGCATGGGCATCAATACCGGTTACTGCACCGTCGGCAACTTCGGCACCGAAAGCCGAATGGACTACACCATCGTCGGCAAGGAAGTTAACCTCGCCAGTCGGCTTGAGAGTGCTGCCGATGCCGGCGAAATTCTGATTTCCCACGAGACATTTTCACTGGTCAAAGACAAGATCATTTGCCGACAACGCGGCACCGCCATGGTAAAAGGCTTTCGCGACCCGGTACCCCTCTATCAGGTGGTTGATTACCGCCGCGACCTCGGTGCAAACGCAGGATTTATGAACCATGAAACCGAAGGCTTCTCACTTTATCTGGAATCGGAAAAGGTTCGTGACAGCGAACGTAACAAGGTCGCCGATGCACTGGAGCAAGCAGCCAGTAAACTGAGAAATCAGGTCAAGACCCGAGCGCCAGAACGACACCCCCCAACGGCACAGCAACGAGCAGCCAGAACGGCCGCCGCGCAGGTAAAATCACAAGACAAATAACAACGGATTCAGCGGTTCAAACCACTACTGACGAAGCGTACGAAAGTTCTCCAGACAGACTCCATCAACCGAAGAGCGTACCGGGTTGATATCCAACCCACCTCGGCGCACATACCTGGCACAGACCGTCAAAACCTCAGGCCGACAGTAGTGGGTTATATCCTGAAACATTTGTTCGACGCATTGTTCATGAAAGCCCTGATGCTGCCTCATCGACACCACGTAGGCGAGCAAGGACTCAGGAATAATGGCAGGCCCACGATAATAGACATACACACTTCCCCAGTCTGGCTGACCAGTAACCGGGCAGTTGGACTTCAACAAGTGCGAGCATAACCAGCCGTCAAACACCCCTGCGGTTGTCGCCAGCAAAGCCCCGTCAGGCTGATAAGTAGTGATATCTACTTCCAGCTCATCAATACACCAGGCCTCCGGCGCAGTACCAAAATCCTTCCCCCCAGGCAGCAACATCAGCTCGACAGCCACCTCGCCCCCGGACACGGCAGCAAGATCTCTCACCATAAGAGCCTGAACGTCATCCTTGCTATCAAATCGGGTCTGGTTATAAGAATTCAGATACAGCTTGAACGACTTGGATTCAATCAGATTGGCAGCGGCTGCCGGAATTTTGAACTCCCCAATAGCGACCACCGGCTTCCCCCTGGCATCCAGCCACGACACTTCATATGCGTTCCAGATGTCTTCGCCGTACATAGGAGCCAACTCAGCATCAGCCAGCAGTCGGGAGCGCCCCTCCTCACGGGGGATAGCAAACAACAATGACGCGTCATACGCGTCTTTATAGTCAGACTGCTTACCGAGAGGATTTAACTCAGAATCAATCATCGCCATAACTCTTATTGCCTCATGCCGGTGCCACGCTTGAGCAACCACAAGCTATACGCACTCAAAATAACGATAAACACACCCATCATCAAAAATGAAAATACCACCCCGACATCAGAGACACCCAGAATCCCATAACGAAACGTATTCACCATATACAAAATCGGATTCAACTGGGAGACCCATTGCCAATGCTCTGGCAGTAAACTGATAGAGTAGAAAACACCACCAAGATACGTTAGAGGAGTAATAATAAACGTCGGGACAATTGAAATATCATCAAACTTGCGTGCATGCACACCGTTAATAAAACCACCCAATGAGAACAACACCGCAGAGAGCAACACGATACCAATCACTACGCCAGGATGATGAATACTCAGATCAGTAAAATACAGTGATAACAAGGTGACAATAATGCCCACCATCACACCGCGTACCACACCGCCAGCGACAAAACCCAACAGAATGGTCGCCGGGTGCACCGGTGCCACCATTAACTCTTCCACACTGCGCTGGAACTTGTTGCTGAAAAAGGACGATGCCACATTGCCATACGCATTGGTAATCACACTCATCATAATCAGGCCAGGAACGATAAAGGACATATAGTCCACACCGCCCATTTCTCCGATGCGAGAACCGATCAAATTACCAAAAATCACAAAATATAACGTCATGGTAATCGCAGGAGGCACCAGCGTCTGCTGCCAAATACGGGTAAATCGACGGACTTCCTTCGTCACAATCGTCTTTAATGCTACCCACTGAACGGCCAAATGACTCATTGGTTGTCTCCTCGCACCAGATTCACAAACAACTCTTCCAGGCGATTAGCCTTGGGCCGCATACTACGTACCTGGCACCCTTGGGCAGACAAACCGGTAAAAACCTCGTTGATACTTTGACCTTCATCCACCACCACCTCAATCGAATCTGCAGCGACGACCCGAACAACAAATCCACTCAATAACAAATCAGCAGGCGCATCCGACTTCAGATCAAACACAAAGGTCTCAGATTTCATATTGGCCAGCAGCGAACGAACACTGGTGCAGCGAACAATCTCTCCACGATTGATAATCGCAATATTGCGACATAATTGCTCCGCCTCCTCCAGATAATGAGTGGTCAGAATAATCGTGGTGCCCGACTCATTCAGCTCCTTCATAAACGCCCACATCGAACGCCGCAGCTCAATATCGACACCCGCGGTTGGCTCATCCAGAATCAACACCTTTGGCTTATGTACCAGCGCACGAGCGATCATCAAACGTCGTTTCATTCCTCCAGACAACATCCGTGACGGCTCATCACGCTTGTCCCACAGATCCAGAGCCCTGAGCAGGTATTCCGCACTCTCGCGAGCCTCTTTGGCATTCAACCCAAAATATCCCGCTTGCGTTACCACAATATCTTCAACCTTCTCAAACTGGTTGAAATTAAACTCCTGTGGCACTACGCCGAGATTTAAACGAGCACCAAACGACTGCTCATTCACATCAAAGCCCATCACCTCTGCCTTACCGGCAGATTTCTGCACCAAACCCGATAAAATACCCAGCGTGGTAGACTTACCCGCGCCATTCGGGCCCAGCAGGGCAAAAAAATCCCCCTGCTCGACACTCAAATCAATCCCCTTGAGCGCCTGAAAACCATTATCGTAAACCTTGGATAAGCCCTGAACCTTCAGTGCCGGAACCATACAAATCAACCTGTTTGAGAAAATACATGAGCGAACAACCAAACCACATCCGCTTGCTACAGAAACTAAAAAGCCGCTTGGAAGCGGCTAGCGAAAGCGAAGTGATTAATACAGATATGATACACCAGCTTGCGGCCTTGATTGATCAGCTGACGCAACAGTCTGAAACAGCCTACGAAGATACCCGCCAATGGCTCAACAACCTGATGATGCACACCCCCCAACTGGCGCCAGCTATCGACCGGGAATTGCTATGGATATTCGGCGGCGACTGCCTGCATTACCTGACCGATGAAGAAATCCGCCTCTTTCAACAGCAGGATGAAGAAAACTAGTTAACACTCCCATCACACTCAAGAGTAGTTGTTTCAGCAACACTTGAGTGTGATAGCAAAATCCATACGAAAAACGCAATAAAAAAGCCGACCCATCTCTGAATCAGCTTTTTAAAATTTGGAGCGGGAAACGAGATTCGAACTCGCGACCCCGACCTTGGCAAGGTCGTGCTCTACCAACTGAGCTATTCCCGCTAACTCTTCCCTCAATAACGCCGAGAAGAATGGTATCCCCAAGGGGATTCGAACCCCTGTTGCCGCCGTGAAAGGGCAGTGTCCTAGGCCTCTAGACGATGGGGACACAGAACCAACAAACTACATATTCAGACCACCTTATGCAACACAGAATATAAAAGCATAAAATGGAGCGGGAAACGAGATTCGAACTCGCGACCCCGACCTTGGCAAGGTCGTGCTCTACCAACTGAGCTATTCCCGCTAACTCTCCCCTCAATATAACGCCGAGAAGAATGGTATCCCCAAGGGGATTCGAACCCCTGTTGCCGCCGTGAAAGGGCAGTGTCCTAGGCCTCTAGACGATGGGGACGTCTCTGAAGTGGTGCGCATTTTACACATGTCTTTTTAATTTGCAACAAAAAAATTAACGCACTGCCAAAAAACATAAAAGAGCTTAAATCTTGTTCGTATTATCTTTATTAAAAAAATCATTTAAATGGCGTATCAATTTGTTTTTTGGCATCCCAAACCAGCCATGCTCTTTCTCATTTACGACGTTAAGTGAATAAGGATACCTTAAACAATCAACCGCATAAACCAATTTATCCATAGCGCAAGAATCTGCGCCATACAACCCCCGAATAAAATAAAATTCAGGTGAAGAATCACACAATGTCGTAAGTATTACATGATCTAGATCAACCCATTTAGTTGACCTCATCTTTCTTTGCCACAAACTATATTCATGCAAGCCCGCACTAAAATAGTCGACTTGTGGGTTTATGCATAAACAACCAGAAAAGCCCAATTTGACTGTGGCATAGACTGCACCATACCCCCCCATCGACGAACCCAAAGCATATACTTTACTTTTATCAACCTTGTACTTTTTAAGAGTATCACTCAGAAAACATATATATTTATTTTTCGACTCATTAATATCACCCAAATAGTATTTATGCTCATCATCTCTTAGCATTATATATAATGTTGGGTTATTTAATGGATTATTTGAAAACCAAGACCACCGTTCAAACTTACCAGGATTCATACTTGTAAAGCTTACAATAGCTTGAACTGGGTTTTCATCCGACCACACCAGTGCCTCAACTCCATCTTCTATCACATAGCTATCTTCGCAATTCATGCCAATCAGCCCTTCACAAAATTAGATAGGTGGTAATGCATTTTTCTTGCAACTTCTTCCCAAGAATTCCGAGCAGCGACAAGGGAGTTTTCTCTCGGGTTTACTTTTTCGAGCACATAGTCCCAATCAACAGCCCCATCAACCAACACATGATTAATAGTCTCCAATCTATCCATAGGAACTAACCCCTTAGGTGCAACCACTACCCCTCCAGCCAATGCAGCCTCCAGCATTGTCAGACCTACACTTTCCAAGTGGGTTACCATAAATATATGTGCCGCACGGTACTCTTTTGATATTTCAAGAAATGGGACTGCTATCTTCTTATAAGGCCGAACAGCTATTTTTTTCAGATCAACATCAACAACTCCTCCATCCATAATCTGACGAACAGCTATATCATCAAATCCATACTTAGAAATAATCTCCTTATTTTTCTCTAAAGCTTCCAAATTCATCAGTATTGACAATGTTTGATCCTTCTGAGCCACATTAAATGCAGGGTGATCAACTAGCACCCGAAGAGTCTGACAAGACTGATCAGGATAAAGATATTCAGAATCTGCAGCCCAGCCTATATATTTATTATTTTCTCGGTGCCTTTTATATCTATTATTAGTAGAACCGGGAGGATATGCCCAGTCATCATCTCTAAAAGTAAATGTCAAGTCTACAGGGCTACTATCTAACGTTCCACCATCATATATTTGCCCTAAACATCCCTTTACTCTTTTTTTTAAGGCTAACGTTTCATTCAAAGGAGTATAAGAAAAGAATCTCAAGCCAAGTGCAACAACATGGTCAAATGTAGTAACATCCAAAGAATCAAGAAAATTTTTTATCTTTCCAGTTTGATTCAGTTCATGAACATCACAATGAATTTTAACTACATCGATACCAGCCGCTTCAAGTGCCTCTGGAAAATAGATGCTCCAAATTCCTGTGAAATTTTTTACTTTATCTTTAGATTCCGAAAAATTCGAAATCAGGGCAACTCTCATAAATCCTCCTTCACACGATGCTCATCCAAGGAATAATAAGGCAAATAGGATCTCAAAAAACTATCTTGGCTACAACCAAATAAATCTCCTCCTCTACTCTGAAAGAATTGCCTTGATTCTGATATGTTTTTTATTTGAACACTGACAAATGAATCACTAAGCTGAGGTTTTTCCTCCTTATAAAATCGTGGAGATTCTTTTGGGTATTTTAAATCGCACCCCAATAAGTAAACATTTTTTGCACCAATATAATATGCAAGCTGTAATGCCAACATAGTGGTAGTACATCCATAAAAAAAACCATTACTTATATTTTTTGAAAAACCATCGCGTTCCAATGGTTTAACATAAATACTTCTATGCTCAAGCCCGTCAGAATCAACAGCTTCAATATCACTCCTCAGAATACGAATAGTTTCTTCACACAAATCTGACGTTACTATTTTCTTTTTTTCTTCAACATCCATAAATCTTTTATCAGATACAACATAATACTTACTCACCACACCATATTTTTTCTCTATTAGTGCGGATGCATTCATTCCGATAACAGTCTCCCCTCTAAGAAAGGAAAGATCCAATGACTTCAAACTTGGTCCATTCGCAAGAATATAGACATCTTTACCTGACTCTTTTCCTTTTAACCACTTAAGAGATATTTTCTTTGACCCTATACGCCACATCATAAAACTCCACTAATTTTTTATAATCACAGTATTTAACAAAAAAATCATATGATTCCTGCTGCATTCTTCTCGTTTCCTCGACATTGGATGCCAAGTTAACAAGCGTATCTGTAATTGTGTCGTCGTTGGCATATAAAAATGGAGGAAACTCCCCATCTGAAAATCGAGAGTAGCAAGCCTTACCCAAAAAATCCGCCCCGTTGACCACAATATTTCCGGCACACATTCCTTCTATAGATACCTGATGGAACCCCCCAGTAATTATCTCATCAATTGTTAAATGACATGTTCGTCTTAACTGGAATAACTCATAAGGTGATACAGGTTTTTTTGGCCTTATTAATTCAATCATTTTACATGATAAAAGACCATCTAATACTTTATCCAGCTTACTCGAGCCTTTACTCGTCCAGCGCCCTTTATGCTTATGCGTAGGGCTATACATAACTTTCAACAACTCCCCTTCTTTTCTAAGGTTAATACTAGGAGTATCAAAAATTATGTTTGGAACAGCGATATGCTCAGTATGCAATCTTCCCCAGTGCTGACCTACAACCAACTTCACATCATAGCTTAACTGAGTAGACCTATCATAAAACAGAGGCCCTTCCCTAAGAGGACTGTGAGCGTGATAAACCAACAATGATTCACCTATAGAAGACCGTATTTTTTTTTCATGTTTATCTGGAATAAAATTATGAATATGAACAACATCTGCTCCAGATATTTTCTCATAAAAAAAATCAGAATTATCTTCAGTCAGTAGAATCGAGTTGGAAGAAAACTTCTGATACAAAGGCCCTGATGATGGGTAATCTGACAATATAAAACATATTGATTCCTTCCCTGTTTGCCTTTGAGCAAGAGCAATTTTACCAGGAGCTCCAACTAATGGAGTTGGGCTAATATGAACAATCTTATTGAATAACATGATGAATAACTCCATCTCTAGATGATGCTTTCAAAAATCCTTCCAAACTAACCTCATTTGGTAAATCAAGAAGGTTTTGATAACGCAAATAAACTGATTCTCTGACAGCCAACTCAACTACATTCCCAGCAATTTCTTTATATGCCATACCTGAAGATAATGATGATTTTAAATTAGTAGCCGATGAAATCTTTAATATAGACCCCACAGAAAGTCCATTAAATTCATCTAAGGAACCACTACTTTCAAATCCAACAATTGGTAACAAAAAATCAGGATCTTTCCTAGCCAAATCCTGTAATACTTTTCGTATAGTAAACTCAACACCTATATTATTATATGCAACAACTTTCCTATATTCCTTGAGACGATGATGACTTTCATCAGTCCTCAATATAACCACATCAGCCTCATCAACTTCAGGCAAATAACAGTTGACTTTAGTCCTTACCACAATAATTCTAGGCCGGGTACCAACTGCCCGCAAAAAAATCAAAACAGATCTAGGGGGGTCTATTAATATATAATTATCAACGGAACTCAATTTATCCATTCCTTTAGAACCAACCATGCGAATCAATTCGCTAACTTCAGTATTTAGTTCTGGGGGATATTTACCAATTTGTAAAAATGGTCTTTGCAAATATCTAAAATCTGTAAATTGCAGACACTTGTCAAGCAATCTGCCTTCAATTTCCTTAGCACGCCCAACAGGGTACATAAGGACAGAAATCATGCCGAGTGGTTTTTCAGGAACATTACCTACCCCAATATCCCCCTCCTTCCCCAACTCAATAAAGGGACTTGTACTCACAGGCTTTTTATTTTCCTTAGTAATTTCTTTCTGACTAGGTTCGACCGTAACATTTTTTTTACTTGGATTATTTTTCGGTGAATCTAGATTAGTAGCTTTTTTTTTTACATCTAAAAAATTAAAATATCTTGAATCCTTGAAAAAACTTTTTGGGTTTCTAAATAGCTTTCTAGTCTTTTTTATGAATCGAGGGGTTGGCTTAGACATGAATTTATCCTTGTATTTTCCTGATAGTAAAGAATTCAAAAAAACATCATTTATTTCACACGGAGGAAAGGGAAGAAAATTTTTTGCACTTCGACTCCCTATCGATCTAATTCCTGACGAAAATCTATCATTTATTTTACGTATAAATTCATCAGAAGAGTTTTCATTTCCATTCGCTATTTCTTCTTTTATAACTTCTAGGAATGCATTTGAATCCCATGCACTCACTCTTTTTACTTTATCATTCGCCGCATATTCACAAACCCCTAAATGAGACCAACAGACAACGCTAGCTCCGTACGACAAAGCTTCAATTGCAACCATTGAGGCAGTTTCAAACAAACTAGGCACAATAACAATACAATCAACCCCATAAATATCTTCAGGGCTCCACTTCATCCCATCTATAACTTTAACATTTTCATGCTGAGCAATACTACTTGGAACATCGTTTGATATTATGTAAAAATCAGACTTCAAACTCAATATAAATTCATCCGTAAAAAGTCCAACTCCTTTTAATGATTGCCAACGACCAACAAAGCATACTTTTTTTTGATGCGAATCGGATGAAATAGTATTATTTGTATTACAGTCTTTATTCCTTATTGGATTAGGGTAACAGACAACATCTCGATGCACCCCAAAAAACCTAGAAGTTGCAATCCAAGCAAAATAAGAAGGTGATGATAAAAAGTCGGCATTATTTATCATGCTTTTCTCCTCCTCAAATAATTTCTCATTGATCACCATACCTTGAATTGAGGCAGCTAACGTATAAGCACAATGCAACCTAACATGAACAAATATATTTTTTTCAGAATAACCAGCAAGAATTGCATATGCCTCAGGAACTTCAACAATAGATATATTTCCAGACTTGGAAAATCCATCCAATAAAGACACAACCCTTTTTTGATATTTTTTTATATCTTCAGAACTATTCTTTGAAAAAAGATATACAGAAGAAAATAAACTAGACTCGCATAACAAATCATAAACATCATTACAATACTTACTAATTCCAGAGCTTTTGCTACCCACAGGGTCTAACAATATATAATTATAGAAAACCTCATTCATAGCGCCAACGCTACAGCCGCCGATACTGCAATTTGATAAATAACCTGACTTATATCTTTTGTTAACTGCAACGCTTTCAAAGTAGGCTTGGCTAGTACAAAAATCTCGTCACCAGGGCCAACCATTTTTTTGTCATCCAGATCACGGTTGGCAGTCACAAACATGCCATTCGGTTTCATCACCAGTGTATTCATATCGTCGAGATCGGCGGTGGAACCACCTGCTTGCTCAACGTAACGTTCAATCGTTCTTCCCTTCTCATAAGTAATCGCGGTAGGGAAAAGCACCTCTCCATGAATCATCACCAGATGCCGTTTGGCAGGGATTACAATCTTGTCCCCCTGATTCAGAATAACCTGGGAAGGATTATAACCCTCGGCAAGGAGTACTTGACCCCTGGGGGATACCTGTTTCGCGCGATCGATCCAGGAGAGAATAGAATCCGCTTCGATCTTTCTCAGTTCAGCGGTTTCCTTGGTAGCGGATCTGGCAGTTAAAACGCTTTGCTCCAGAGCGTGGAGTGATGACATCAACATATCTTTCTGCCGCTGGGCTACCGACTGCCTGAAGAGCTGGACTGAATCGCCATCAGACAATTCCGTCAGCTTAACTTTGGCAAGAAGGTCCTTGAGTGTTGCCCCCCAGGGAAGCACCATTTCTGTCGTTGACTCATGCTCCCCAAGCACTTCTACACTGATGCTGTCGGGACGTAATTGAGAAGACAAACGAATAACCGAGCCTGGTGCGACATTGACGCCCGCTATTTCGCCAACGGGATATTGATAGGCATTAACCCGATCCCCCTCTGGGGCAACCACCGTCACATGGGTTACGCGCTCACCCACAACAGCGGCATCAACAACTTCAGTCAATGGTGTATCAACCTTTGCCAACTCATACGAGCCCAAAAAACCGGCCACTCCTTCAACACTTACGCTCCCCAGCCTGCGCGATACAAAGATCAGATCACCATCCTGCAACTGTACGGGAGGCATCTGGCCTTTTTGGACAAAATCATACAAATCGATTTCTGCAATATTAAGATTTTGACGCTTTACAAGAATATTACGATAGCTCCCAAGATCATTTTTTATCCCGCCCGCCTTGTCGATATAGCGTAAAACACTATCGGCGCTTTGGCCCTCATAAATTCCAGGTTTGGGAACCATGCCAGATACAAACACTTTGACGGTCTGGCTTGAGGCTAATGTGACATAGGCTTCGACATTGGCCTTGTAAACCCTTTTGATGGATTTTAACACCACTTGATTAAGGTCTTTATTAGCAACACCCAATACCTTGACCGGTCCGACTCTGGGTACAAAAATATTACCCTGGGCATCAACGACCATCTCTTGTTGAAATTCAATCCCCCCCCAAAGCTGAACCAGCAGCTTGTCACCCTGGGCAATTCGATATTCAGGGTTAATCCCGGTAAACGATGTGTCTTCAAATCCACCACTAAACAACCAGCTAGCATATAATTTTTGCTCACTTGTCTTCAAAATACCTGCTGGGTCTTCTTCCGGGAGCGATTGTCCAAGATCGACAGCGACAGCAAAATTCCCACACAATACAATTGCCAATAATAATATCAGACGTGCCAACATATCAGTCCTTATGCTCTTCAATAACAGACACCAGCAAACGACCAACCAGATAAATAAGCAGCAGTACTGCAAACCAGGTGGCGATATTGTAAAGGCGACGAGGGTATTTAGCTTCTTGTGCCAACATGGGAGGCTCCACAATCAATAAGTGTTTTAATTTCTGCAGAGCTTGCGAACGAACGCTATCGAGGCTGACCAGTGTAGATTTGTATAAATCGGTCGCCAGTTCGCTGCTCAGGGCGATTTCTTTGAAGTCCATATTGATCTTGTTAAATCCATTGTGGGAGTCCTGAGTCAGGCGCGTGCGCTCTTCTGCGAGCTGCTGTTCCAGCGATTGGATAAGATTCTCTTGCGCTTTTACCTCCGGCGATCCATCACGCATAATAGCAGCAAGCTCTTTCAAACGCGCCTGCGCCTTGATCAACTCAACCTGCAAGCCACTGACACCTTCGAGAATCGCTCCGCCTTCTTGCTCTGGATTATACAGCCGGTTTTTTTGCTGAAATCCCATCAACTTACGCTGCCAGTTTTTTAACAAGTCGTGTGCCCGCTCAACTTCGTCTTGGGCATAATCGAGTTGTTCTTGCGCCATTTTGTCGCCGAGATCATTGATAAACTCTTCACTCACTGTCAATAAGGCCTTAGCCATTGCCAATGAATAATCAGGGTCAAATGCTTGCACTTCAACCCGAATAATGTCAGACGTCTCGTCGTGATATACCAGCACATGCTTCTGGTAATACTTCAAATACTCCTCCGACGTTGCATCGCGAGGAAGTTGGCTCAATCGGTCAATGCGGTCACTTTCATAGTGAGCCCGCAGCGCAATTGCCTGATCCAGCTGCTCCGCCATGGCCCGAGATTCAATAAACGCCTTGATCAGCAGAGAATCTTTGGTTGATGAACTGACGGCTCCCAGCGACGCAAGACCCGTGATTTCTGTCTGATTACCCGACTCTTTCACCACAAACTGCGTTTCCGTGGCAAAACGCGGCGACGCGAGAAAGCCGTAATAAATGACGATCAGCGCCGTTGCCACGATGACGAGGGCAAACGAGCCAAGACCAGCCAGGCCACGCCAAAGTTTTTGCCCGACATGACCGCCTCGCTGTTTTGTATCCACAGATAAAACAGCCGCTGATTCCACTCCTCCAGGAGCTGCCGTTTGTGTGGGCACGTCGATCTGACTCACAGGTTCTTCTTGTATAGTTGTCAAAACATCTCACTAAAGCCGCTAGCTGTTATAAACAGCAATGGCATCGTCAATATTGTCGAAATAGGATAACGAGCCATTGTTAATCAATAGTCCCGCTTCACAGAATTTTTTTAGTTGATCTAGCGAGTGATTCACCATAATCACTTTGGTCGCCGAAAACTTTTCTTTCAGCATTTTCTCACCTTTTGCTCTGAAGGCCGCATCGCCAACTGCGGTAATTTCATCAATTAAAAGCACATCAAAATCAAAATCCAAAGCAACAGTAATACCTAGCATCACTCGGGCGCGCATGCCACTGGAATAGGTTTTCATCGGCTCATCAAAGTACTGGCCAATTTCAGCAAAATCGTCTACCCGATTTTCCATTAATCGAGTGTCACGAATGCCATGAATACGAGCAATAAACCGGGCATTCTCTCGGCCACTCATACTACCCTGCACCCCCCCTTGTAGTCCAAGTGGCCAGGAGATACGTAATGGTGATTCAATCGTGCCTGAATTCGGCATTTCTGCCCCACCAATCATCCGGATCAGTGTCGATTTACCAGCACCATTTCTGCCGATAACGCCAATACTTTTATCCATAGGAAGATCAAGCATCAGATCCCGAAATACGTAATTACGACCGGATCGAGTTTTATACCATTTGCAAAGCTGATTAAACCGAATCATCCGCCAATAAACCTGGAACGATTAACGTGATACAAGGATAAGGACAAGGACAAAAATAGTAGCGTTAGTGATATCACATAAGTCCAGGAACCAAATCCGGCATAATAAACATCAAAATAGGCTTCCCGCATTAATTCCAGACAATGGAACACTGGGTTCCAGTTAATCAGATACCAGTAATGCTTAGGCACAACAGAAGCCGGATAAAACACTCCGGATACAAACAGCATGGGAGTCATCACTACAGTCAACAACTTGGGGGTATCCGCCCAATATTCCACCAAAGAGCACAATAGCAGTCCGATTCCTAAAGAGAGCAAGGTCAATAGTCCAATAGCTCCTATCAATTGCAACGGAAATGCTGGTAATACTTCGTAACCCAGAACCCAGGCCATCAGCACACAAAGTAGAAACAGCACACAAATGTAGGTGACCAGCTCAATAATGACCCGGGTGATCACCGGATCAATCGGCTCTACCTGGCGGTAGGACATCAGGCCCTTATTAGCTTGAACGGCATTAGCTGTCTGAGTGAGAATTTTATTGAATAGTTTAAACGTCAGCAGGCTTGTAACCATAAACAGGCCCACTTCAACACCAGAAATTGATGAACGGCCCAACAGTGAAAATATGCCGGCCATAATTGCCGCCTGCCCGGCAGGTTCCGCTATCGCCCAGAAATACCCCAGACGGCTGCCTCCGAAACGAGTACGTAACTCCCGAATGAACAGTGCGTACACCGTGTCCTGCATTATTTGTAACGGCGACCGCTTTCGCCTGCGCTCCATCACACACTCATCCTTAAACATGGCTGGCCGAATATTTATCCGTTTTGTTCACATTGGACTTCAAGTTGTTACCGCCGCAAAAAGGCGTCCCAAAAAATGAGAGCCACAAAGTATACACAAGATCCTTCTATCAACCAGTGTCATGAAGTGTCGGTTTCTTATCACATCAAAGTCCTGTTTCAGCTGGCTGAAAATCAAGCGAAGCTGAATTGATACAAAATCTCAGGCCTGTTGGTACAGGCCCATCTTCGAACACATGCCCCAGATGGGCATCGCAGGCGGCACAAATGACTTCCGTCCGAACCATGCCGTGCGACGTATCAATACGTTTTTCAACCGCGCCAGCCAACTCCCGATAAAAGCTGGGCCAACCACAGCCGGCGTCAAATTTGGTATCCGAGACAAACAGCGGCTCACCACAACAAACACAGCTATAAACACCAAACTCCACTGTCTGGTAGTACTTACCGGTAAATGGCCTTTCAGTTCCAGCCTCTCGGGTAACGAAGTAGGTATGAGGATCCAGCAATGCTTGCCACTCTTCAGGAGAGCGTTTCACTCGTCGAGCAACACGCTCCCCAGTGGCTATATTCTCTTCATTATTCTTGTCACTCATTCGCTTATTTCCCCTTGCTACATACACTCGCGCACATCATGCCAGATTTTCTTGGGCGATATTTTTGCTTGTACCCACGACTAGACGCCATCGGGGACTTTAAGCTTTAAATTCCCAAGGGTATCATCTCGCCCCTGTCGATCATGCGTCAAATGACATCGACCCCGTTTCCTATTTTTCGTTCGGCAGTACCGTGCATCCCATGTTGCTACGGCATCCGACCAGTACAAGGCTCCCTCTTCGATGCAGGAAATTCGCAAATCCGACAAGCTGGCTAATGTTTTTTACGATCTTCGCGGCCCGGTTCTTCAGGCCGCCAAGCGCATGGAGGAAGAAGGTCACCGGATATTGAAACTGAACATTGGCAATCCAAAACCCTTCGGTCTGGATGCCCCTGAAGAAATCATTCAGGACGTTATCTACAACCTGCCTGATTCCGAAGGCTATTCGGACTCCAAAGGCCTGTTTTCTGCGCGAAAAGCCATCATGCAGTACGCCCAGCAGAAACACATCGCCAATGTCGGCATTGAAGACATTATCATCGGCAATGGCGTCAGCGAGCTGATTGTTGCTTCCATGCAAGGGTTGCTGAATAACGGTGATGAAGTACTGGTTCCGGCACCCGACTACCCGCTATGGACCGGCGCTGTCGTGCTCGCAGGCGGACGAGCGGTTCACTACGTTTGTGATGAGCAATCAGAATGGTATCCCGACCTGGACGATATGCGCGCCAAAATTACCAACCGTACCCGCGCCATGGTCTTGATCAATCCCAACAACCCTACCGGTGCGGTTTACCCTACCGAGTTGCTGCTGGGCATGCTGGAAATTGCCCGAGAATTCAACCTGATCGTGTTCTCGGATGAAATCTACGACAAGATTATTTTTGATGGCATAACACACACATCCACAGCTTCACTGGCTGACGACCTGCTGATCATTACGTTTAACGGCCTGTCCAAAAACTACCGTTTGGCGGGTTTTCGCTCCGGCTGGATGATCATCAGTGGCGCCAGACACAAAGCCCGAGATTACATAGAAGGGCTGGAAATGCTGGCCTCCATGAGACTCTGCGCCAACGTACCCGCCATGTACGCAATTCAGACCGCACTGGGAGGCTATCAGAGTATCGACGACCTGGTCGCAGAAGGCGGGCGCATTCGCCAGCAGCGGGATATCGCCTGGGAAGCACTCAACAGCATCCCGGGTGTCAGTTGTGTCAAACCCAAAGGCGCGCTGTATTGCTTCCCGAAAATGGACAAGGACAAATTCAACATTTTGGATGACGAACGCATGGTGCTGGATCTGCTGGAACAACAAAAGATTCTGATCGTGCACGGCACTGCGTTTAACTGGAAATCGCCCGATCATTTCCGCGTTGTATTTTTACCCCGCCCTGAAGACCTGACTTTGGCGATGAGCCGGATTGATCAGTTTTTCCGTGGCTACGTGCAAGCCTGAAATTTTCACCATCAGACCCAATGGAAACGGCCCCACTATGCTTGATGTTCATATCGACGATTTTTTCAAGGACTGCGCTACCATCCTGCTGATAGGCTTCAGGCATTTTCCTCGTCCTCAAACCCTGTTTATTGAAGACATATCAGGGCCGGATCAGATGGATGAATTTGGCCTGCACAGCAATCGCCACCTGGCGGCGCTGAGTACGCTAGGATGGCTCAGAGAGGAAGGGTATATACGTTTTAGTGGCCAGGATCGCCAAGAGTCTGTTGATGATTTTGTATTGACCAGCAAGGCACTGATGCGGCTGCTGGCACCGGCAAAGAGTAACAATCCGGATCGAGGGCACGACCTGCCAGAGACACCAACACCTGTTATTCAGGTGTTGGAATTTGCCCGGTTGCAAAGTGATACCACTTGGATCAGCCAGATCGTTCAAACCAATTTAATCACTGCGCCCTGACACCTTCTCTGTCATCACGGTGAAATTACCCAACCCTATTTGGTTCTGACGGCAAACCCGGCAGAGGCCAATAATTGCTGCAAGTCGACGCACTTGGCGGGAACACCTACCTTCATCGTAGGAATATCCCGACGCAGTGGATAATCCCGACGTAACTGATCAAAGGTCTGTTTAACGTCCTCCGCTCGTGACATGGCTGAACGCATTTTACCGTCATCAACACGCACTTCATAAGCGGCTCGAATCGCCGTACGCAACGCCTGATTTAACGGTACCTGATCAGAAAAATTCACCCGCCGAATACCGGGTTCTGGCAAAAACTGACCCAACTTGCGCCGCATCGGCAGACCAAAATACTCACACACGGCCTGATAAATCATTTCCGTACCACGCATCTTACCGTCCAGAGAATAACCAGCGATATGCGGTGTCGCCAGCATACAGCGATGCATCAAGGCAAGATCCAGATGAGGTTCTTTCTCCCACACATCCAGAATTGCCTCAAAATCGTTGTGCGACCTCAGGTGAGCCAACAATTCAGCATTATTCACCACCGCTCCCCGACTGCTGTTGATCAAACAGGCATTCTGTTTCATTTGCAGCAGCTGCTCGGCACCCATCAAATGCCGGGTGGGACATTCCCCATCATTCACCAGCGGAGTATGCAAACTCACCACATCCGCCTTCAGCACTTCCTCAAGTGACGTCAGTGGCCCCACAACAGCTGGATCCTTGAACGGATCCGTCGCCACTACGTCAACACCCATTTCTTCAAGCCGCCGACGCAAACACAGCCCGACGTTGCCAACCCCGACAATACCCACGGAAAGATCAGCAAAAGACACGCCTCGCACATCAATCAGTACACTGAGCGAACTTAATACGTAATCCACAACGGCTTGCGCATTACAACCAGGGGCACTGGCAAAGCCAATATTTGCACGCTGCAGATAGTCGAGATCAATATGATCTGTGCCAATCGTTGCGGTTCCAACAAACTTGACCGGGGTTCCCTTGAGCAAGGTTTCATCAACGGCTGTTACAGAACGCACCAGTAATATATCGGTGTCCGCCAGCTGATCAGCAGTCAGGCTGCGACCATTAAGGCGCCGAATTTCACCAAACTCAGAAAAGAAAGAATCTACCAGAGGAATGTTTTCGTCAGCGGCTATTCGCACGAGGGTGTTGTCCAGTTGGAATACAGGGCGACATTTTGTCAAGCCACACCCATCTTTACAATGACCAGCAAGATTCTGTCAAAAAAAGCCGACGATCAGCCAAACACGGATACTCCGGGCGATTACCTTTCAGGATAATTGCCTGGTATCAGAACACAGACTAAACACCGCATTGTCGACAAAAACAGGGATAAAAGCGCCTCTGCACAAAATACCGGCAAAAGGGATGGTCATGTCTAATTCCACCCGGTTCATTTTCTGGATGAATAGCCGACATTGGTAAAAACCCTTACATCAAAGGCAATTACGACCATTGGCTTCCTTAACCGAAAGGCAGTAATCAAGTATACTTGCGCCCCTGCATTCCCAATGGAACAACACAATCTGAAGGTTGCCGGCACCCTCAAAAGGGGAACCCGGGTGAATCTGAAGATTCATAGAGATGAGGAAAACACCGTGTTAGAAGCTTATCGTGCTCACGTTGCCGAGCGAGCAGAGCTGGGAATTCCACCCAAGCCTCTGAATGCTGAACAGACAGCTGCTCTGGTCGAGTTGCTGAAAACTCCACCCGCTGGCGAAGAAACCACTCTGGTTGACCTGCTGGAAAACCGTATCCCTCCGGGTGTGGATGAAGCAGCCTACGTAAAAGCAGCGTTCCTGACTGCCATTCTGAAAGATGAAGCGACTTCTCCACTCATATCCAAAGAAAAAGCGATTCAACTGCTGGGTATGATGCAGGGTGGCTACAACATCGCGACATTGGTTGAACAGCTGGATAACGCTGAACTGGCACCTCTGGCCGCGAAAGAACTAAAGCACACCCTGCTGATGTTTGACGCCTTCAACGACGTTCAGGACAAAATGAACGCTGGCAATGCGATCGCGAAAGAAGTGATGGAGTCCTGGGCCAATGCTGAATGGTTTACCAACCGCAACAAGGTTGCTGAATCCATCAAAATGACCGTATTCAAGGTGACTGGCGAAACCAACACCGACGACCTGTCACCGGCCCCGGATGCCTGGTCACGCCCGGATATCCCACTGCATGCCCGTGCTGCGTACAAGATGACCCGCGACGGCTTAGAGCCTGAAGAGCACGGTGTCACTGGCCCGATGTCTCAGATCGACGCGATCAAAGCCAAAGGTCTGCCGGTTGCTTTCGTTGGTGACGTGGTGGGTACCGGTTCTTCCCGTAAGTCTGCCACTAACTCGGTATTGTGGTTCTTCGGTGATGACCTTCCTGGTGTACCGAACAAACGTGGTGGCGGTGTCTGTATCGGTTCCAAAGTGGCCCCTATCTTCTTCAACACCATGGAAGATGCCGGCGCATTGGTATTTGAAGCTCCGGTCGACAATATGAACATGGGCGACGTGATCGATATCCGCCCATATGAAGGTAAAATCTTCAACGAAGCCGGTGATGTCATCTCCGAATTCGGTTTCAAATCTGAAGTCATTCTGGATGAAGTCCAGGCTGGCGGCCGCATTCCGCTGATCATCGGCCGCGGACTGACCACCAAAGCTCGTACCGCCCTGGGTCTTGGCGCAACCGATCTGTTCCGTCTGCCGGTTGACCCCGAGGCTGGCACCAAAGGCTTTACCCTGGCGCAGAAAATGGTCGGCAAAGCTTGCGGTCTGGAAGAAGGACAAGGCGTTCGTCCAGGCACCTATTGCGAACCCAAGATGACCACGGTCGGCTCTCAGGACACTACTGGTCCGATGACCCGTGACGAACTGAAAGACCTGGCCTGCCTCGGCTTCCAGGCAGATCTGGTGATGCAGTCCTTCTGTCACACGGCAGCGTATCCAAAGCCGGTTGACGTGGAAATGCAGCACACCATGCCTGACTTTATCCAGACCCGTGGTGGTGTGGCGCTGCGTCCGGGCGACGGTATCATCCACTCCTGGCTGAACCGCATGTTGCTGCCTGATACCGTGGGTACCGGTGGTGATTCACACACCCGTTTCCCAATGGGTATCTCCTTCCCTGCCGGCTCTGGTCTGGTTGCCTTCGCCGCTGCGACGGGTGTTATGCCACTGGATATGCCTGAATCTGTACTGGTGCGCTTCAAAGGTAAGATGCAGCCTGGTATTACCCTGCGCGACCTGGTTCACGCCATTCCGTTGTACGGTATCAAGCAAGGCATCCTGACGGTTGAGAAAAAAGGCAAGATCAACGAATTCTCCGGTCGTATTCTGGAAATCGAAGGTCTCGAGCACCTGACGGCTGAGCAAGCATTTGAATTATCAGATGCTTCTGCTGAACGTTCTGCCGCCGGTTGTACGGTCACTCTGTCAGAAGAATCCATCGCTGAATATCTGCGTTCTAACATCGTCATGCTGCGCTGGATGATCTCTGAAGGCTACGGTGATCCACGTACTCTGGAGCGTCGTGCTCAGGCAATGGAAGCATGGCTGGCCGATCCCAAGCTGATGCGTGCCGACAAAGATGCTGAATATGCCCATATCATCGAAATCGATCTGGCTGATATCAAAGAGCCTATCGTCTGCTGCCCGAACGACCCGGACGATGCCAAGACACTGTCTGACGTTGCTGGCGTAAAAGTAGACGAAGTCTTCGTTGGTTCCTGCATGACCAACATTGGTCACTTCCGCGCAGCCGGTAAACTGTTGGCTAACCACAAAGGTGGTCTGAGCACCCGTTTCTGGATGTCTCCACCAACCAAAATGGACGAAGCCCAGCTGATGGAAGAAGGTTACTTCAATATCTTCGGTACTTCTGGTGTCCGTACTGAAATGCCAGGTTGTTCTTTGTGTATGGGTAACCAGGCGCGTGTAGCATCCGGTGTTACCGTATTGTCGACATCTACCCGTAACTTCCCGAACCGTCTGGGCGATGGTGCCAACGTCTACCTGACCTCTGCCGAACTGGCATCCGTTGGGGCTATTCTGGGTAAACTGCCAACCACCGCAGAATACATGGAATACGCCAACAAGCTGGATAGTATGTCTGGTGAAATCTACAAGTACCTGAACTTCGACAAGATGGACGAGTACACCAAGAAAGCGGCTACCGCCGTTATCGCTTCCGACAAGTAACCCCGTCAGCAGTACTGGCCTTGCCGGTGCTGCTAGCGAGATAAAAATCGACAGCAATAAAAAACCCGACGTTTAAACGTCGGGTTTTTTATTGGCACCTCAAATACCTGATAACAAACAACGTCTCTTAGTCTGCATCCCGCACAACCATAAACTGCAGACTCTCCGATTTATCGTATGTCCTTTCCGTCCCTTGAGCAAACGTTATAATTCGGGCGGCATCAACCTGAAAACTGCTGGTCGTCGAGCTCCAGTAGGTAGAGTTATTATAACTGGTCGGGAATATACCAACATTAATCGCAAATGCAGTACAACGCCGCTCCACAATCGTTCTCAGTTCTGTGATATTAGGTAAGCGCCAGTCATTGTATCCAGCCAGAATCAGGTTTTCAGCCGCTGCCAATGCCAGAGACCAAGTGTAATAGCTTTTACGATCCGTTGATTCATCAAGGTCGCATGATTTAGCCGTTGCATTCCAGTCATAATCGATTGGACATCGCCGCCACATCAACCCAGTGGGTGTATGCGTCACCGTGTCGCCATGCTGTACAAAATCACTCGATGGCGTATACAAGACAGCTCCTGGCACACAAGCCTGGCTCGCGGCATGACAGATCCCGGATATAACACCAACACCAAGCACCAGCGACCACAGAATCGGTTTTATGACCATATTCACCCCCCTACAAGACGCACAAAAAAGGATTTGCTTTTAGCCAGCTGCGAGCCACTGGTATCCGTACCGCTCACCACCCCTTCATTAAAATCAACCGCCCAGGCCGCCCAACTTTCTCCACCATAAACATCAGATGTCCAATAAACACGGGCATACAGCGTATTGGGAAAATAATCCTCATCAATCGAAGGCGCTGTGACTGAATGATCGATGATCGAAGACAACTCATAAACCGAGGGTAAACGCCAGGCGCTATAACCACACAAAGCGATAGAATTCATATAGTCTACATAAGCAGCGGTATTGCACTCACCGTCCAGATTACACCCCCCTCCACCGCTTTCTGTACCCACACCATCAGCGCCGCCATTTATCGAAGTATCGGTGCTGTACCAGGTAAAATACGAATTACTATCCCTTTCTGTGCCAGAGCCCGAAGCATCTTTTACTTCCCATAACAGCCCGGTATTCACATCCAGAACACACGACCATTCCTCGGCAGCTGCCGCCAGCGCGATGCCCTCCGAGTCGAGTTTGATAAAATCAAATCCAGCCTTACCCGACCCTTCTTTAACCAGGCTGGCATCAGCATCCCTGCCATAATCTGCATCTTGACCACCAAAGTTCGTATTTGGGCAAACCGTCTCGGCAGTGGCCGAATAACAGGCAGTCAGACCCGTATCATTACTTTTGCCTGTCGCACCAATGGTTACAGCAATCGTACTGGTCGCAACCGCCTCGTCACTCGGATCACTTTCGTACTCACCACGCACCGCAGACACCCTGAAGTAGTAGGTTCGGATGGCATCATCGGTGGAACTCAGAACAAAACGGTTTGTGATCACGTCAGTTTCCAGCATGCCCCCCAGATAACTGTTGTAATTGGCCACATCCGATACCGGGATCGTCTCGCGCGCATAATAAACGTTATAGGATGCCGCTGACGCCACCTCATCCCAAGTTAGCGTCACTTCGGAACTGTCAACACTCACCGCTAGATTGTCAGGGACTGCGAGATCGGCAAACAGGGTAATAACCATTTCATCAGAACCGGTTGCGCCTTGTTCATCCGTTGCCAACAGTACCAGAACAATATCCGTGTCTTCTGCCACATCCGGCGCGGTAAAGGTAGCCTCTGCCTCAGTCGCGTCAGACAGATCAATCGCTGGGCCTTGTTGCCGAACCCATTGAAAAGACACAACATTGCCATCCAGATCGGAGGCTGACCCATTCAGGTAAACCGTTTGCCCGACATGAACCTCCTGATCACTGCCAGCATCAACAACAGGTTTCAGATTTCCGCTCTCGTCGTACTCAACATACACATACAGAGTCACCGTATCGGTATCACTGGCGCCAGCGTTGTCCGTCACCGTCAGGCTGAACACCATGTTTTCTGCCACGGTCAGACCGGGGATAATCACCGACGTATTGGCTGAATTTGGGTTAACAATCGCTGCTTCAGTGCCGCTCAACTGGGCCCATTCATACAACACCACCGTACCGTCTTCGTCGATACCCGATCCTGGTAACAGAACCGTTGCCCCTTCGTACACGGACTGGTCAAGTCCGGCACTTGCGACCGGAGCAACATTGTCAGGATCAACCGTATCGGTATCCCCACTGTCAGTATCAGTGCCAGAGCCATCCGTTGCTGAGGAGCCAGTCGCATCAGGGCCGCTTTGTGCCCCACAACCAGCCAACGCCGTTAATAGCATAAACACCAGAACCCGTCTCAGCATGCCAACTTCGGTTTTAACGTTCTTCATTTCAGCTTTCCATGAATTAAAAGCGAAGTACAAGTCATCACATATCCCTCACTAACAACAGATATCCCTTGAGATACAACGCGTCTCGTACCCGACCATTATAAAAATCCACCATCAGGATCGTTGGCTGATCATTGTGATTATTTCTGGCGGATGCACTCCAAAAATATCCGCTGGTTATTTCAGGAAAATAATCAGTATTAACAGCCGGGTTGACACATTGCCACTCCACCAGGCTCTGCAGCTCATTGATATTGGGCAAGCGCCAGCCCGAGTAACCCGCCAGCACAACCTCATCGGCATAGCCATAGGCCGCCGCCAGCGACAGGCGCTTGGCCGTGCCAGCACATTCCCCATCTTTCCACTGCTGGCCATACAGACAAGAAAACCAGAGCAGCCCTAGCTGTGGCTCATAGAGAGAGCCATCCAACTGTGTTTCAAAACGCTCATTGGTGGTATCTGGCACGGTGTCCAGACATTGTTGCGCAGCAACCGCCGAGCTACTGAATAGCCAGTACCCGAGCCACGCTGTCACCAGTGATTTCAGCCAATCTTTATTCATCAGAATCCCCATCACTGACCATGATCACCCGAGCAGTTGCTTGCTTGTCATATGAGGTATCCGTTTTACCATACAAATTAACCATCCAGGCCTGATCCGGAGCATCGGCGCGGGTCGTCGACGTCCAGTAGTAATAATCCAGAGCCAACTTACAACCACCTCCATCCAGCAGACAAGCCCCGGCAATATCTGAAATCGAGCGTAATTCCGACACCACTGGCAAGCGCCAGCTGCTCTCGCCACAGAGGGTTCGCCGATTAAGAGCCATCGCATAAGCAGCGGTATTGCAGACACCAGCGACACATTCCGGCCCCGCTTCCAGCCCAGAATATCCACCGTTAGTCGTTTCATCGGCCAGATACCAGCTGAACTGATGCACCGGATTACGTAGGGAAGTTGCTGAGTTTTTCAGCTCCACCACCAATCCGCTGACATTGTCACGAATACAATCCGCCTGTTCGCTACCGGGCGACAACACCGTACCGTCAGCATCCAGCAAGGTCCAGTCAAAGCCCCCCAGGCCGACGCCCGTTTTATTGAGACTGCCCGCCGCTGCCGCTGCGGTACGTCCCGACTCTGCATCCTGCCCGATCAGCCCCGTCACCGGACAATCAGCCCAGTTGCCGTCAAGATCCACACACTGGCTGACCGTCGTGTCATTCAACGGACTGGTATAAGTAAAAGCCTTGCCGATCACCCTTGCTACTTCTGCGGTGGGCTGACTTTCTGCGACCAGGGTGTCGCTGGTGTAAGTTGCCACAAGCAAAAAGAAATATTTCTGACCGTTAGTAAAATTCATCTGATAGCTGGTCGTGGTGATTCCACTTTCAACGCCAGCACCATCCAGTGATTCGTAATAAATCAGCGAACTGATGGCATTAAACGTTTGGCGGGCGTAATACACAGAGTAAGTAATCTCTCCATCAGCACCATCCGGTAAACTGATGGCATCCCAATCGAGTACAACCCCACTGGCATTAACCGGGGATCTGACCTTGAAACTGGTCGGGGCTGCTATTCCTGCCGCCACAATCACCGTCACCTTCGCGCTGGAACTGCCGCCCTGGTTATCCGTTGCCGCGATACGAAACACCAGCTCATACCCGTCCAGTCCAACAGGTGCTTCAAAGGTCAGTGTATCGGTCGCTGCCCCCTCAACCTCTACGACCTCGCCAGACACTTGCTCCCAGAGATACCCCTCAATCGAGCCATCTACATCACTGGCAGTGCTCCTCAAGGTGACCTCTGCGCCACCGGCAACGGCGATCGTGGAAACCACCGAGAGCGAGGGAGCCGTATTCGTATCGCCATTGGAAGCGCCGCAACCAGTAAGCAAAGAGAAGCAACCAAACAGAGCGAGAGCACGCAGCAGCAAAATACACACCTGAGGTGGCGAGGAAGGCTCGAATTATAACGACTATTTCATAGAATTCGACCAGACAGGCAATGCCTGACATAAATATAAATATACCCGTGGCCGCAATATAAGGATATTCAATCTATCCAAAAAAAACGGGAGCTTACCGGCTCCCGTTTATCATGGCACAGCAATCACTTAACTCGCTGATTCAGCCTTTGGCTTTTCGCGCAGCTTGATATGCAAATCGCGCAACTGGGCGTTGCTCACCTCGCCTGGTGCCTTGGTCATGACACAGGCCGCTGACTGGGTTTTCGGGAAGGCAATCACTTCACGAATGGAGTTTGCACCAGTCATCAACATAATCAGACGATCCAGACCAAAGGCCAGACCACCGTGCGGTGGAGCACCAAACTTCAGCGCATCGAGCAGGAAGCCAAACTTTTCTTGCTGTTCTTCTTCACTGATACCCAGGGCACGGAATACCGCATGCTGCATCGACTGATCATGAATACGAATGGAACCACCGCCCAGCTCACAGCCGTTCAGCACCATATCATAGGCACGGGACAGGGCTTCCAGAGGCTTGGCTTCCAGTTCTTCAGCGGAACAACTTGGGGCGGTAAACGGATGGTGCAAGGCTGAAATCGAGCCGTCGTCATTGGCTTCAAACATCGGGAAGTCGACCACCCACAATGCCGCCCACTCGCTGGTATACATATTCAGATCTTCACCCAGCTTGCAACGCAGTGCACCCAGTGCTTCGTTAACCACCTTGGTTTTATCAGCACCAAAGAAGACGATATCGCCGTTTTTGGCTTCCAGTTTCGCCATGATTTTCATGGTGTTGTCGTCGCCGATGAATTTAATGATCGGCGACTGCAGGCCTTCAACGCCTTTCTCGATATCGTTGACCTTGATCCACGCCAGACCTTTGGCACCGTAGATACTGACAAACTTGGTGTATTCGTCGATCTGCTTGCGAGACAGCTCGGCACCACCAGGTACTTTCAAGGCCGCAACACGACCATGTGGATCCTTGGCAGGCGCCGCAAACACCTTGAATTCGATGTTTTGCAGGAATTCCGCCACATCAACGATTGCCATTGGAATACGCATATCCGGCTTGTCGGAGCCGTACTTGTTCATCGCTTCGGCATACGGCATACGAGGGAAGTCACCCAGGTCAACGCCCAATTCTTTCTGGAAGATGCCTTTGATCATGTCCTGAGTCAGACCCATGATGGTGTCTTCGTCGATGAACGACGCTTCGATATCGATCTGGGTAAATTCCGGCTGACGATCAGCACGCAGGTCTTCATCACGGAAGCACTTGGCGATCTGGTAATAACGGTCGAAACCCGACACCATCAGCAACTGCTTGAACAGCTGTGGTGACTGTGGCAAGGCGAAAAAAGCGCCTTCGTGCGTTCGGCTGGGCACCAGATAATCACGCGCACCTTCCGGGGTCGCACGGGTCAGAATCGGCGTTTCAATATCCAGGAAACCGGCATCATCCAGATAACGGCGCACACCGGAAGTGACCTTGGAACGGAACCGCAGCTTGTCTTGCATTTCCGGCCGACGCATGTCCATGTAACGGTATTTCAGGCGAATATCTTCACCCACATCGGTGTAACCATCGAGCGGGAATGGCGGTGTCTGAGCCTTGTTCAGCACGACCACATCCTTACCCAATACTTCAATCATACCGGTTTTCATATTGGCATTGGTGGTGCCATCCGGGCGTCCACGAACACGGCCGGTAATTTGCAACACGTACTCAGAACGCACACTGTCAGCGGTATTAAAAGCGTCAACGGTATCCGGGTCGAAGACCACCTGAACCAGACCTTCACGGTCACGTACATCCAGGAAGATAACGCCACCGTGGTCACGGCGACGATGAACCCAGCCACAGAAAGTAACGGTTTGGTCGATCAAGCTTTCGTTGATATCACCACAATAGTGAGTGCGCATCGTATGGTCCTGCATAACATGTGAGTGTCACGGCGCTGACGTATCGAATCAACGACGTACAAATTTTAAAAGGCAGGCATTATAGCGGAATTCAAACCAGCCGACACTCCCACCCTCTTGCTCACCGCAAAATACTACGGCTATGGTAAGGAGATCATTCATGTAAGGAGCTGACATGACCAACACCACAGACTCAAAGCAACCGCTCCACACGGCAACCACCATAACCACCGACACCATGTCGCAAACACACTCGCTGGATCTGCTCTTGCAGCGCATCAGGCAATGTACTTGTTGTGCGGCACAGCTGCCCTTTCCACCCAGGCCCGTTGTTCGCGCCAGCCACAGTGCCCGGTTGCTGGTTATTGGTCAGGCACCGGGCACCAAAGTACAGGCCAGCGGAATTCCCTGGGATGATGCCAGTGGCAAGCGCCTGCGCGAGTGGTTACAGCTGACACCAGAGCAGTTCTACAACGAAGCCGAGATTGCCATTATTCCGATGGGGTTGTGCTACCCCGGCAAGGGGAAAAGTGGTGATTTGCCGCCAAGGCCAGAGTGTGCACCCTTGTGGCATTCAGCGCTGCTGGGACAGCTGCCACAACTGCAGCATATATTGCTGATCGGTCAATACGCCCAGAACTACTATTTGCCGAAGGAGTTTCTGCAACAGCACCCGACCCTGACTGATCGGATCAGACACTGGCGAGACGTACCAAAACCGTTTTTTGTACTACCGCACCCATCACCCCGCAATCAGCTTTGGCTGAAGAAAAACCCCTGGTTTGAAGCAGAAGTAGTGCCAGCATTACGGCATGTAATAAACGCCGCCAATGGCAGCCAGCCACTGCATCGGACTACGGCCATATAAACGACCAGCTTCAAAACTACCACTGATCACGCAACGTCCGCAGCGCCTTGAAAACATCACGATCACCGTCACCCAGCGCCGGAAATGCGTCTTTCAGGCGCTCTCGAATCAGTGGCTGGTGCAAGCGCAAGAACGGGTTGTAGGTACGCTCTTGCCCCAGCGTCATCACCGGCATCTCATCCGCGTCAAACGCCGACACCTGATCCAGCCAGTACTGGATCATGTCGTTGCCAGGCTCGCGAGTGAGCGCAAAGCTGAGGTTATTTTTCATATAATCATGGCCGGGGTGCATCAGGGTATCGTCTGGCAACGGCTGAAATTGCGAGACAAAAGTATCGTACAAGGTATCCGGATCACCACCGTTACGGCAGTTACCAGCACAGGCGTTAAACAGGGTGTCGCCAGAAAACAGCACCGGCTGGCCATCCGGGCCACCGTCTTCACTTAACAGGCATAAGTGCGCCATGGTGTGACCCGGTGTATACAACACCGTCAATCGAATAGTCCCCAGCTCAACCACATCACCGGCTACCAAACCACGGGCAACATTCGGAATACGCTCAGCAGCGTTTTTATGCGCCCAGATATCAGCACCCGTCACCTCCTGTACACGGGGATTACCATCGATGTGATCATGGTGTTCATGGGTGTTGAGGATCAGTTTGATCTCATAGCCCTGTTCTTCTGCCAGTGCGAGCATCTCATCGGCACCGAGCGGGTCCACCGCAATCGCCTGACGGCTCTCTTCGCACCCAATCAGATAATTGAAATTACGCAGATTGTTATTCATGTAACGTCGCAGCACGATCATAAAAGCGCTCCCTTACCAGTAGATGTTGTTTTCAATATCATCGTCGCCATCCATGTCTTCGATAAAATGGCTGGATAACAACCCCTTCAATTCGTGTACCCGTTGCTCCAGCGCATCGACATCATAAGGAACCGCCGGGCTATGACCCCAAACCGGGCCAGGCCAGGCCGGATCCCCTTCCTTGCGAACTACATGATGAACATGTAACTGTGGCACCACATTACCCAACGCAGCCACATTCATCGATTTGGCGGAGTAATGATCAGCCAGTTTTTCCGCAACCCAGGCAGATTCCAGCATCATCTGGGTCTGATCGGCAACCGACAAATGAAAATACTCTCTGGCATCTTTGCGCAGGGGCACCAGAATCACCCAAGGGTAACGGCTGTCGTTCATCAGCAGCACTTGACATAATGGCAAGCGCCCGACAAATACCGTGTCGGCTTGAAGTCGGCTATCGAGGGAAAACATAATACTCTCTCCTTGGTCACAGATAGATGCATCTTACTCTTATTCGATCAGCACCCATCTGGACATGTGTCAGCACCAGGGGGCGTTCTCAATTTCGTCACTTGTTGAGCTCGCTAAACCCCGCTCCTCATGCCTTGTTCTGAAACCAACGGGCGCTCAGCAGGCCCAGTTTAATCATTGAGGACGCTCCCTGGGAGTCTGTCGGGCTTAGGGCTGTTCTACTGCGGAAAAGCTGAGTCTGGCTCTTTTTTGAGCAAACTATTGCTAAGTTAATATAGAACCACTATTCGCCTCAAATTTGCGCAAACATCGCTCAAACCAGTCTTTCCCTCGCGACGAACGCCTAAGTCCGACAGGCTGCTAGCGAACAATATGCCCGTGCTGCCGGTTTGCATGCTTACAGGGCAAACGTTTATCTTCATACGATTTACCCTCATAGTAGGCAAACTCCACATTCAGGTCACTGATTTATGGCGACATTTCAGGTTATAACGCAGATAGCCGACATCGCAGAACAGGACTGGCAAACCCTGCTGCCAGAGCGCTACCCATTTCTGAGCTACCCGTTTCTGCAAGCGCTCGAAGACAGTGGCTGCATGGGCGGCGACTCTGGCTGGCATCCTGAATACCTGCTACACCGGGACGCCAGCAACCGCCCGGATTGGATTCTGCCGTTGTTCCGCAAACATCACAGCTATGGTGAGTACGTCTTTGACTGGGGCTGGGCCGACGCCTACCAACGTCATGGTTTCCGTTATTACCCCAAACTCTTGTGCGCCGCGCCGTTTACACCGGCTACCGGCCCACGCCTGCTCTATCACAACGCTACAAACCCGGCACCCTGGCAAGACGCCATCGAAGCCCTGCAGCAACACTGTCGCGATCAACAAGCTTCCGGCTGGCACCTGAACTTCCCCAACAGCAGCGATCTTGCCGAGCTGAAAACATTAACCGAACAACAGGGATACCTGCTGAGGCAGGCCTGCCAATTTCACTGGTTTAATCGCAACTACACCAATTTTGAGCACTTTCTGGAATTTTTCACCAGCCGCAAACGCAAAAGCGTGCGCAAAGAACGGCAGCGCGTGCGGGATATGAACATCCATATTCGCCGCCTGACAGGAGAACAGCTGACGGCCGACGTTATAAAACGGTTTTATCAGTGCTACCAACTGACCTACCTGAAACGCGGACAACAAGGCTATCTGAACAACACCTTCTTCTTGCAGCTGGCAGCGACGATGAACCAGCAAATGATGCTGGTCGAGGCCAGCCACAACGAACAACACCTGGCCAGCGCCCTGTACTTTTTTGATGACCATACCCTGTACGGCCGTTATTGGGGTTGCAAGGAAGAAGTCGACGGTCTCCACTTTGAGGCCTGCTACTATCAGGGAATCGAGTTTTGCCTCGAGCATGGGTTGGATCATTTTGATCCAGGCACCCAGGGCGAACACAAGATCAGTCGAGGTTTTGAACCGGTCATCACCTCCAGCATCCACCAGTTGCAACACCCGGATTTCCAGGCCGCCGTCGCCGACTTTATCGAACAGGAAATACCCCAGATATTGAACTACCAGCAGCAAGCGGCCACGTTACTGCCGTTCCGGGAAAATGCCTTTGACGATCTGCCCGCAACACCGCACACTTCCGCGCCCCTGCCACAGCCCTGACAACGAGCACTACCCGCCATGAGCCTGCAAGCCTACAAAGTTGAGCACATTCTGGTTTTTACCAACAAGGGAACCGAGGCCAAACTGCTGGCAGCGCCCCGCTTGAGGCCCATGGAGGAATGGCGTGAAGACGTAGCCGCCTGGGTTGCTCTGCGCGCTGAACGCACACCGGATCTTGATCACCTCGCCGATCCGGCAGCCATTGAACCCTATATTCATCAGGGCTGATCTGTATCAGCAACCTCTCAGGGCACGGCATTACCAAGACCAAAATAGATCTGAATGCCCGTTAGTACAGAGTTAACCGCTACCGCAGCGAGAATCAGCCCCATTACCCGGCTGATCACACTGGCACCGCCTTCACCAATCACTTTCTGAATCCGGCTGGCAAGTAACATAAACATCAGCGTCACCACTAACACAGACAGAATCACCAGACTGGTCGCCGCCTGATGAATGATGGAAAAACGGTGATTATCGGTTAACAATACCGCTGCCATCATCGCACCCGGCGACGCAATGGACGGGATCGCCAACGGAAAAACCGCCGTCTGCATACCTCGAGCCACCATACCGATTTCTTCTTCCGGTTTGCTTTCACCAAAGATCATCGTCAGTGCAAACAGGAACAACACCAATCCACCAGAAATCTGAAACGCCTCCAGCGGAATTCCCATGGCATCCAGCAGCAACTCACCGACCAGCACAAAAAACAATAACACCAGCGCTGCAATTGCGGTTGCTTTATAGGCGATACGCCGAATCATCACCGGATCTTTCAGCGATGCCGTGACGGCAAGAAACACCGGAATGGTGCCAATAGGGTCAATTACCGCCCATAAAAACACGAACTGCTTGATCCACTCGTTCATAAAATTCCAGAAAACGTATAGGGGGCGTCAAGACCATAGAAAGCCGCAACAGGGCAACAGCAAAAACCGGCGCTTCCGGCGTTTGTTAATGAGCCTTGCGAGTAACCTTGTCCAACAATCCCATCGCAACCGCCGACGACACAAAGGTCAGGTGGATCACCACGTACCAGAGCAATTTATCATTACTGACATTGTCGGCATTCATAAACACTTTGAGCAGATGGATTGACGAAATAGCCACGATCGATGCCGCCACCTTGTTTTTGAGTGAGCCAGTATCCATTTTGCCCAGCCAATCGAGCTTTTCGGTGTTTTCTCCCAAATCCATCCGCGAGACAAAATTTTCATAGCCGGAAAACATCACCATCACAATCAGCCCACCCACCAGCGCCATATCGATCAGCGACAAAACAACCAGCACCATATCGGTTTCACTGACGTCAAGAATATGCGGCAGCAGGTGCACTAGCTCGCCAAAGAACTTGATACCCAGCGCCACCAGAGCCAGGCTCAGGCCCAGATAAATAGGCGCCAAAATCCAGCGCGACGCATACACCAGCCGTTCAAACATCTGCTCAATCACGGTATTAACTCCTTTGTGTTATGCAAGGCCCATAACAGACAGTGCGCTCCAATAGCGATACCTGGCTCGGCTCCCTGCAAAGAAACGCAGGGTTGGCAGTGCCTAGAGGAAGGACATTACCACAATCAACTTCTCCGCCAAAATTTCTCGGCAATTTCCAGGCCAATTATTAACAACCAAAAGACAACGCCGTACTGGCCAGCACCCCCTGCCTCACCAGATAGCAGGCCGGGATTCCCCAAGCAGCCATCGTTTTGTCAACCGATTAGTAACATCTCCGTTGTAGTTAGCGTATCCATAATTCAACACGCCTCATAAGGAGACGACCACATGACCGGTAGCAAACCTTCCCTCATCACCACAAGCCTGACCACACTGGCGCTGTCCATATCATTAATCGGTTGTGGTAGTGACGACGACTCAGACTCAAACCCCAACACCGAATACCAAGTCTCCCCCCTATTAAGCGATACCAGTGTCACACTGACCGAGGGCAGCGACAGCCTGAGCATTAACCAATACGTCGAAGGCAACCTCAGCAGCACCGATGAAACCGACCTCTATACCTACACCGCAGCAGCCGATGGCTGGGTGATGATACTGCTGGATGGCTCGACCGACTCCGATCTGGATCTGCTGGTATACGCCGATGGCGAGCTGATTGATAATTCCAGCTACATTACATCCACCGAAGCCATCCTGATTGACGTCAGTGCCAACAGCGACTATGTCATTGAAATTGAGGCTATCATCACTGGCAGCTACACCCTGACCGTCGCCGAACCAAGCCGGGCTCTGATGTCCCTTGATGACAATGACTATCTGGCCCTGAGTTCCAGCAACTACACCCTGACCTGCGACTCCGGCACTAGCGATGGCAGCTACAGTGATCTGTTTATCATCAACTTTGATGAAGCCACCATGCGCTGGCCCGGGTCCGACAGCCATAGCATGAGTCTGGATGGCGACAGCGTCACCATCGCAATTGACGAAGAGTACCAGCAGACCATCAACGGCATCGTTTATCTATACGATAGTGACGGCAACCTGGATGCCGAGCTGGAGCGCAATGACGACAACGCCATCGTCTCCGCCACTTACAGCATGGAAGCCGATACCGTCACCACCATTGGCGGAAACAATGACAGCTGCCATCAAACCGAATCCGGTACGTTCAGCTTTATGCTGTAAAGACCATTCAGCTACCAGCCATCTTCAGCCTTCTTGCTCTGTCTGGTAGCTGAATAAAAAAGCCCGGCAGAGCCGAGCAAAAGTCGCTGTTGCAAATCATAGAGCATCAATAAAAGAGGCGTTGCCGGGGAGGGGCCACCACCCGGCAACACACCCACTCTCTGGCGTTAGAGACCATCCAGGTAGTTGGGCAACCACAGGCTGATTTCCGGAATAAAGGTAATCGCGATCAGACAAACCAGCATCAGCAGCAACCAGGGCGCACAGGCCTTGATTGCCCAACCAATCGACTTGCCCGTAATCCCCGCCGTGACAAACAGATTCAACCCCACCGGCGGCGTCAGCATCCCCAGCTCCATATTCACCACCATGATGATGCCGAGGTGAACGGGATCGATCCCCAGTTGCAGCGCAATCGGCAAAAGAATCGGTGCCATGATCAACAGAATGGCAGACGGCTCCATAAAGTTACCCGCCATCAGCAACAAGATGTTCATCACAATCAGGAAACCCCAGGCTGGCAGACCCCATTCCGTAATCGTGGCAGCCAAATGATGTGGAATCTGCTCAGACGTCAACACATGAGCAAACAGCATCGCGTTGGCAATAATAAACAGCAAGGTAATCGAAACCCGTGCCGCATCGCGGACAATGCCACCCACTTCCGGGTGATATACCGACCGTACGATGCCCACTGGCAACAGCACAAGATTACGCGCCAGCATGATCAGGGTATTTTCACCTTCGCGGTGCCAGGGCTGATCTTTTAACGGACCGATATCACGATAGCCCCAGATTGCCACCAGGAAACCGTATACCGCCGCGACTGCCGCCGCTTCGGTCGGTGACGCCACACCCGCATAAATCGACCCCAACACCAGAATAATCAGCATCAGGCCACCGGACGCGCTCCAGGCCGATTTCAGAATGGTACGGAATCCGGCGAATGGCTCGGCGGGCAAATTCTTGCGCCGGGCAACAATATAAATAGTCACCATCAGAATCAGACCAATCAGAATACCTGGCACAAACCCGGCCATAAACATACGAGACGCCGACACCTCGGTCGCCGCTGAATACACCAGCATGACGATCGACGGCGGAATCAGAATACCCAGCGTCCCCGCAGTGGAAATGGCACCGGCAGCAAACGACAACGGATAACCGGCCCGCACCATACCGACCAGCACAATCGAGCCTACCGCTGCCACTGTTGCCGGAGACGAACCAGACACCGCCGCAAACAGCATACAAGCCAAAACCGAGGCCATCGCCAATCCGCCACGCACATGGCCAATCGATGCCGTCGCAAAATCAATCAAACGGCGAGCAACACCGCCCGACGACAAAAACGATGACGACAAGATAAAAAACGGAATCGCCAGCAGGGTGTAATGTTCTGACACCGACTCAAACAGCTTCAGCGCAATCGACGCCATGGAGTCATTGGTGAAAAACAGAATCGCAGTCATGGATGAGAAACCCAGCGCCACCGCAATCGGCAACCCCAGCGCCATACAGACAAACAGCAACAGGAACAGCGTTAACGCCACCATTACACTTTCTCCCCGGCTTCATCGCAGCCATCATCGTGTAACAGCGATTCCCGATGTTCATGAAAACCGTTGGCCTCGCCTTTCCAGACCGCCACCGCCAGTTCAATCAGCCGCAGGGTCAGTGAGCCGAAACCGACCAACAAGCCGGATACCACCGTCCACTTGGGAACAGGAATATCTTCCAGCTCGATCCCAATCAGGTGTAATTTGGCGACGTACACCCAGGAGCTCTTGATAAACAGACCGCAGTAAAGCAGCGCCACCGCAATGGCGAACAGCACTACCCATTTACGGGTATTGGCAGACAATTGTTCCAACAGCGCATCAACACAAATATGGGAACGTTCCCGTACTGCCCAGGCAGCACCCAGCAGCACCATCCAGGCCGACATTAGCAACGTCGCTTCTTGCGCCCAGTGAATACCGGTATTAAAACCAAAGCGCATAACCACTTCAGCAAACACCAGCAAGGTGATAGAGACCAGCAACAGGCCGATCAAGATATCTTCCAGACGATTGATAAACTTCATCATCTGCTCTCCTTTTATTGTTTTCGGCCAGGATGGCCAGCGGGAAATTCGAACGATATGAACATCTTCCCGGCATCAGCAAGTGCTGTGCCAATAAACAAAAAAGGAGTGACACCTGACAAAGGCAGCTCTGGCTGAAACAACAACCAGCGCCAGGGGAAAACAACCGCAACCAGGCTGTACATGGCGGAAACCCTGTATCCTGCGGATTGCATGCAGCTCTGGAAGTTAACCTGGCGGGTGAGCCAACCGCATTATTCGGCTCGATCTAGTGACTGTTTTTTATTATTAGTCGCCAGCAGAACAGCAAAATCGTCTCGATCAGGATGGATCCTTGCAAAAAAATGGGGGGATCAACCCCCATTCAAATCCTCCATTTGGGGGTCAGTCATCCCCTGTCTGTTTGAACATTTCCTTGTCCAGATCAAATTTTTTCATTTTTTCGTACAAGGTCTTGCGCCCCAGCCCCATTTCTTCCTGAGCCTCTTTCAGTCTTCCCTGATGGCGGGCCAATACTTCTCGCAACAGCATTTCTTCATAGCGGCTGACCTGTTCCGCCAGCGATATTCGCCCGGCACCACCACCCGACTTCAGCAAACTATCGAACGCCCGCTCGCCGCCCAGCAAGACAAAACATTCCGCCAGATTACGCAACTCACGCACGTTACCCGGCCAATCATGGGCCAGTAACTGTTGCCGTTGTCCGGCGCTCAACGCATTCACTTCCGAACCGTAACGATTGGCAGCCGCCCAGACAAAATGCTCAAACAACACCGGCACATCTTCACGTCGATCCCGCAACGGCGGAATATGCACCTGAACCATATTCAGACGGTAATACAGGTCGAGACGAAACGCTCCCCGGTCACTCATCGCCTTCAGATCCACCTTGGTCGCAGCGACCACGCGAACATTGAGGTCGATTTGCTGATTGCCACCCAGTGGCTCCACTTTGCGTTCCTCCAGTACGCGCAGCATTTTGATCTGCAACACCATCGGCATACTTTCAATTTCATCAAGCAATAATGTACCGCCGTTGGCATACTGAAACTTGCCGATCCGTTTTTTACCCGCTCCGGTAAATGCCCCTGCTTCATGGCCAAACAACTCGCTTTCGATCAGATTTTCCGGGATTGCACCGCAGTTAATCGCCACAAATGCCTTGTCGCTGCGTTTGCTGTGGCTATGCAGATAACGGGCGACCAGCTCCTTGCCGCAGCCAGTATCGCCATTGATCAGCACATCCGCCGGGGTATCTTTAATATGATTCAGGGTATCCCGTAATTTTTTCATATCAGGGTGATGACCGATAATCCGAGGGCCGGGTCGCGACTGGACTTCGACCTCTTGACGCAACTGGCGGTTTTCCAGTGTCAGCAAACGTTTTTCATGGGCGCGCTGTACGGTTTCCAGCAAATGATCGGTTGAAAAAGGTTTTTCCAGAAAATCGTAAGCACCCTGCCGCATTGCATCGACAGCAATCGAAACATCGCCATGACCGGTGAGCAGGATCACTGGCATATCGGCATCAATCAGACGGATTGCACGCATCAGCTCCATGCCATCCATCACCGGCATATTGATGTCGGTGATCACCACACCAGACCAGTCTCCCGATACCTGCGCCAGAGCCTCCTGGCCATTGGCGGCGGTGATCACGGCAAAGCCTTCGATCTCCAGTGTTTGTGCCAGTGCCTTGCGCACCCCTTCTTCATCGTCAACGACCAACACTTCGATCATTCGTCCACTCCCCTATATTTGCGCAATGTCATCACAAAGACCGTTCCGCCATTCACACCCGATTCCGCAGTCAAACTGCCCGACAAGGTTTCCAGAATCCGGCGCGATAACGCCAGCCCTATCCCCAATCCTTTACGCTTGGTGGTAAAGAAGGGTTCAAAGATTGTGCTTTGCAGCTCTTTAGCAATCCCTGGGCCATTGTCGATAACCAGAATCCGGATTTGATCATCACCATCCTCTACCTGCACCCGCACGCTGGCATCAACGACGCCCTCCATCGCTTCCGATGCATTGGTCAGCAAATTGATCAACACCTGCTGTATCTGCACCGGCTCACAGAGAATCATTTGCCCGCTTGGGGGTAATTCCACCTCAATTCCGACACCGGCTTTTTTGAGTAACGGTTTCATAATCATCAAGGCAGCATTGATGATTTCGTTCACATCGACCGGGCGCGGGTCGGGAGGCGAGCGACGGGCAAAAACCTTGAAGCGCGACACAATGGCATGCATGGAGCCAGTAATCTGGAGGATCTCACGCAGGTTATCGGCCACCAGAGTGAAGCGTTCACGAGCCAGCAATTTCTGGCTGTTTTCGGCGTAGGTTTGCAGTGCCAACAGTGGCTGGTTAAGTTCATGGTTGATTCCGGCCGACAGCTCACCCAGCACCGCTAGCTTGGCGGTCTGGATCAACTGGTTCTGGGTGGTTTCCAGTTCGCTCTGGGTACGCTGATAGTGAGCCACCAGCTGTTTCAGCTCAGCATTGGATTCCGTCAATTCCGAGGTCAGACCGGCGACCCGGCGCTCCAGCTCCAGATTCATGCTATTCACATGGCGCTGAACCTCCGACCGCTTGCGCCAATACAGCCAGAACAACACCAGCAGTCCGTACACCAGCGAAAAATAGATGCTGAACTGCAGCGTACGTCGCAGCAATTCCATCCGTGGCATGACCGCAAACAAATGCCAGCCCGCCTCCCGTACCAAGGCTCGCCCGACCAGATAGCGCTGGATCACACCACCAGATACCAGCTGAATATACGCATCATCAAACAGATTCTGATCACTCTCGGGACTGGTCGCCATCGGCGCAAGAGAGGAATTGCCATAACGATGTGACTGCCGGATAGCCACACGCTGGCTCTCGGGCAAACGATTCAGACTGCGCAGCTGCCAATCCTGGTTTGAAGCGGCAAAAATAACCGAATCATAGCCAATCAGAAGAAAATCATGCTGCCTGGCAGCCAGTCGCTCAAAGACAGGTTCCAGCAATATTTTCACCACCGCCACACCCAGCACCTTGCCATCATCCAGAATCGGGGCAGAGAAATAATAGCCTCGACCTTGGGAAATCAACCCCACCGCATAATAACCGGCACTTTCACCCAATACCGCCTGCTGAAAATAAGGCCGGAAAGCAAAGTTATGGCCAACAAAACTGTTCTTGCTGGCGTAGTTGCTGGCCCCCACCACAATACCTGCCGGGTTAAGCACAAAAAGAGTATCGCTGCCGAGGCTGCGATTGGTCTGTTGCAGGAAACGATTCAGCTTACCCAGCCCGTCGGACGTCGGAGCGCCCAGCACCTCCCGCAAGGTACGCAAGTCGGATACCGCATCTGCAATCCCCCGATACTGCTGCAAATGGCTACTGACACTATCCGCCATAACCTTGGCCTCCTGCGCCAACTCCTGTAGCGCTTCGTCTTCCTGCAACTGCCAAACGGTGGCAACCACCAATACCATGCCCACCAGCCACCCCAGTAGCAACAAGGTCAACGACAGCGCAACGGAGCGGTGCGCTTCCAAATCCGCCACCGTTGGCTGAATTCCCGTTGTCTGGGAATCAGTGACCATACTCATGGGTGTATCTCCCCCCATTGACGATATCTCATGCGCATAAGACCACCCTTTTAAAATAAAGAAATCATACCAGCCATTCTTTGTAGCAAATTACCTGCCGTACCCAACGCTACTATCCGAGCCACTCATCCCGCTCGACCCAAGGTCTCAGGAAACAGACTGACTTTCCTTTCGAACCCCGGCAACAGCGGTGTTTTCGTCTTTAATCAGGCCATACCCACAACCTGTTTGAGCGTCGACGACAGCCTCCAGCGTGCAGATGATCGCAGCCATTTTCAAGATTGGCATACGGGTTGCTAATTACCAGTCGTCTGAAGAATTCGTCCTGGACACACCGATATTCCAGAGCATTCAGCACCGCCAATAAAAATTAAGAGTGAGGATCGACCATGAAAACCTTAGTCGCAACTGTGCTGGCTTGCGCCAGCCTGCTGACATTTAACCAGGCTGCTGCCAAGCCCATCGAAATCAAGTTTTCCCACGTCGTCGCCGAAAACACCCCCAAAGGCCAGATGGCGCTGAAGTTCAAAGAACTCGCAGAAGCCGCTTTGCCCGGCCAGATCGACGTCAAGGTATACCCTAATTCCCAGCTGTTCACCGACTCTACCGTGTTGCAGGCCATGCAGCTCGGTGACGTTGAATTGGCCGCCCCAGCGCTGTCCAAGTTCCAGAAGTACACCGACCAGCTGCAACTGTTCGACCTGCCATTCCTGTTCAAGGACATCGAAGCCGTCGACCGTTTTCAACAAGGCCCGGAAGGCCAGAAATTGCTGAAATCCATGGAAAGTAAATTGCTGGTTGGCCTCGGTTACCTGCACAACGGCATGAAGCAACTGACCGACAACTCCCCGATTCGCGTTCCTGCAGATATTTCCGGCAAGAAGTACCGCATCATGACCTCCGACGTTTTGCAGGCACAGTTTGAAGCCGTACAGGCAATCCCGCTGAAAAAACCATTCTCGGAAGTATTTACCCTGCTGCAAACCAAAGCGATTGATGGTCAGGAAAATACCTGGTCCAACACCTATTCGAAAAAATTCTTTGAAGTGCAGAAATACGCCACCGAAACCAACCATGGCGTACTGGATTACATGGTCGTGACTTCTGCCGAGTTCTGGTACGGCCTGCCAGATGACGTTCGCACCAAGCTGAAAACCGCGATGGACGAAGCCATTGCCCACGGTAACCGTATCGCCCTGAAAAAGGGTGCAGAAGACCGCCAGAAAATTATCGACTCCGGCAAAACCGAAATACTGACCATCACCGAAGCAGAACGCCAGCAATGGGTTAACGCCATGAAACCCGTCTGGAAAATGTTTGCCGACGAAATTGGTCCAGATCTGATTGGCGCCGCCCTGGAAGCCAACAACCCGTAATTCTCCCCCGCTTTTTCTCCTCCAAAGCCCCTGCTGGTCTTGAACGTTCAAGACCAGGGGCTAGGTACAGCCATCAAAACGAAGACTGGCCACAAGGCCAATAACAATAAAGAGAGCAAAATAATGACATTGACCAGGACTGCAACCGCCATTTCCCTGAGCCTGCTGGCAACAGCCGCAATCGCTGCCGAGCCCAAAGTAGATGTCTACGGCTCCGTGCGCCTTGCTCTGGACAAGGAAGACAGCGCCATGAGCAGCGACGACAAATTGACTCGTTTTGGCATCAAGGCCAGTAGCGACATCGGTCACGGCCTGACCGCCGTAGGTGGCATTGAATACGGCGTCGACTTCGAGCAAAAATCAGCACCCACCCTGCGTTTAGGCTATGTCGGTGTCAAAGGTGCGTTGGGCGAGCTGTACCATGGATCGCAGACAACCGTCTGGCACAAATTTGTTCGTGGTGCCTACTTCAGCAACGGTTCGGACTCCCTGCGCATGTACACAATTCGCGACGACGGCCTGACCCAGTACTACTACAAAGGTAATGGCTTCACGCTTGGATTAGGTGTCCAGACCGAAGATAAGGACGGTAACAATATCGACACCGTCCAGGCTGGTGGTGAATACAAAATCGGCGGATTCAAGGGCCAGATTGCACTGGTTAAAGACAAAAATGGCGACAATAACGGACAAATCCTGGGCGCACGCGTCTGGTACACCCTGGATGAGATGACCTTGTCTGCGTTCACCCATCGCGCCAGTGACTCGTTCGATTACAAAAGCAGCAACCTGTGTAGCGGCGAGAAAACATCGACCAATGGCATTTACGGTGCCTACAAGACCGGTGTTCACAAAATTCATGCCCGCTTCGCCGTCAACAAATGTGACCAATCCGGTGACAAGGCTTCAAGAAAAATTGAGTACGTCAATGCACTGGACAAGCAATTTCAGGTTTGGGTAGCCCTGGAAAAACTGGATACCAGCCGCACAACCAATGACACAGTGGCCAAAACAGAACTCGGCGTACGCTACGACTTCTGAGTCAGCACAAGACCTTTACAACCCGCGACTCTTAGTAGTAATACGGATACGGAGAGCACTTAAGACCAGTGTTGTATGGGCCTAAATGACCCGATGAAATATGCTAGTATGCCAAAGCCCGCTCCAATGGAGTGGGCTTTTTGGTCTTTGAAGCTGACGGTTCGTCGCTACCGTAACCATGATTTCAACCATGACCAGCAATTTACCTAAACCCGGAAATAAAAGATCTCGTACTGATGAAAAGCCTGCAAGCCCTGTTTGTTGCACTGACCTCCCTGCTTTGGGCCTGTTCAGTCTCTTCGGTTCAACCCGCCAACGACCTCACCACTCTGGGTCAGGGCAACGTAGAAGTGATTGTACCGTCAACCCTGCGCGTGCTCGCCATTAACGGCCAGAACGTGGATTCACCCAACCTGTACACTGGCCAGTACCGACTGTTATTGACCGAAGGCAGCCAGAGAATTGTGGTGCAATATGAAGAAAACTGGAACACCCCAGACGAGTCCGGCTACCTGATTCGCTGGCAACCCGTCGCTATCGACAATGATTTCCGCGCCGGTCAACGTTATGTATTAACCCATGCCCCCGTACGTGACCGCGATCAGGCCGAAGAGCTGCAAACCCAATCCCCCATCTGGCTGATTGGTGGTAGCCACAAGATTACCGGCCAGCCCGTGGTCGAAAAAGAACAGAAAGTCGCCTACGTCGCAGTCAAAGACAAAACCGGTACGGTTACTCGACTGGAACAGCTGCAGGATATCTGGAACGCCAGCAGTGATAGCGACAAGGCCGCGTTTCATCAATGGCTGCAAGAGCAACACTGAAGCGATTTCACCGCCCCAGCCCCATCGACTTCACCGACAACAGCCAGTGCTGCCAGCGCTCGCTGGCCGATGGCGGCGTATGAATCCTGTTATCGCCCTCCGCCAGATTCGCCACCAACCACGGCCGCAGCATTAATTCAGGCTGCGGCTGAGCCAACAACGGAATCAGACGCCGCCCCGCAGCAGCCATATCGCCGGGGGGATACCGACACAACGGCGGATACTGCTCGCGATAACACAACGCATCCGGCACCAACGGAGTCGCTCCCAGCGCCGCTGCCTCCAGCACCGACACACCCTGAAATTCATGAATCGCCGTACTGACCACCACATCCGCCTGCGTCAGCCAGCCAATATACTCCTCCCGGCTGACACGACCATCGACATCAATGACATCCCCAAAGCGCTGACGAATGGCCGCTAGCGTCGCCGGAACCTGCTTCGGTCGCGGCCCCAGTAACGCCAGCCGAAAGCCAACTCCCAGATCATTCAATTGCAGCAGCAGCGCCAGAAAGTCCTCCGGCTGCTTGTCATACTCCCAGCGATGATTCCACAACAGTAATGGCTCACGGGTTAATACGCCGGAAGAAGATAACGGTATAAAACTGTCTGTATTCGGAGCGCCCTCTACCAACCCTGATGGTTCAGCGTCGTCAGCGGTCTTGACTGCAATGGGAGACCGAGCCGTTGCCGTTGCTGTCACAGGAACCCTCACTGGCACCGGCAACCAACGGCATTTTCCCTCCAGCCGAGCACGAATACCCGTTGGCAACTGATCCGGCAGCCGTTTGATCAAGGCATCAACGCCATCGAGAAAGCTGTGCTGATTAAAGCGGGAGTTAAACAGCAATTCATCTGCGGCCAAGGCCCCGTACAGCTGCACCATCAAGGGATCAACCGAGCTGTGCTGCCCGGCAGCCACCGGATAGGCGAACTGGTTTTCATGGAAATAATAGCTGCAAGGAACATCAGACAAGGTCGGGAACAACCCCTTGATGGTGGCGAGATCTACCATACTGGTAGCAATAATCCGCTCAGGTTGCCAGCCGTCCAGCACCCGAGACAAGACATCCAGCCACGACAACGGATTACCGCGAATACGCCAACGAAAGTAACGACCGGGCAACTCCAGTACTTGCCAGTCAGCGTCGAGATCCGTCTGTAACCAGTCCGACCAGTAACCATGACTGTCAGAACGATAAGCAGATAACAACAGGATTTTTGGGCGTGCCATAACCATCACCAGCAACTCGCCTGGAATCAAGGCAACGCCAGGTCAATGGCCAGAGGATAATTGATCCAGTTCGGTTCGATAAGCAGCAATGCTGTTATTCAACACCTCCCGTTCATCATCAAATTCTGCCTTCTTGGCGATAATCTGATCCTTCACCTGCTGGCGACGGTTATTGGCATTATTACCGGCAATACCATCGCGGGTTTGCTCCAGCGGCGTTAGCACCTCCGCCTGACGCTGCGACAGTTGCGTCAACGCCTGCTGCGCCTGCGCCAGCTTACGCTGCAACTCGATACGACGGTTGTTGGTGGTCATCTCCTGCAAACCCTGATTGTCGACACTGATACTGCGCTCCCCGGCGTCTGCCGCAGCGGGCGACAGCGATACACCGGTATTCGCCGGGACGTCATAATGTTGCGACTGCGACGATGGATAACCAGCCGGACAAGGGGTCTGCGAAAACAGCTTTTTGCCGTTGGCATCGGTACACACATAATATTCTCCCGCCCATAACGCTTGAGACAGCAGCAACAAAATGACAACCCTGGCGACCCCAATAGCACAGGCCCGCAAACAGCAGAACACCCGCTCACCCAACACCATAACCGTTTCCATGACACATCCTCTTTTCTGCAAAACACATTGCTGGCATCCGGCGGCTGCATAACCATGACGACGGCGTTGCGGTCAGGTAAACTGACGGACTTTTTTCGAACCAGGGCCAGTAACTGCCCTTTCTCGGCCCTTATTCTCGGCTTTTCAGAGGCGACGCATGACAGACCACTCCGACATCACGACTTCCGTAACCCCATCTTCCGGCTCCGGCACTGCTGGCAGCAGCGGTAAAGTCGGGTTCGTCAGCCTCGGATGCCCGAAAGCGCTGGTCGACTCCGAGCGCATTCTGACCCAACTGCGAATGGATAACTACGACGTGGTCAACAGCTACGACGATGCCGACGTGGTCGTGGTCAACACCTGTGGTTTTATCGACGACGCCAAACAGGAATCTCTGGAAGCCATTCGCGAAGCCATGGCGGCTAACGGCAAGGTGATTGTGACCGGCTGCATGGGCAAGGGTAAAGATGCCGACACCATTCGCGAGCAAAACCCCAACATTCTTGCCATCACCGGCCCCCAAGCCTACGAAGAAGTGATGACCGCCGTGCACCAATGGGTGCCACCGCTAAAAAAGGAACACGATCCCTTCTCCGACCTGGTGCCTCCCCAAGGCGTCAAGCTGACCCCGCGCCACTACTCGTACCTGAAAATATCGGAAGGCTGCAACCACAGCTGCACCTTCTGCATCATCCCCGACATGCGCGGCAAACACGTCTCACGCCCGATAGGCGATGTACTGGATGAAGCCAAACGCCTGGTAGATGCCGGTACCCGTGAAATTCTGGTGATCTCACAAGACACTTCCGCCTACGGCGTTGATCGCAAATACCGCACCGACTTCTGGAACGGCAAACCGGTTAAAACCAAGCTATACGACCTCTGTAACGAACTCGGTAACCTGGGTGCCTGGGTCCGTCTGCACTACGTTTACCCTTACCCCAACGTGGACGACGTATTGCCACTCATGGTCGAAGGCAAAATCCTGCCATACCTGGATATTCCCTTCCAGCACGCCAGCCCACGTATTCTGAAGCTGATGAAACGTCCGGCCCATGCCGAAAACACTCTGGAACGAATCAAAAAATGGCGTGAGATGGTGCCAGAACTGGTGATCCGCTCTACCTTCGTGGTGGGCTTCCCTGGCGAAACCGAAGAAGATTTCCAGATGCTGATCGACTGGCTCGAAGAAGCCGAACTCGACCGCGTCGGCTGTTTCAAATACAGCCCGGTCGACGGCGCCAAAGCCAACGACCTGCCAGACCACGTTGCACCCGAGATTCAGCAACAACGCTACGACCGCTTTATGCAAACCCAGCAAACCATCAGCACACGCAAACTGTCCCGCAAAATCGGCCAGCGTATGGCGGTGATTATTGACGAAATCGACGACGAAGGCGCTGTTGGCCGCACCATGGGCGACGCACCCAACATCGACGGCATGGTGTACCTGAACGAATTCCACGAATGCGCACCGGGGGACATCATCGAAGTAGAAATTGAACACGCCGATGAATACGACCTGTGGGCATCGCCAGTCATGGAAGCTCCGCAAAGTCAGCTCGACGACGAATAAGCTCGCCGGGAGTGTGGCCACTGGCCCGCTCCCTTCTTTCCGCCCCCCCGAAAATCCCGAACAGCTGCAGCAAACAAAACGACCGAGTCATCCAGCATTGTTGTTTTCGACACAAAACCCGGTCAGCTACCACACATTTTAACCACGGTGGACACCAACCATTCGGCCCGATGCCCAGCCACCGCCTGAGTCCAGACCGCCAGACATCAGACTTCAAGCCCAAACAATCGCGGTAGCTGGTTATTAGCCGGTCTGGTTTTAATTTTGCAATGGTCATCTCATCGAAGCGTTTAGCAAAGGCATCATGATATGAATCAAGTAGGCATCTTTTTTGGCACTGACACTGGCACCACCCGTCTGATCGGGAAAAAACTGGCCAAACTGCTCGGCGATGACATCGCCTCAAAACCATTAAACATCAACCGGGTGACACTCGACGATCTGATGCAATACCCGGCGCTGATTATCGGCACAGCAACCTATGGCGAAGGCCAGCTGCCAGGAACAGAAACCAATATCCGCAGCGGCAGCTGGCTGGATTTTCTGCCACAGCTGGAAGGGGCCGATTTCACCGGCAAAACCGTCGCCATTTATGGGCTGGGCAATCAGGTAAAATACGGTGAACGGTACTGCGACGCCATGTTCGAGCTATACAGCCTGTTTAAAGGACTGGGCGCTACAATCATCGGCAGCTGGGATACCGAAGGCTATATCTACTCGCAATCCCGAGCCGTGATCGATGACCGCTTTGTCGGCCTCGCGCTGGATAATAAAAACCAGGGACTGGAAACAGAAAAACGCATGGCTGGCTGGATTGAGCAGATCAAACCAGAACTCCTGGCGGCATTAGCACAAACAGAAGCTGTCGCTTAAACAGCGACCCATTCAGACAGGCCTTTAATAGGCTCCGCACCCTGGGAGCGCCAGCTGCCATGCTGGCCCCGCATAGAGTATTAGCCACAACCCTGGCGGGCGCGGCGGCGCGCTATCCCAAGGTAAATTGGTGACGCTGCCCAAGAGTCAATGTCACCAAGATTTGTCAGAAAGCCGACAAGGAGATAACTACTCTCCCCTCGTCGAGGTTATTCCAACGATCATTCCAATCACATGTTTTTTAACCAATTGATTTTATTGACTTAAATCCAAGCTTGATGGAATTTTTATGGCCTGGTGTTTGCAATACCATCGGTAACAGTCATTGACCCGTTGCCATCGGAGAGAGTATGAGCGAATTGACAAGCGTCGCCTGCGTTGCAGACGTAGAAGCCGACCCACAAGCAGTTCTGGTTGCCTTTGCCTCTATGGACGGCGATATGGTGGATCAGCATTTTGGTTCTGCCCAGGCGTTTTACCTGTTTGCCGTTAGCGCTGATTCTGCTGAATTACTGGCCAGTCAGGAATTCGGCCACGAAAAGAAAGATGGTAACGAAGACAAACTGAAACCCAAGCTGGCCTGGCTGGTGGGAGCCGACGTTGTTTACTGCGGTTCGATTGGTGGCTCGGCAACGCGTCAGCTCATTGCTCTGGGGGTCAATCCCATCAAGGTCAGTGGTGGCCCGGATGTTGAAGAATTGATCGAAGACATTCAAAAACAAATGAATGGCACGCCAGAATTCTGGCTGGCAAAAATATTAAAAGACAAATCGCAAAACAAAACCGACAGTCGTTTTGACGATATGGATGACGAAGGCTGGGACGGATAAATCATCGCCAGCCAGCCTTGCTCGGGGTTTCCGCATGACACAAGCACCGGCCAAGGCGTTTTACACCGGCCAGACCTGATATTTGCTACGCCGCTATCGCAGCATGCTGCTCCAGCTGCTGAATCAATGCGTGTTTATCTTCATCGCTCAAAAAGCTGGCGCGGAAACTGTTAGCCGCCAACTGTACTGCTTGCGCTTTGGTCATCCCCAGATCGTCCGCCAGTGCTTCAAAATTCTCGTTCATAAAGCCGCCAAAATAGGTGGGGTCATCCGAGTTCACCGTCACGCACAACCCCTGCTCCAGCATCTCCAGAATATTATGCTCGGCCATGGTGTTAAACACACACAAACGCACGTTAGATAACGGACACACCGTCAGCGGCACTTGCTCAGCAATCAAGCGCTTCACCAGGGCCTCGTCTTCCACACAACGCACACCGTGATCAACACGATCCACCTGCAGCACATCCAACGCCCCCCAGATGTACTCCGGTGGACCTTCTTCCCCGGCATGAGCAATCAGCTTATAACCCTGCTCTTTAGCCTTGGCGTACAGCTGTGCAAATTTTTCTGGCGGATTACCCAACTCCGAACTGGCCAAACCAATGCCCACAAAATCGTTCCGGAATGGCTCGACGCTATCCAGCATCGCAAGGGCTTCTTCCTCACTCAGATGACGCAATAAGCTCAGGATCATCAACGCTGATTGGCCATTTTGTGCTTTGGCAGCTGCAATCGCCTTACGGAAACCTGCCAGCACAGTTTCAACCGCCACGCCATACGGCAGATAGGTTTGAGGTTCCACCATGATTTCGGCATGAACAATATTCTGCTCACGGCATTTATCAAGGTAGTCCTTCATCAGGTAATAAAAGTCCTCCTCGTCACGCAATACCGAGGCACCCAGATAATACAAATCCAGAAAACTTTGCAGATCGTCAAAATTGTAGGCCTGCTCCACCGACTCAACGCTGTCGTAAGGAATCTCAACGCCATTTTTAGCGGCCAGCTGAAGCAGGCGACTGGCCTGCAAGCTGCCGTCGATGTGCAAATGAAGTTCGGCTTTGGGCATGGCACGCAGCCATTGTTTGAAATCGTTCATGCGGACCTGTGGTGTCAGTCATCGTATTACAAGGATAGTCGGTCGAACCCGACCGCTCGGTCAGGTATTGTGCCGCAGTAAAAGAAACAGAGCCAGCAGGAAGCTGACAGTCACCCCAGATAATCTTAAGTGATCAGAATGCTTGATCTACTCGCTCGGTGAACAACTGCTTTCACACGCACGACAAGCCTGACGGCGAGCCTTGTGCTGCTTGGGAAAATCAGTGCCGTCACCGTATTCAATGAATTTTTCGTAATGATCATGAGAACGCAACGCATGACTTGAATGCTTGATCGGGCACCAATACCACTCAGTACGCCCGGCCACTTCACTGGCGTAGGCAAACACACCGTTGGCGTAATCGCAGTATAGGCAATTCAGCTTCTGAAAAAACGTGAGATACGACAGCTTCTTTCTCTCCAACGTCAGATAATGACTGCGCTTTACCCTGGGTATTTGATACACCGGAAAACAGATGGCCTGATACAGCGAGACAAACACATCCGCAACCACCACCGGAATAATCAGGCCGTAAATGACAGGTGCCGTGATCGCAATTAACAAAAAATGCTTGGGGTTCTTCTTGATCCGTTGCAGCAGAGCCATGATCGATGTCCTTTGGAGTCATTGGAGCAGAATATAACGAAAGCAGATCACGAAACACCAGCTGGAAACCTCTCAACTGACTGTAAACCCCGTCAGTACCAAAGAATTCAGTACCTGTTTTTCTGCCAATACTCCCGCCAGACCGATTACTGCATTCTTAGCAGGAATCCGCGCACGAATAAGGCGGTGACGGGTTCAATATTCAGAATGGCGTGTAACAAAAAGCCCGACCAGATTGCTCTGACCGGGCTTTTTGTTAATGCTGTCAAATTTCAGCGTGATACCTGTTCCATTGTGCTGCCCTGCTTAATAAAACAGTATCTAGAAACCTGGTTTTTCAGATATTAGAAGCCGCTCAGAACGTCATTTCCGGTACGTCGTCTGGTACGATCAGTTTACCGGCGGTTTTTTCGATGATTTCTTCTACCGATACGCCGGGTGCGCGTTCTTTCAAGTGGAAGGCACCATCTTCAATTTCGAGCCAGGCCAGGTCGGTAAGGACTTTTTTGATACAGCCCTTGCCAGTGAGTGGCAGGCTGCATTCTGGCAGCAGTTTGGATTCGCCGTGTTTGGAAGCGTGGGTCATGGTGACGATGATGTTGTCGGCACCGGCCACCAGATCCATTGCACCACCCATGCCTTTGATCAGCTTACCGGGGATCATCCAGCTGGCGATGTTGCCGTTGACGTCCACTTCGAATGCACCCAGTACGGTCAGGTCAACATGGCCACCGCGGATCATGGCGAAAGATTCAGCCGAGCTAAAAATAGACGCGCCCGGTATAGCGGTAACGGTCTGTTTGCCAGCGTTGATCATGTCGGCGTCGATTTCAGCTTCGGTAGGGAACTGTCCCATGCCTAACAAGCCGTTTTCTGATTGCAACATCACTTCCATACCAGCGGGCACGTAGTTGGCCACCAGCGTCGGAATACCAATACCCAGGTTTACGTAGAAACCATCCTGAAGTTCGCGAGCTACACGCTGTGCCATTTGTTCACGAGTAAGAGCCATTGTCGTCACCTGTTGTTAGTTGTGTAGTCGTTGAATCAGCTGTCAGACACTGTCCGCTTTTCGATACGCTTTTCGAAGCTACCGACGATCAAGCGGTTGACATAAATGCCTGGAGTGTGGATCTGGGAAGGTTCCAGTTCACCAACATCCACCAGCTCTTCTACCTCTACAACGGTGATTTTTCCGGCAGTGGCTGCCATCGGATTGAAGTTCTGTGCCGTATGACGATACATGACGTTGCCGTAGCGGTCAGCTTTCCAGCCTTTGACGATGGCAAAGTCGCCCTGGATGGATTCTTCCAGCAAGTATTCGCGACCGTTAAACTCTCGTGTGTCTTTGCCTTCGGCCACCGGCGTACCAACGCCAGTGGCGGTATAAAAGGCAGGGATACCCGCGCCCGCAGCACGCATTTTTTCGGCCAAGGTGCCTTGTGGTGTGAGTTCTACTTCCAGTTCGCCATTCAGCAATTGCTGTTCAAACATGGCGTTTTCGCCGACGTATGACGAGATCATTTTTTTGACTTGTTTGTCTTCGAGCAGAATGCCGAGACCAAAGCCGTCCACACCGCAGTTGTTTGAGACGATGGTTAAATCGCGAGTGCCTTTGTTCTTGATCTCGGCGATCAGATTTTCCGGAATACCACACAGGCCAAAACCGCCAGCGATGACGGTCATGCCGTCTTCGAGCCCTTCCATTGCCTCGGCATAACTGCCAACGACCTTATCAAAACCTGCCATGTTTGTTCTCCTCGCACCAGGTGCCTGTCAAAGAGTATTAATGCTGGATTAGTTAGGATTATTTGAGCCTGACGAGTTCCTTGTACACAGTGGAACCTGCCGAATAACCTGTTTGACGCCCCCAGTCTCGTCGATTTGTTTTAATTCGTTAAGTAGATTATTCGGATATATTGATTTGTTTTTCAAACGAATAACCCTTCCCACAACCAATACGTAGTGCCGAAGAGCATATTGAGTGATGCAATGGGTTCCCGTCACCATGACCAAAGTGGACTAAGCTGTATTTCAGAGCATACCGATACGAATTTGGCCCACCGCCAGCATCACCACAACGGATGATCGCGGAGGATCATCCCTTGTATCCACGAAAAAACAGGGCCGTTTGGCAAAAACGGGGATTCGACGCATGAAAAAAGGTTTACTGGTAGCCCTGTTGCTGCTGGCCGCAGGTTCGGGTTATGGCTACCACTATTATATGGAACTGCGCCAGCAGGCCGGGCTCGACAGTCCCTGGCCCAGGGTCGTTGGTATTCCGCCACATGCCCGCCAGACAAATCTACCGCCCTATCAGGGGGTGTTTCCCCGCTTCCAGACCTTGCCGGAGGAATATTTCCACTTTCCGATTGATTTGGGAGACAAGGGGCCGATTGAACCGCTCAATGCCGGATCGTTACAGTATCCCTTTTTATGTCAAAGCGAAGAATCCGGACTGGGGCAGCCACTGGTCGATAACACTCAGGGCTGGGGGGTGCCGGTATTTGCCAAAACCCCGAACGGCAAACGCTCGGATTTGATGATTGGCTACAGTAAGGATTGCAGCCTGCCCTCTCAGCTGCATTATCTGTATTACCTTAACGACGACCGCAAATACCCGCAGCGGGTCGATGCCGACATCCTGACAGTGCCCACCAATACCGAGCTGCTGATACGGGCGGAAACTGGCACGATCAACCGCTCTACGTATACCCTGTTGATGCCAACGACCGATCAGGATCGGCCCGCCGACCCCGATACAACACTCTGGAACCACAAACTGATTTACTACTTCAAGGGTGGTATCAGCATTGGCTTCCAACAGGGCAAACTGCGTCTGGATCGGATCATCAAGGAAATGCGGCCCGCGCTGGAACAAGGTTATGCGGTGATCTATTCCACTGCTAACGAGACCAACAACACTTACAACATTCGCCTGCAGGAAGATACCGCACGACGGGTAAAACGCCAGTTTATCGGCCGCTATGGGCAGCCACTGTACACCATGGGGTTGGGCGGATCGGGTGGCGGTTTGCAGCAATATCTGTTGGCCCAGAATGCTCCAGGGCTGATTGATGGCGGTGTTGCCTTGATCGCTTACCCGGATATGGTGACGCAAACCCTGTACGCGCTGGATTGCGAACTACTGGAGTACTACTTCGACCATCTCGCCAGCGATCACCTTTTTTGGCGCATCCCGGCCAATCGTCAGGCGGTGATGGGACTGAGTGTTGCGCCCGATCAGAACACCGGCAAACAGCCCCGTATGGCCTGGCTGGAAGGGCTGGCTCAATTGCTACGCGGGCAATGGCCTGGCGATACGCCCCCCGGCTCTGAATGCAACGCGGGCTGGCGCGGTTCTACACCGCTGATCAACAACCCGGAGTTTCACACCGAATGGGATCGTTTTGCACGCCCGGTACGTCAGCACAGTTACTGGACCCACTGGCAAGACAACCGCGACGTCTATGGTACCGATGACAGTGGCCGGGCCTATTCCCCCTGGAGCAACCTGGGGGTGCAATACGGTTTGCAGGCACTGCGCCAGCACGTCATATCACCTACACAATTTCTTGAACTGAATGCCCGTATTGGTGCCTGGAAACCCGCAGACAACATGCAGCCTGCACGGCTCTGGCATCTGGGTGGAGACCCAAGGCTTTACCGGCTGACGCCTTACAGCGAACACAACATGACTCACAACGGCAACGTGATGGCTGTGGCTCCGCGTTTCCATGGCAGCCTTGCAGCCGCCAAAGGTGCCTATCAGGCAGGCAGTGTCTTCCTCGGCAAGATCGACGTCCCTATCATGGACGTCCGTATGTATCTGGATCCCGAACAAAACATCCACCACAGCTGGGCAGCGCTGTCGATTCGCCAGCGCTTGCTCGACGCAGGCACCAACATTGGCCTTAGCCCGCTCTGGATCACAACCAAACCCTACAACCCGATGTGGAATGCGGTTGCGGTGATGGACCAATGGCTGATGGGTATAAATCAGGGCTTGCCGGCCTTACAAGCCAAGCCACCACTGGCCCGCGATACCTGCTTCAGCAAAGACAAACAAGTCATCGCCACAGGCGCGCAGGTCTGGGACAGCGAGTGGAACGGGAAACCGGACGGTCCCTGCAGCCAACGGATGCCGTTTTTCAAAGGTTCACGGCAGGTTGCTGGAGACAGCTATGCTGGCCATACCTTCCATTGTCACTTGCAGCCCGTCGAACAAGCACTGGCGCAAGGATTATATCAGCCGGTAGATATGCACCCCTATTTGGCAACGCTGCAAAAAATCTTCAGTCATGGGGTGTGTGATTACCGGCAAGCGGATCTGGCGCTTCCCAAGCAACTCATAAAGAAACCACCAGCAAACGAATAGCCCGAACAGACCACCTCCCGCGTGTTTCTGAGACGAAGATGGTACTGACCTCCGCCACAGTATATCGTGGCGCAACAGGCAGATACGTTGCAACAATCAAACCGATGCTGGATTCGGACGCCCACAGCCGAACAGTCCGGGTCATCCAAACCAATAATTTATATTCCGTTATTTTCTGACTTTACTGGACGATCCCTATGAAACTGGTTTTTGCCGCCATCTCGCTTGTCGCTGTTTTGCTGTTGGCGGGTTACTTCTATGTCGAGGAACTCGTCAAAGATGCCCTGGACTCAACAGAGCTCCCTGGCGTCGAGCAGATACCAGCAGCCAGCCGTGTATTGTCGTTACCGTCCTATACCGGATTGTCGCCAAGTCAAATCATTCGTCCGCCAGAAACCTTCCATTTTCCAATCCCCTACGGCAGCGAAGGGCCAATAACGCCCTTGTTTGCCCTGACAACACGGCAGTCCGATGGCTCCACCCAGCAAGTGCCACCTCTGTATCCGTTTTTATGCCAGTCGCTGGAATCCGGTCTGGGTCAGCCACGGGTAGACAATCAGCAACGTCTGGGAGTCGCGGTATATCGAGAAAATGCCGATGGCTCACGAACAAACGAAGTGATCGGCTACAGCAAGGATTGCGGGCTGCCAACCCGCTTGCATTATTTTGTTGAAGACCCCGCCTCGGCCAACCCCGCCAAGCCAGATTTTGTACGTTTTGACGATCAACTGCCAACCTCTGACGCTGGCGTCAGCAGCACAGCGGCGTCTCTCTGGATTCGTATGGAAACCGGTACCATTAACCGGTTTATCTATGTCGTGATGATGCCGGTAGGGAATGCGGATCAACCAGACGCTATCGATAAAAGCCGTTGGAATGGCAAGCTGGTCTACAACTTCAAGGGTGCCGTCGGCATTGGTTTCCAACAGGGCGAAGCGCGGTTACAACGCTTGCTGCGTGATATGAAACCGGCGCTGGAGCAAGGCTTTGCTGTCGTTTATTCCACCGGCACCGAGACGGACTTTCATTACAACGTCTGGCTCCAGGAAGACACCGCCCTCCGGCTCAAACAGCAATTTATTAGCCGCTATGGCAAACCCGACTACACCATAGGTTTTGGTGATTCCGGTGGAGGCTTGCAACAGTATCTGCTGGCACAGAACCGCCCCGGTCTGATTGATGGCGGCGTGGCGATTATCGCCTACCCGGATATGGTCACCCAAGTCACTTACGGGCTGGACTGCGAATTGCTGGAATACTACTTCGACCATCTCGCCACTGACCGTGACTTCTGGCGCAATCCGCAGCACCGCAGCCTGGTTGAAGGGCTGAGTTACACCAACGACTTTCAGCCCGGCGTGGTCGACTATCTGAGCTGGGCTGCCAGTCTGATGCGACTGGAATGGCCGGTCATTCCCGCTGGTACCACCGAATGCGCCCACAGCTGGCGTGGCATTTCAGCCAGCGTCAACAACCCCAGATTCAATACCCATTACCCTCGTTACAGCACTGCCGTCAATGCAGCCACCGACTGGAATCACTGGCAGGACTTGCGCCAGGTATACGGCACCGACGCTCAAGGATATGGACTGCTTCCCAGCGACAACCGTGGCGTTCAATATGGCCTGAATGCCTGGAAAAACGGCCTCATCAGTGCTGCCCAGTTTTTCGACCTCAATCGCAAGATTGGCGGCTGGAAACCCCAGCCGGAGATGCAGCAGGCACACCTCTGGCTAGCCAGCAACGATGACAGCTGGCGTCGTTTCAGCCCCTATGGCGAACACAACATGACCCACGAAGGGCACCTGATGTCGTTGGCACCGCGCAGCACCGGCTCCAGAAAAGCCGCCAAAGCGGCCTGGCTATCCGGCAATGTATTCAGCGGCAAACTCGATATTCCGCTGATCGACGTACGCCCCTATCAAGACGCCAAACCGGACATGCACCACAGCTGGTCGGCGATTTCGTCCCGCAGCCGGATCATTGCCCGCAACGGATTCAATCGCTGGCAAAGTATCTGGATGAGTGAGCCCGGCTACAAAGCCCGCTGGGATGCCTTCGCTGCCATGGATCGCTGGCTCAGTGAGCGTCGCACGGGAAAACTGGCGCGCGATACCATCCCTGCCTACGCCAGTGATCGCTGCATGAATCAGCAAGGAGAATTGATCGCCAGTGGCGACGATGTTTGGGATGGCCACTGGAATAACCACCCAGATGGGACTTGCACCCGGCAGATGCCGTTTTTCCAGAGCAGCCGCCAGGCTGCTGGCGACGACGCCAGAGCCACCACCCTGATGTGCCAACGAATACCGGTAGCCGAGGCGATAAAGAGCGGTCTTTATAAACCACTGGATGTCACCGCTTTTGCAGCGCAACTGGCGACAGTGTTTCCCGATGGGGTATGCGACTTCCGCCTTCCCGGCTTGGGCGAACAGCCCTTGCCAGCGTCAGGCTAGTCAGAGATCACACCTAGCCAGAACGGGCAAGCAGGCTGGCATTACCGCCGGCAGCGGTGGTGTCGATACACACATGGCGTTCCAACAGATAACGATGGCTGTTGCTGTCGTCGCTGATCAGCGCCAACAGAGCACCCTCCCGCGCTGCCAATGCCTTGCGATAATCTCTCAACCACTCGGCCTTGCCACACACAACGGCATCAAAGCCATTGAGGCTGCTGAGCAAAGCAGCGGGAATCACTCCGTCCAAAGCCTGAATCGGCCAGTGGTTGCCTTGCAACTGGCCGACAGCAGCCACCGCTCCGGGAGCCACCACCACCACCCGGTTACCGCAGGCCAGAGCCATTGCCGTCTGTCTCAGGGCCCGCTGCAAACCTGGGCCACAGCACAGCAATACACCCCGCGGATACAAAGACCAGCGATTCAGTTCTCCCGTCGGCCCCGGCAACAGCTGTGTCGGTGGGTGATCAAGACGAACCTGGATATCCAGTGCGGCAAAACTGTCGTTCACTCGCCGTAGCAGAGTTTGCGCAGCATCTATATCCACCGTCGGGATAGCCAGATCAAGAGCTAAAGCAAGCGCCGGGATCGGCTGAATAGCCTGAACAGCCTGAATGGCACCGTCGAGATCGCTGCGGCTGACGAAGTCGGAGCCAGCAGGTGCAAATGTAAACGCCGCCGCTGGCTCCGGCTCAAGTTGCAGAAAACGGTAAAGATACAATGGTCCACCGGCTTTTGGGCCAGTACCCGACAAACCTTCACCACCAAAGGGCTGTGAGCCAACAACAGCACCGATCTGATTACGATTAACGTAGATATTGCCCGCACGGATACGCCGGCACACGCTGCCGATACGGCTCTCCATACGGGTCTGCAGACCGAAGGTCAGGCCGTAGCCCTGGCGATTGATTGCATCCACTACCCGATCGAGATCCGCTGCCCTGAACGTCGCCACATGCAGCAGCGGGCCAAAGATCTCTGCCGTCATATCTTCAATACCGGCTACTTTCACCACCGCCGGTGCAACAAACAACCCCTGCCGGGGCAGATCCAGACGTTTGAGCAAACACCCCCGGGCAGCAAAATCGGCAACGCAGGCGTCAAACCGATTACGTGCAGCGGCATCAATCAGCGGGCCAATATCCGTCTTTAATTGCCAAGGCAAGCCAATGGTCAATGCATCCATGGCACCGTAGAGCATCTCCAGCAGCGTAGCGGCAATGTCTTCCTGCAAATACAAAAGCCGCAGTGCCGAGCAGCGCTGACCGGCACTCTGAAACGCCGATGCCAGCACATCGCGAACCACTTGCTCCGGCAAAGCCGTCGAATCAACGATCATGGCATTCAGTCCGCCAGTCTCGGCAATCAAAGGAGCGCTGGCTGCCATGCTGCCAGCCATAGCGCGGTTAATGCTCTGTGCCGTTGCCGTCGATCCGGTAAAACAGACACCCTGAATACGGGCATCCGTGGTCAACAGAGCACCTACCTCGGCACCGGAACCCGGTAACAATTGCACCACAGCCACAGGAATGCCTGCTTCGTGCATCAGGGCAACGGCTTTTGCTGCCACCAATGGCGTCTGCTCTGCCGGTTTGGCCAGCACCGCATTACCGCTAACAACGGCGGCCAGCACCTGACCGGTAAAGATTGCCAATGGGAAATTCCAGGGTGATATACAGCTGAAGACACCGCAGCCACGCCGTTCTGAACCGACGGACAACGCCTGACTGGCGTAATAGCGGGCAAAGTCGACGGCTTCCCGCAGCTCACCCATCGCATCCGTCAGGGTTTTTCCGGCTTCGCGCTGGATCAGCGCATACAGCTCGACCGCATGTTGTTCGTATAAATCAGCCAGTCGTTGCAGTGTCTCGACCCGGCGAACAACCGGCTCGCCAGACCACAATGCAGCACCCCGCACAGCAGCCACGATCGCGGTTTCAATATCAGCAGGGCTGGCATTGAGTACCTGGCCGACAACATCCTCTGGATCCGCCGGATTGATCACCAATTGCGGCATGCCTCCCTGAACTGTTCCAGCGATCAGCGGCCGGGCTTGCCATTTGATCTGGGCAAAGTGCTCCCGTTGTGACAGCAGGCTTGCCATTACCTGCGGATCGGTCATATCCCAACCGCGTGAATTTTGGCGAGTGTCACCAAACAGTTGTGCCGGAGGCAGAATCAGCTCACTGGGGGCGGGAGTGAATGCGCCGGCCAGCTCAAACGGATCCCGGACGATGGTTTCAGGAGCGATGGTGGCATCGGCAATCTGGCTGACAAACGAGCTATTGGCACCGTTCTCCAACAGACGCCGCACCAGATACGCCAACAGATCACGATAAGCTCCGACCGGGGCATAAATCCGGCAGCGGCTGCCATATTCCGCCTGCACGGCCTCATGCAAGGACTCACCCATGCCATGCAAGCGCTGGAATTCGTATTTGTCCTTATCAAGCCGCTCTGCCAAATGCAGCACTGCAGCAACAGAATGGGCGTTATGGGTAGCAAATTGCGGGTAAATACGGTCGGTCATACCGAGCAGCTTTTCCGCACAACACAGGTAAGCAACATCCGTGTGCACTTTGCGGGTATACACCGGGAAGCCGTCCAGGCCGAGCACCTGAGCCCGCTTGATTTCAGTATCCCAATAAGCGCCCTTTACCAGCCGCACCATGACGCGCCGATTCAGCTGTCCAGCCAGAGCGTAAAGCCAGTCCAGAAGCTGAGGGGCGCGCTTGCCAAATGCCTGTACCACCACCCCGAAGCCATCCCAACCCGCCAGTTCCGGGTCTTGCAATACCGCAGTAATTACATCCAGCGACAGATCCAGCCGATCGGCTTCTTCGGCGTCAATGCTAAAACCCATGCCCGCCTGACACGCCTGACGTGCCAGCTCACGTGTGCGCGTCACCAACTCCACCAATACCCGTTCACGCTGGGAAAATTCATAACGCGGATGCAAGGCGGACAATTTGACGGAGATACCAGGATTGTCGGCCAGTGTCGCAGCAGTACATTGCGGTGCCAGTGCAACGATCGCCCGGCGGTAGGCCTGCTGATAGAACTGGGCGTCTTTTTCGGTACGTGCAGCTTCCCCCAGCATATCGTAAGAGAAAGTGTAACCACGGGCTGCTATTGGCCTTGCCCGCAGACTGGCTTGCCTGATATTTCGCCCCAACACAAACTGGCGACCGAGTTCTTTCATCGCCACTTGCATGGCGACCCGTAATAGCGGTTGAGCCAGTCGTTTTCGCAGGCTGCGCCAGCGATAGCCGCAGTCCTGATCCGCAGTGGGAGCCAGCCATTTGCTCGTGAGCATCAATATCCAGGTCACGCTATTAACCCGGCGAGAAGGCGAATGCCCCCGATGTGCATGCCAGTTGCCAAACGTCAGCTTGTCTTCAATCAGCCCATTTCTGGTGAGCCGGTCGGGTATCCGTAACAGCGCCTCTGCCAGACTCATCAGAGCCACCCCTTCACGGCTGCTGAGCTGATATTCCGCCAGGAAATCTTCCATCAGGGTCGGGCGACTGTCGGCACGTACCCGCTGCACCAATACTGCAGCTGTCGCTTCAATCGCGCCACGCTGAGTCGGGTTCTGTGCCAAACAACTGTGTGCTACCAGCTCATGCAGCGCCTGCGTTTCATCCACAAGAGACCGCTCACGCAGTACGCGGCGCATCGTTTCGATATCAGTCGTCATGGCGCAGCCCTCCATTATCAGGCTGTCAGCAATCTGCTGGCATTGCGGGGAATCGGATATTAATTACCCATAAGCGCCGATTTTCATCCGCCATTGTCTGTTTTTCCAACCCGGTCGGCAGTTTTTTGCCCCCCGGACATGCCCAAACAAGCCAGCAAACACTAACTTAGACAAAAGTAGCATAGGTCAATTACCTATCTTTTTGGTTTCTACCACGATCACTTCGAATTTCTATCAATCACCGTATTGATGGTAAATACAGGCATTTATAGGCCCAGCATTTGTCGACTACGTACGTATTAATACCCAGCAAAATAACCCAACAAGGAAAGCAATATACGTATAAATACTATGCGTAACCGCAGTCCAACGAATAGCCGTAGCAGCCATCTGCGACGACTATAAGGAACTCCACGAGACGATTGATGGTCGTGCAGGCAGTTGCCGCCTCGACGTCGTTCTGACGGGTTATAAAAAAGGATAACAACAAGATGCTCAAATTATCAAAACTGAAGCGCGGCCTGCTGGCCGGACTTTGCGGTCTGGTTGTCGCCTCTGGTGCCCAGGCAGCGGACAAGATTTACCGTCTGAAAATGGCTGAAACCTGGGGAGCCAACTTCCCGATTTTTGGTGACTCACCACGTAACATGGCCGCCATGGCAGAAAAGATGTCCAACGGCCGTTTGCAAATCACCATCGACTCCGCCAACAAACACAAGGCACCTTTTGGGGTCTTCGATATGGTGCGTGCCGGGCAGTATGATCTGGGCCATTCGGCTTCCTACTACTGGAAAGGCAAGGTTCCCAATACCCTGTATTTCACGACCATGCCATTCGGCATGACCGCACCTGAGCAATACGCCTGGTTTTATTACGGCGGCGGCATGCAACTGATGGACAAGGTATACAGCCAGTTTGGTCTGATGAGTTTCCCTGGTGGTAATACCGGTAACCAGATGGGCGGTTGGTTTCAGAAAGAAATCAACTCGCTGGACGATCTCAAGGGCCTGAAAATGCGTATTCCGGGCTTTGCCGGAGAAGTGATGGCCAAGCTGGGCGTCAGCCCGACCAATATTCCGCCAGGGGAGCTGTATACCGCCCTCGAACGTCGCACGATCGACGCGCTGGAATGGGTCGGCCCGTCACTGGATCTGCGTATGGGGTTCCACAAGATTGCACCCTACTACTACACCGGCTGGCATGAACCAGCAACCGAGCTGCAATTCCTGGTTAACAAGCGTACCTGGGACAAACTGCCAGCCGACCTGCAGGAAATTCTGCGGGTTTCCATGCGTGCAGCGGCCTACGAAATGTACATTCAGTCGTACCACGAATCCGCCGTTAACCTGGACGTGATCAGCAGCGAATACCCCAACGTCAAGATCAAAACATTCCCTGCCGATGTGATCGCCGCCATGCGCAAGGCCAACGACGAACTGCTGGCTGAAAAAGCGACAGAAGACCCACTGGCCAAGGAAATTCTCGACTCCCAGGCCAGCTACATGAAAAAAGCCCGTGCCTGGACGGATATTTCCGACAAGGCCTATCTGAACAGTATCTCCGTCGGCCAGTAAGCCCCCGGTGATTCATGGCAGCTGACCACAGGGTCACCCCCGACCGTCAGCCTGCCAGGGGCAGAGTCAGGCATCTGCCCTGCTTCCCAAAGTACCAAAAAAGTACCCCCAAGGGAGAAAGTTATGTTAGTTCGGCTTGAGCGAGCGATTAATCGCTTTTCCGATCTGCTCGGTACGATATCCGCCGTACTGTTTGTGATCATGCTGGTCAATGTCTTTGTCGACGTTGTCCTGCGCTATGCGCTAAACACCGTATTTATTGGTTCCCAGGAAATGGAATGGCACCTGTTTGCCGCCATGTTCATGCTGGCCGTGCCCTACACCCTGAGAGCCGAAGGCCATGTCCGTGTCGATCTGGTTTATGAGCGTTTGCCGATGGCGATGAAAAACTGGATTGATATTGGTGGCGGCCTGCTGCTGTTACTGCCCTTCTGCCTGCTGGTGGGTTATTACGGCATCGGTTTTGCCCACGAAGCCTGGGAGCTGGGTGAAACCTCCGGCGATCCCGGTGGCTTGCCCGCCCGCTGGGTAATCAAGGCCGTTATCCCGTTGGCCTTTTTTGCTACGTCAATCTCCGGCGTCGGCATGATTCTCAGCGCCGTTAACGAGTTACGTGGCGTCAAACACGAACACCATAAGGAGGCAGCACTGTGATTGGTATTGTGATGTTTATTGTGGCCCTGCTGATGCTGATGTTCGGCTTCCCGGTGGCCTTTACCTTTGGCGGTGTGGCACTGATTTTTGGCGTTATTGCCGAAGGCCCGGACATGTTCGCCTTTATGCCGTTCCGTATTCAAAGCATTATGGAAAACGTCACCCTGATGGCGGTTCCACTGTTTATTTTTATGGGCATCGTGCTGCAACGCACCCGACTGGCGGAACAATTACTGGAAGCCATGGGCAAGCTGTTTGGCCGGGTTCGTGGCGGTTTGGCGATCTCAACCGTGCTGGTTGGTGCCCTGCTGGCGGCTTCGACCGGCGTGGTAGGTGCCTCTGTCGTGGCCATGGGTCTGATCTCCTTACCCGTGATGCTGAAGTACAACTACGACAAGTCCTTGGCCTGCGGCACTATTTGTGCCTCGGGAACGCTGGGGCAGATTATTCCACCGTCCATTATCCTGATTATTCTGGGTGACGTGATGGGGATTCCGGTTGGCGATTTGTTCCAGGCAGCAGTGATGCCCGGCTTTATTCTGATTGGCATTTACATCCTTTATATCTTGGTGTATTCCTTCCTCAAACCGGAAGCCGCCCCGGCGTTCCCCATCGAAGACGACGGCAACACCAAAACCCAAATGTACACCCAGGCGATCATCGCCATTATTCCGCCGCTGGCATTAATTCTGGTGGTGTTGGGATCGATCTTTGCTGGTATCGCCACGCCGACCGAATCCTCGGCTCTGGGCGGTATTGGTGCGATTTTACTGGCTACTGTGTACGGCCAGTTCAGCTGGAAAATGCTTTACCAGTCGGCTCAGGAAACCGTCAAGATCACCGCGATGGTATTCGCGATATTACTCGGTGCCACCGCCTTCAGCATGGCCTTCACCTACACCGGTGGCGACTACATTGTTGAAGAAATCCTGACCAACTTGCCGGGTGGTGAAATCGGCTTCCTGATCCTGTCAATGGTGGCGATTCTGATTCTCGGCTTCTTTATCGATTTCGTTGAAATCAGCTTTATTATCGTCCCGATTCTGGCACCAGTCGCCGACTCGCTGGGAGTAGCACCGCTGTGGTTTGCTATTCTGATTGCGATGAACCTGCAAACCAGCTTCCTGACACCGCCGTTTGGATTTGCGCTCTTTTATCTGAAAGGCGTCTCACCGCCACAGGTGCAGACCACGGATATCTACAAGGGCGTTATTCCCTTCATTCTGATGCAGGTGGGTGTGGTAGTTTCCATCCTGATGTTCCCTGAGTTTTACGGTCTGGTTGACTAGGAGCCAAACCCGCCAGCCCATACCTGCCGTATGGGCTGAAACAACCACAAAAAGAATCGACATTACCGGTGAATCTGTCTCTCAAAGCCAAAATCCTGTTGCTGACCGTACTGCCACTGATTGCGCTGTCACTGACCATCAGCTGGATGTATCAGCGACAGGCCAAGGAGCTGGCGCAACAACAGGTCGATATTTTTGAAGAAAACCTGATGGCCAGCCGCCGCGAGGCGCTGAAAAACCACGTTCATCTGGCCATGAATTCCATCTCTCCAGTCCTCGAACAACTCGACGGCGGCCTTGAACGCTCGATTGCCGAATATCAGATCAAGCATCAACTGCGGGGTATGCGTTATGGCAGCGATGGCTACTTTTTTGCCTATACCCCCGATGGCATCAATCTGGTACACCCCACCCAGCCGAATCTGGAAGGACAGGATCTGATTGGTCTGCAAGATGAAAACGGTCAGTTCGTCATACGTGATTTGCTCAATATCGCCAAAGCTGGCGGCGGCTATTACCAGTACCTTTGGCGTAAGCCGACCGATGGCAACGACGTCAACAAACTCAGCTATGTCGTCCAGATCCCGGAATTGGGATGGATGATGGGTACCGGCCTGTATGTTGACGACATTGCCAAAGAAATTGCCCTGATGAAGCAAAAGGTCGCCAGCAATGTGCGTAACAGTGTCTGGGCTTCAACCATTTTGCTGATTGTCACCCTCTCGACCGTGGTGCTGATTGTCACCCTGGTCAATATGCACACCACCCAACTGGCCGATCAGCACTTGCAACAGCTGGCCAACCGGTTTGTGACCTTCCAGGTGATACAGCGGCGTCATTTTGCCCGAGAATTACACGATGGCATCAATCAACTGCTGGTGTCGGCCAAATTGCGGTTGAATCTTGCCGACAAACAATGGCCAGATCGCCAAGCGTTGGAGCATCAAACCAAAGCCGTCGAACAACTGAATATCGCCATTCAGGAAATCCGCCGCATCTCCCATCACCTGCGCCCGGTGTTGCTGGATGATCTGGGACTGGAAGCCGCGTTACATGGCCTGCTGGATGAGCTTGAAGAACAATCCCACATCGATACCCGCCGCCGTATCCGGCTGCCACGGGAACGCCTGCCCGATGCCATAGAAATGACCCTCTATCGCGTCGTGCAGGAAGCCATTACCAATATCCGCAAACACGCCAGAGCAACCCAGGTCACCCTCAGTCTGACCGCCAGTTTTCAGCAACTGGTACTGACCATGGGAGACAACGGCTGCGGTTTCGCCAGTGACGAAGATGCCAGCGGTATTGGCCTGATGAACATGCGCGAACGGGTCGAGCTACTAGGAGGAAAGTTTAGTGTTCGCAGTCGACGTACCAAAGGTACACTCGTGAAAGCAGCTTTTCTACTCAACCCGGAGCCGGAACTGGCGCGGGGCCCAGTACTCAGCAAGGAACCCAAATGAACATCACCCGCGCGCGTCCGCCTATTCGTCTGTTGATCGCGGACGATCATCCGATGGTGAGAGAAGGACTGAAGGTCAGCCTGGAGAGCGAACACTTTATCGAAGTGATCGCCGATGTCAGCAATGGTCAACAAGCACTGGAGCAGGCGGCCTTGCTGGGGCCAGACGTGGTCTTGCTGGATATTTCCATGCCAGTTATGGGAGGCCTGGAAGCCTGTGAGTCCTTTCGCCAGCGCTTGCCGGAAATTCGCCTGCTGATTGTCACCATGCACGATAACCGCGAATACATTCTTAAAGCCGTACAGGCCGGTGCGGCAGGCTATGTATTAAAAGACGTACCGACCGAAGAGCTGCTGCTGGCAGTGCAGACGGTCTTCCAAGGCGGCACTTACTTCAGTTCCAGCGTGGCCAAAACCCTGTTCAGCGAATTTGGCACAGCGCCAGCCCGGCTATCCGCAGGCAGCCATGGCCAACAGGCACTCAGCCCCCGCGAAACCGACGTACTGGCCTTACTGACCGAAGGCATGGGTAACAAGGAAATCGCCAGCCAGCTGAGCATTTCGGTACGTACCGTGGAAGCCCACCGGCTGAAGATCAAACAGAAACTGGGCATCAACAACTCCGCCGGTCTGATTCGTTACGCCCTCGATCACGGTATAGGCAAACCCGTATAAACCTGTTCGTTAGGCTGCCCAACGGCAGCCTGACGCTCACGAACGTTCAGTCAATACCCCAATCCTCTCTTATCCTTGCTGTCAACAAGACACACATGCTGTTACCTACTCTGCGGTTATATCGACGACTGACTAATCAATAACCAGCCACCAGTCATCGCCTGTCGCATAAGGTCTTATTGTTTTGCCTGTATCAAAAAGCGCCATCACATCGTGAATTGCCCAACAATCCACGTTCGTGAACTGACGCACATCTCATACATCAACACCCGCTTATGCTGCGGTCGTAACTTCCTAAAAGTTAACGACCAAAGGAGATAGGGTTCATGGATCAGTTGAAATTTGTCAGGTTAAGGAAAACACTTTTGTCACTTGCCATTGCAACTATAGGAACACAAGCACACGCCAGCCCCAACTACGGCGAAGCGCTACAAAAATCCATCTATTTTTACGAAGCCCAACAAGCCGGTGAGTTACCTGCCTGGAATAGGGTGGAATGGCGCGGCGATTCTACCCCTGACGACGGTGCCGACAACGGCGTTGATCTGACCGGCGGCTGGTTTGATGCCGGCGACCACGTCAAATTCGGTTTGCCGATGGCCGCTTCCGCCACCATGCTGGCTTGGGGTGTGATCGAAAACCCTGCAGCCTATAACCAAACCGGTCAAATGGTTCATATCAAGAACAATCTGCGTTTTGTCGCTGATTATTTTGTGAATGCCCACCCGGCACCCCATGTGTTGTATGGTCAAGTTGGCACCGGCTCCAGCGACCATGCCTGGTGGGGGCCTGCCGAGGTAATGCATGCCACTTCAGGGGCAGCATCAACCCGTCCCTCCTACGCCATTACGGAATCCTGCCCTGGCTCCGATCTGGCTGGCGAAACCGCCGCTGCACTCGCCGCTATCGCCATGGTATTTGCCAGCGACGACCCAGCCTACTCGGCCACGCTGCTGACCCATTCAGAACAGCTGTACGACTTCGCAAAAAACTTTCAGGGTAAATATTCCGATTGCATCACCGACGCCCAGTCGTTCTACAATTCCTGGAGCGGTTATCAGGATGAACTGGTTTGGTCTGCGGCCTGGCTATACAAGGCCACCGGTAACAGTACCTATCTGGATAACGCCAAAACCGACTACAACCAGCTCGGCACCGAAGGCCAAAGCAGCAACAAATCCTACAAATGGACTCAGGCCTGGGACGACAAGTCTTACGGCTCCTATGTGCTGCTGGCGCAGCTGACCGGCGAAAGCCAGTACCGGGCCGATGCCGAGCGCTGGCTCGATTACTGGAGTACCGGCTACAACGGTGAGCAAGTCCCCTACACCGCCGGTGGCCTGGCACAGCTGGATCAATGGGGTGCCAACCGCTATGCGGCTAATACCGCCTGGGTCGCACTGGTGTATTCGGACTACCTCAAATCCATTGAGCCATCCAACAGCCGCATCAACAGCTACTACAACTTCGCCACCAGCCAGCTTGAATACCTGTTGGGTGACAACCCGATGGGTCACCCCTACCAGATTGGTCTGACCTCGTCAGGGCCACTCAACCCGCACCATCGTACGGCCCACGGCAGCTGGGCAGATAACATCAGCACCCCGATTCAAAGCCGCCACCTGCTGATTGGCGCACTGGTCGGTGGGCCAGCCAGCGGCGACAGCTATACCGATGATCGTACCGATTATGTTGCCAATGAAGTTGCCACCGACTACAACGCCGGTTTCACCTCGGCGCTGGCACGTCTTTATCTCGATTTTGGCGGTGCGCCCATTGCCGAGAGCGAATTTCCACCCGCAGAAGTACGTGAGACCGAGTTTTTTGTTGAAGCCAAGGTTAACGCCAGCGGCCCCCGCTTTGTCGAGCTGGCCACCCAGGTACATAATCGCTCAGCCTGGCCTGCCCGTATCAGCAATACGCTGACGATGCGTTACTGGGTTGATCTCAGCAGCGAAATCGCCGCAGGATATGTCGCAACAGATGTCACCGTTTCGACCGCTTACAGTCAGGCCAGCGCTATCAGTCAGCTGACGCCATGGGGTGACCCATCTGACAATATCTACTACGTCGACATATCCTTTGCCGGTATTAATATATTCCCCGGTGGCCAGTCGGATGAAAAAAAAGAAGTGCAATTCCGCTTGTCGCTACCGACCAATACCAACGACAGCGACTGGGATAACAGTGACGACCCGTCTTGGGACAACTACACCAGTGCGCTGATCAACGCCCCAAAAATCGCCCTTTACGACGCCGGGGTACTGGTTTGGGGAGCCGAACCAACGCCAGCCTGTGGTGCTGACACCGGTATCAACTGTATTCCATCCGCGACTGCAACCAGTACGACCACACCATATGAAACAGCCGTTAGTATCAGCCTCAGTGGCAGTGATGAAGATGGCAGCATCAATGGCTATCAACTCGATACCGCGCCAAGCCACGGCAGCGTAACCGTCACGGCAAGCAGCGCCGATTACACTCCCGCCAGCGGCTACTTTGGCAGCGACAGCTTCACCTATGTGGTTGTCGACGACCAGGGGGCCAGCTCAACCCCTGCTATTGTCAGCATCACGGTGGAAGAACCTATTGTGCCAGCGGTCAGCATCAGCTCCCCGGTGGATGGCAGCGATATTATTCAAGACAGTGATTTTGTCCTCAGCTTCGACATGTCCAATGTCGATTCGGTCGAGATTCAACTCAACGGCGGCGTCGTTGCCAGCGCCAATGCCAGTGGCGCTGTGACCCTGACTGCTCCGTCAACCACCGGCAGCTTTACTGTCTCCCTGACCGGTCTTGATGAAAGCGGTACAGCGACTGGGGCCAGTGCCACACTGACACTGAATGCCATCGTCGCACCGCCCAACAGTGCCCCCGTTGCCGCGTTCAGTGTCAGCAACAGCTTCCTGAACATCAACCTCGACGCCAGTGCATCTACCGATGACGATGGCGATACGCTGACCTATCAATGGGATCTCGGCGACGGCAATAGCGCTTCTGGTGTGACCAGCAACTATAGCTATAGTACTGCAGGTAGTTATGACATCACCCTGACCGTCAGCGATGGCGAAGACAGCGATACCTCGACACAAAGTGTCACGGTAGCCGAAGCCCAACCAGGCAGTTTTGACTGCAGTATCGGCACCATCGACGAATGGAATACCGGTGCCGTATTCAACGATATCGTCGTCACCAACCTTGGCGACAGTGCCGCTGCCTGGACCGTCGTACTACCCGTCAGTGGCGCAACCAGTATCGCCAACAGCTGGGGAGCGAGCGTGGCACTCAGCGGCAGCGATATCATTGCAACCGGTGGCAGCCTGGCAGCAGGTGCAAGCTACAGCTTCGGTTTCCAGCTGGCTCATGATGGCAACTTCAGTTCCGGCGGCTGTAACGATGCATCAGGCACGACAGGCACCGATACTGGAACGGATACAGGTACGGATACCGGCACCGAGACAGGTGATACTGGCACAGCCGCTTGCAGCTTCACTATTGAAGATGAGTGGAATACCGGCTACACCGGACGTGTCGACCTGACCAATACTGGCAGCAACAGCATCGATGGCTGGGCCGTCAGCTGGAGCTTTACCGATGGCAGCACCATGACCAGCGGTTGGAACGCCAGCTTCAGCGGCAGCGATCCGATCACTGCGATACCCGTCTCCTGGAACAGCAGTATTGCACCGGGAGCAACGGTCTCCTTTGGTTTTCAGGGCGACAAAGGCAGCAGTGGCGCACCCAGCGTGACGGTCACTGGCGACATTTGCCAATAAACCACTAACACAGCCGAGCAAGCCCCCGCGATTGCCATCCGGTGTTTATCACCGGGTGGCTTTTTTGAATTCACGCGTTGTCCCCTCAATGCGAAGGCTAAGGCAGAGTATGAGGGTACTATCAAACGCAGTCATTGATAGCTGTGCCCATGAGTACTTGCGAGCAACTCCGTGCGAAGTATTGGCACGTTTCGGAACTGACCAGCTACCCTGATACGATTGGTGCGGACTGAATCTGACCCAGTAGCTCGACCATGCTGTGGTAATAATAAGACACCAGATTCGGCACCCATTTTTCCTGATGCCCCACCAGGCGTGGGCGAATAAACTGGTAACGAGCCTCCAGTTTGGTGACCAGATCCTTTGATTGGGCCGTTTGCCTGATGATGGTTAATTCCTTTTCTATTTCCGTATCCAGCAATTCCATAATGTCTGGCCGGCCATCCATCAACAGCATATTAATCGAACTGAAAGTGCCCGTTTGATAAACCAGATTCTGCATCGACAAATACAGCGCCATACGGGTTTCCGGGGTATTCGCCTTGTCGTGAGGCTGTAATAGCTGTTCCAGCCGGGCATGGTTTTGAACAACTTTATTGATCCAGACTGGCCGCATATGAGCGTATTCGTCAGGTTCTGCCTCCAGCCGTTTAATTGATTTGATCAGATTATCAATCGGCTGACTCAATTCATTACCATAGGACTGTTTGGCAGCCCATGCACGAACGTCTTCAAATGCCTCCCAATACTGTTGTTGCAAACCAGGGTCGCGGTTTTCAAAGCTGGAATTAAAAAACATCAACAAGTTACTGAGGCCATTTAACGATTGCAATCGGGCTTCTGTTACCGAGTTGATCCGAGCCTGAACAGAGAGCGGTGTCAAAGCCGCCGCTAATGCCAGCGTCCATACCACCAGCCAGGATTTAATCGAATTCATGGGACTACCTCAGTTTGTTATTTTTATTGGAGAATCCACACCCAGAAAAACCCTGAGCCCTCGGTGCAGCGCTGGCACCAAGGGTCAGGGTTCATTCAAAAGGTATTCGGGGTGACAGCCATGAACTTGCAGACAGGCTGAATCAGTCTATTGCTGCGAAGGTTTGCGCACACCAGTCGGCGATAAAATCACGCATAACCGTGCCGTTATCGGCACCGCAGTGTTCAATTTCGAAATCTTCTGGCGTGAATACGCGGATATCACACTTGGCCGCGTTCACTGCCTGCTCTTGGCTGCGATAGGCGTCCGATACTGGCACCTGACGATCGCCTTGGCCATGAGTGATCAGGAACGGCATATAAATCTTCTCGATCTGCCCGTCCAGCGTGATGTTGTCGCAGTACTTCATAAAGGAATCGATATTATCATGGCCCCAGACCCACATTACGTGATCCCAATAATGCGGCACCGGATTTTCCCCTTCACGCTGCTGGCGACGGTGTTGCAAATCGCCCCATAAATGGTTGGCCCCCATCACCGCACACAAGGCAAAACGCGGCTCGTTGGCGGCTGCGCGAGGAGCGTAATAACCACCCAGTGACAAACCGAACATACCGATTTTGTTCTCGTCCACATCGGTACGAGACGCCAGATAGTCATACGCCGGAGTGGCCCAGGCTTCGCTGTTATAAACCGCTGTCAGGCCGCGCTTGCGCAGCGCTTCGCCAGTTCCTGGCTGATCCACAAACAGGGTGTACATGCCACGTTCGAGGTTCGATTCCCCATGGCCCGCCATATAAACCTGTTCTTTCATGGAATCCAGACCGTTACAGGACACCAGCGCCGGACGTTTGATGCCGCTGCCATCGTGGACAAAAATTGCCGGGTAATACGTATCGCCGTAGGGGATTTCAACAAAATCGATGTGCAGACCCCGGCATTGCACGTACTTGCGGAACAACTCCAGACCTTTATCGTAAGCTTCCCAGCGTGGGGCGTAATCCCGCGACTGCATCCGCTCAGCCGACAGGTAATAACCAAAGGCACGACCATACTTGGTGCCCGCCGACAGGGTATAACCAGCGGCTTCATCGGCTGCGGCGTTTTTAGTGACTTGATCGGCCACTGCAATCCAGCTGTCGAACAACAGCGCCGTGCCCGCGTCCTCACCCTTCGCTGCCGCTTCCTTGATAGGACGAATGGCAACGTCCACCTCACCATGGTTACCACCACACACCAACGCCAGGTTGGTTTGCAGGTTCCAGACGTAATTCCCCGGGAATGGTTCAAACATAGAATTCTCCTCATGGCCCAGCAGTTATCTGCCAGCCAATAGCCAAGACCTGAGCGTCATCAACCCGGAGTGGAATAGCAACCACCGGTAATACGGAAAGATGACGCCCTGCGTTAAATCAGCAGACGCGTGTATCCGAACCGGCGCTTAAAAAGGAAATAAAGCGCATTGTTATTGTTCTCATACCAGCGAGTTGCAGATGCCGGCACACCGGCATCGTCAGTTACAAGGACAGGCTAACGAGGATACAGGTATCGGTGAAATCGTTTGATTCCATGGGAGGTATCGACAAATCAGGACGAAAAAAGCAAGCCGACACTGAGCCACTGGCCATTACGCAGCCACAGGCCGTGATAGAGGAAGGTCCAGATAACTTGCAACTTGATCAGCGCAACTTGAAGCCGATGCCAATGGAGTTTTGCTTGCGGGTATAGTCCGAAAGCGTATTCATGGCACCAAAATGCGCTTTGATAAAAAACGGAATTTCCAGGTTATTAGCCGGAATCCACGGCAGCATCAGGTGAATGTCGTAGGAATCCGTTCCCAGCCCCTGATCGCCAATCACCCACTCCACCCCCAGTTCCATTTCCGGAATGGCGGTAAGCGGGGTTTTGAAAGGTTTATTCAAGACCAGATTCACCCGGTCGTAATCATTGATGCGCAGCCCGCTGTTGGCCTGCTTGCCCCAATAGACCTTGGAGTCGTCAGTGAAATAGAGCTTGCTGCTCACCCAGAAACTGAAACAGGACAGCCGACTGCTGCAATCATCGTCATCAGCATCACGCCCAACCGTATTAAACTTGCCCTCCAGTGACAGGTAATTGGCACTGCGACTGATCGAGTCAAAGTATTCGTAGCCGCCACTGTCCAGCTCAACCTGGGCAATGTATTGGCCATAATAGGGCGACGCCGGATTGTTATATGTCTTTTTGGCGCTGATTACCTGACCATTGGATCGGTGTTCCACGCTGACATTGAACCACTCCAGCGCCGTATCGCCCCAATACACATCGCGATAGTATTTGCGATAATGAAGCGCCGGATTACTGATCCGGTTAATCACCGGGCTGGATGGCCGGGTAGCGGCATAAAAATCAAATTCGCCGGTATAAGAAAAGAAGGCTTCCCAGCGGTTGCGATAATTTTCCAGACAGTCTATTTCCGGCACTGATTTTTTGCCGTCGCCGGCATTCAACAGTTTTAGTGGCATGCAGTGGGGTTTGGTAAACAGGTATTTAAACGAGTAATGGGCTTCTATTGAGTTGTCGTCTTTATCCGTCACCTGAAACAGCGAATAATTCGGCCGGTAGGCCATCAGTCGACTTTTTTTGACGTCGCACAAATCCGGACGCTTGCTGCACGCCCGCAGAATTTTTTGCTTTACCAAATCGTCCTTGCTGCACAATGCCTGGGAGCGATAGCAATCGGCGCTGACCTTTACATCTTCATAAACACCCGCAAACGAACGGGTAACAACCAACAGCAATAATATCAGTCCGAGTAAACCTTTGCCTACGCCGGGCATGTTTGATCTCCGATAATTCAAGGTAAGACGGCCTGCTTATACCAGCCTGGCAACCGACTGTAACAGCCGCCCACCAATAAATGAGCAGCATCACGCACTTATCTACCCGATCAACGGCATTGCTGTATTTGTCATGGGAGGGAAGCAACGCACGCTTTTCAACCGCCTGCTATAAGGCTGCTGCGTCTGTTTCGCCCGCCATTTCATTCATCATCCACTCCTTGAAGGCTTTCATGCCAGCCGTGAGCGGACGATTTTTGCGATACACCAGATAAAAAGCCTTGTGGGTATCCAGCTGAATATCGAAGGGAACGATCAGCCGCCCGGAGGCAATTTCACGGGAGGTCAACGTACTGTCTGCCAGAGCCACACCGAGGTTCTCCTGTGCAGCGGCGGTGGCCAGCTGGCTGCTCGACATCTGCAAGCTGCCCTTCGGCACCAGGTTGCCAACACCCGCCTGGTGCATCCAGTCTTCCCATTCCCACTTGCGCTTGCTGACGTAAATCAGCGTATGACGGCGTAAGTCATTGGGTTTTTCCAGTGGGTATTTGCCGCTCATCAGCGACGGACTGCACACCGGCACCAGCATGACCTTGCAGAGGAAGTGGGTTTCGATGTCGTCCCACTCGCCATTACCGTAATAAATGGCAATATCGGTGCTGACGCGATTGAAATCGATCAAACCTTGCGAGGCATTGATTTGCAGCTCGATATCCGGGTACAACTCCTGAAAGCGGGACATATGCGGCATCAGCCAGCGAGTCAGAAAATTGGGTGCCACGCTGATCTGGACAACATTGGTTTCGTGGCTGCTGGTGAGTCGCTGGGTCGCGACTTCAATTTCATCCAGCGCGTGTTTGATGCCGTTGAGGTATTGCTCTCCTGCCGACGTCAGCTCGACTTTACGCTTGTTGCGGCTAAACAACTGAACGCCCAAGTATTCTTCAAGTGTTTTGATCTGGTGACTGACTGCCGATGCAGTCACAGCCAATTCCTCGGAAGCGGCAACAAAGCTGGACTTTCTGGCCGATGCTTCAAATACTCGCAAGGCATTCAGTGGCGGCAAACGACGCATCAAGGTTCCTGAAGGATGAGTTTATTTCAGCATAATGAGTGTAATACGGCGTCTTTTCAACCATCAATACGACTCTGTTACAATCACCCCCTACTCCGTAACCACTCTGAATCTGCCGGTTTTATGAATCCCCATCCGCTACGTTATTTGTCGGCCTACTCCAGCGACGTCCAGCACCAGGCCAACCAGCTGCTGAATAGCAACCAACTCGGCAGCCTGCTCAAACAGCGCCATCCACAGGCCCACCAGCTGTCGTCCGGGTTACTGTATGACTATGCTCAAGATCTCAAAAACCGCTATATGCGTTCGTCGCCACCGATCAGCAAAGTAATTTACGACGACAAAATTCATGTGGTTGAGCACGCCCTGGGGCTGCATACCTTTGTCAGCCGGGTGCAGGGAGGCAAACTGAAGGCCAAAAACGAAATTCGGATCTCGACGCTGTTTCGCAACACCCCCGAAGCCTTTCTGCGCATGATTATTGTTCATGAGCTATCCCACCTGAAAGAAAAAGCCCACAACAAGGCGTTTTACAAACTCTGCCAGCATATGGAACCGGACTACTTCCAGCTGGAGCTGGATGTACGGCTGTACCTTTGTCACCGGGATTTATACGGCGATTTGTGGTGACAACCAGGCTGACATAGAGAAGCTGACATAGAGGGGCTGACCCTGACTGGTTCTGGCCGGTCAAAGTCGCGAATTGCGACTGTGCTTGTTTGCACAACACGCTTCACCAACAATAAGCAAAATATCCTGCTGGAATGACCATGGACACACTGCTCGACGAGCTAATTGCCATCGTAGCTTATCGTCATGCCGACCACCTGATGCCGGTACTGGTTGGCTACCTGGCGACGATTGTACTGCTGATAAAGCTGGGCGGACGGCAATGGAGCCTGATTTATGTGGCGCTGATTCCGTTTGTCAACTGGAGTTTTGGCTGGGCGCCCAACTGGCAACTACCCTTTGCCCCCGAGTTTGGTTTTAACCCTGTCACGGTAGTCACCGGCCTGGTACTGGTGGTGCGGGATTTTGCCCAGCAAGAGATGCAGCACCGGGTTCTGATCGCCATGGCGATTGGTGTTGCCTGGTCGTTTTATTACGCCAACCCGTCCATTGCCATCGCCTCGGCGGCGGCATTTGCCATTGCCGAGTTGCTGGATTGGGTACTGTTTACCTTTACCCGCTTCCGCTTGTCGACACGGGTTATGCTGTCCAGCTTGTTTGCCGCGCCGCTGGATACCACGGTGTTTCTGTTCGGTGCCGGATTCCTGACCTTGCCGAACTGGATTATGTCAGTGTTCGGCAAACTGCTGGGAGCTGCAGTGGTCAGTGCCATGGTGCGAGCGCATGAACAAAAAACGGCTGTCGCCCCAGATACTCCCCCGCATCCCTAACATGGATTACTGGCCTGTCGCTCTACCAGCAAGCCGGTATTTGGCGGAGCAACAGCAATTAACCAGCCTCAACCTGATCCAGCCAGCGATTCATCAAGGTACGGGCAAACAGTGTCTGGGCTTGCTGATACTGTTCAAAATCCTGTTGTGTCTGTTGGATCATACGATTCACATCGTCCTGATTTTTCTCCGGATTGCCAATCAGTTCGCGCCGGTTCCAGATGTCGACGATATGAGGCGTCACTTCAAAGTGGCACTGGAATGCCCAGGTGGTTGTTCCCATGCGGAACGCCTGATTGGGCACCTGATCACCACTCATCAAGGCCACAGCCCCGTCCGGTAAGTCGAAGGTATCGGAGTGCATTTCAAACAGCAGCGGCTGCTCGTCCAGTCCTTGCAACAAAAGGTCCGTACGGGCTGCCGCAGAGAGACTCAGGCGGGTAAAACCGTACTCAAGAAATCCCTGCGGCTTCACCTCGGCACCAAACGCATAGGCAATCGCCTGACAGCCCAGACAAGACCCCAGCACCGGTTTACCTTGCTGATGAAAGCGACGAATACACTCCCCCAGGCCATCAAAATAGGGTTTCAGTTCCGGATCATGAACGCTGTGCTCGCCACCAAAGACAATCAGGGCATCAAAGCCGTTCGTGCTCGTGGGCACGCCATCACCCAGACGGCGATAAAACCACTGTAAGGTGCCACCACGAGTAGCGACGGTTTCGCCAATACGGCCTGATTCCACCTCGCCATCCATCCCACCGGCCATAATGGCTGCAATTTTCAAAGGTACGACTCCTCTTGTGTTGTAAACACTCGCTTTAACAGGTTGTTGATTTGCTATCTGCGTGGCCACTGCGTTGTTAAAAACAGGCTCAAATCGGTCATTTATCTCGTATAAACTCCCTCTTTTCGCCGGTTTTTGCCTTGCATTGACTGTCTCGAAAACAAAAATCAACAGCCTGTTAAACATCCAAGCTGAACATCCACGTCCAATACCCACGCTGAACGCTCATTTTTGAATAAAAAAAGTGCTTCGCCAAAAAAGTGCGGGTTGGCTGCCCTTGGGGGGCTGACGAAGCACCAAAAAACTTGGCCAGAGCTGTCTCAGGCCAGGTAATCGTCCAGCCCTGGCGTGCGATAGCCGTCCTTCCGCCAGGTAATCGGGAAGTAGCTTTCATCCACTTCGTTAGAGCCAAACTTTTTGTATTTACCGTAAATAGGGCCGTTTCCGACCGTCATTTTGTCTGGATTAAACTGGATATCGGACTGGAAAAAATGCATAGCCAGCGCCCGTCGTGGGACATCGGCACGATTCACCCGTGAGCCGTGCCAGGTCCAGCCATCGTGGAAGGCACAGCCTCCCTTGGGCACCACAACCGGCACCAGCTCCAGTTCGAGACCATGGGTTTCTGCCCATTCGCGCACTTCTTTCAGATCATCTTCCGGGCCATGGAACTGCATGATCGGTTTGGCTTCACCCCACTGGTGCGAGCCTTTGATGTACACCAGAGTGCCGCCTTCGGCGGTGGTGTCATCCAGCGCCAGCCAGCAACTGACCAGCTCGGGCTTGTCGATCCAGAGTGAATACATGCTGTCTTGGTGAAATCCGATCGAACGACCCTCTACCGGTTTCCACAGCAGGTTATCAATCATCAGTCGTGATCCACTCCAGCCTCCCAGCTGGGCACACAAGCGGCCCATATTTTCGGACAACACCTGACGGGCAACGGTCAGATCCGACTTCCAGGCATTACAAATCTGTTGGGTGTACGGCGGTGTTCCGGTGGGTAAATTCACTTCGTCAGGTTTGATGCCTGTCTCATAAAGCCCTTGTTCAAAAATCGGCGCGTAACGGCTGAGAATGGCATCGGCGTCTTCGGTCTCGACCAGCTTGTCGACGATCAAAAAACCATCCTGGCGAAATTGTGCTATCTGCTCTTGAGTCAGTTCAATCATGGTGTGCTCCAGCGGCCACCTGGCGTCAAGGCCGAGGCAGCCCTTTATCATTCAGTGGTATCAGTCAGGGAGTGTGGTTTATGTCGGTATCAGAGAATTGTCCGCAGTATCCGCTCAGTAAAAAGTCAGGTAACGCTGCAGCTCCCACTCAGACACTGAACGGTGGTAATCCTGCCATTCCTGTCGCTTGAGCTTGAGAAAGCTGGCAATCAGGCGCTCCCCCAGTGTTTCTGCCAGCAAGCTGTCTTGCTCCAATGCCGTCAGCGCCAGATCGAGATTCTCCGGCAAGCGGTCGACACCCAGCTCACTCACCTGCTGCAGGGTCAGGTCATAAAAATTCAGTGATTGCGGTTCAGGAGGCGTCAGTTCCCGATCGATACCGTCCAGACCGGCCGCGATGATGGCAGCGGTCGCCAGGTAGGGATTCATGCTGCTGTCACCGATACGAACTTCGATACGACCATAGGGAATACGCACCATGGCGGAGCGATTGTTGTCGCCGTAGGCAATAAAGACCGGTGCCCAACTGGGAGCTGCCGGTGTGCCGGTAATCAGCCGTTTATAGGAGTTCACCGAAGGACACAGCAAGGCGGCCAGCGCTTCGGCATGGGCCATCACCCCGGCAATAAACTGGTAGGCCGTACGCGACAAGCCCATACCAGAAGGGTCGGAGGCATCGTGAAAAACATTATCACCAGCCTCATTCACCAGCGAACAATGCACGTGCATGCCGTTGCCAGTGGTTGTAGCACTGAGTTTGGGAATAAAACTGCAGATAGCACCTTCGTTGTTGGCAATCTCTTTCGCTGCCATTTTGAAGAACTGCATGTTGTCGGCAGATTTCACCGCTTCATCGTATTTGAAGTTGATTTCAAACTGGCCGTTGGCGTCTTCATGATCAATTTGATACACCTCCAGACCAACCTTGGTCAGCGCGCCGTACAAGCCTTCGATAAATCCGGCGTTACGGGTTAGGCCACGGTAATCGTAGGTCGGACGCTCCAGCGTATCGGTACTGTCAAACGGCGAGATATGGCCATCAGCATCCTGCTTCAACAGGTAAAATTCCGGTTCCAGTCCGGTCATCAATCGCAGTCCGCGCTTCGACAACCGTTCTGTCTGTTTCAGCAAGACGTTACGGGGATCCATCTCACAAGGCTGATCACCCACCATACCGACACCACGAATGCAGGCGTAGCCCGGCATCCAGGGCATCAAGACCAGCGTATTGAGGTCGGCCACCATCATGAATTCAGGATCTTGTGGTGACATATCGAAGCCGAGAATGGCACCGCCGGCAAACCCAGCACCGTCGGTCGTCAGCCCTGGCAAGCACTGCACTGGTACCGACTTGCTTTTGATGCCGCCGTGGACATCCACAAACTGGGCAAGAATAAATTGCACACCATGCGCCGCCAGAAACTGCTGCGCCGCTTCCAGCGCATTGTCTTGCGGGCATTGCCATACGGTGCTGATCGTTGGGGTCGTCGCAGACATGCTTTCATCCTCTGTGTTCTTGATGAAACCAGTCTGTCAAAATCCGGCCGGCATAGCGTTGACCGTTAAAACCGCTGTGTTGACATTAGCCGCCATTCACCGGCTAACGGGTAAACAGCCTATACCTCAGAATAAATTATTGATGGCTTAGCGGTTGTGATTGACCGCGCCACTCGCTCGGATTGATATGTTTCCAGCGCACAAAGGCACGAGTAAAGGCACTTACTTCGGAATAGCCGAGCCGATAAGCCACTTCAGAAACACTCAGGCGATCGTAGTTGAGGTAATACTCCGCCAGATCTTCACGCACACTATCCAGTACTGATTTGAACGAACAGCCCTGCTCTGCCAGCTGGCGCTGCAGGCTACGCGAAGAACGGTTGAGCCGCCGTGCCATGTCTTCCAGTGTGGCATCGCCATGAGGCAAGCGCTCGATCACCTCACTGCGCAGCCGTTGTACCAGCGACAAGCCGGGATCCGCCTGCAGCGCTGCCCGACCTTCGAGATCGAGAATGGAGCCAAGGGAGATATTATTCAGCATCGGGTTGGCATCGGGCATGGGCTGATCCAGACAGGACTGGCGGAAACGGATCACATTACGCGGCTGGCCAAAGCGGACGTCGCAATGAAAGGCATCCCGGTGCGGTGTTGCATCCACCAGCGCCGGATGCTGGAAGTGCACCTCAACCGGTGTCCAGCCCAGACCCATGCCCCGTTTCAGTACATTATTGAGCATGCCGATGGTCAGCTCAGCATCCTGGCGACGATCCGGTATATCGCCATCCAACAGCCGGTATTCCAGTTCGACGATGCCATCAGCTATGCCCGTATCCATGCCGGAGCGATGACACTGCAGCAGACTGTTGCGTTGAAAAACATGGAAGTAGCGTTCCATACCGGCAATGGCCGAACGAACATCGGACGAGGTAATGGCATAGTAGCCAAACAACCCCAAGCCTTCCGGACGAAACTGCTCCCCAAACCACAGCCCGAAGTGCTCATTACCAGTCGCCCGCGCCGCTTCGTGCATGGAGTTGCAGTAAAACTTGAGTGGGATATGACGGTTGGGTTGTTGGTAAAGCCCTTGTCGTAATCCGGCCCGAGCCAACACCGCCGCACTGTTGGCACCCTGGACTTCGATAAATTCTTCCAGCCCAACCGTCACGGAACCCAGCACACTGGACAACAAGCCGGTGGATAATCCCCGCGTGTGGATAGACATATGCTTAAACCCCAGGAATAAAATATTCCTGGGGTTTAAGCAACAAACACACCAGATCAGACCAGACAGTGAGAGCCAACAATGACTGAACAAGGACTGAACAAGGACTGAACAAGGACTGGCAGTCGATAACCCGCTGGCAGTCGATAACCCGCTGGCAGTCGAAAACCCAAGGGTGGTAGCAATCAACCCTGCGGTTCGAGCAACCCCGCCGCCGCCCGCTGCCGAATCCCGGACTGGAATGACGGAGACTGCATTTCCATCAAACGACTCAGCGAGCGCAAGGTATCCGCTGCCAGCGCTGGATCCGCAAGCATCTCCTGGATCGGTCGTTCAGAACTGAGCAGCAGCTTATGTTTGTGTTCGTAGAGGACATCCACCAACCAGATAAAACGTCGCAAGGTATCCGCCCGCCACAAATGCCGTGTCTGAATACCGCTGATCACCACCGTCGACCAGCGCTCCGCCAGCTCCAGATAATCCAGATGCGAACGCGGGCCTTCACAAATCGCCGCCATATCGAACCAGACGCAGGTTTCATCTAACGCTCGTACTGGCAACCCTCGGCCACGCAATGGCACAGTAGCGGATTCGGCGTCATTCAGCCGCAGTGCATGCCCCCACTCTGCCAGACGATTCAGCAGCCAGTCATCCGCCGCCTTGTCCAAAGGGTTGATATAATTTGGCACCAACGCGGCCTCGCGATAGCGATAATCCTGGTCGTGGTCGAGATGCAACACCCGTAAGTGTTTTTCAATCATGGCGATGGCACCCAGCGCCCGATGGTGCAAATCCGGATCCGGCAACAACTCTTGAGGGGGATAGTTGGACGTAAGCACGACCACCACACGTTGCTTGATCAATACCGCCAGAAAACGCTCCAGCAGAATCACATCGGCAATATCGTGCAAATGAAATTCATCCAGACAAAACAGGCGGCACTGGCTGGCAACCTGGTGCGCCAGTGTCACCAGATAGTCGTTTTTGCCGCCACTCTTCGCCATACCGAGGTGCAAATCCCGCAGAAACACATGATAGTGGATACGCTTCGCCGCCAGTGGAAACTGCTGAAACAACGCATCCATCAACAGGGTTTTGCCGCGCCCCGGCTCGCCCCACAAATAGGCACCGACCAGCCGCTGGCGACGAATAAAAGACAGGTTGCGTTTGCCGTGCACAGCCTGCTGTTGCAGCTGCTCCAGCGCCTCAGCGGCGCGGTGCTGGCCAACATCAAGTTGAATCTTGCGGTCGTCAAACCAGGCTAGCAGGGAATGAGGCATCGGCAGCAAAGGCATCGGTTAACAAATACGGTCAAAATAGCAATAACAGTCACACGGGTATGATCAATCCGGTGGTTGGTTGAAATAACCAGCGTCAACTATCATTAACCTCTGTCAACCACCGCTGGCAACCTAATCGTCGATTCCGAGCAGTTCCACTTCAAAAATCAACAAGCTACCCGGCTCAATCCGACCAGCCCGTTGTTTGCCGTAACCCAGTTCCGAGGGAATATAGAAGATATTTTTCTGCCCGACTGTCATCAGCTGAACGCCTTCGGTCCAACCCGCAATCACCTGATTCAGACGAAAGCTGATGGCTTCTCCACGTTCGACCGAGCTGTCGAATACTTTGCCATTTAACAGCGTGCCATGGTAATGAACCGTCACCTTGCTCGTGGCGACCGGGTGTTGCTCGCCATTGCCGGGCTTCAGCACCTTGTATTGCAAACCCGATGCCGTCGTCACCACACCGTCTTCGGCCCCGTTTTTAGTCAGAAACGCCGTCCCCAGAGTGATATTTTCAGCGGCACCTTTGCTGCCGACACCGGCACGACGCAAGGCATAACCCAACAAACCGGCGATCACAGCAACCAGAAGTATTTCCAGCATATATTCTACCCAATCATGAATTCGGCCCGAATCATAAGCGACTCGGGCGCAGGAATCAGTAATTCGACAATTCCTTGTCATCACGAGTGAGTTTTTCGCCGACGTTTTCGACCATTTTCAGCGCTTTCAGTGAGCTGGATAAAAATTCCCGTTGGTACAGAATCCCCACCACAGCGGCGGCACCGGCCAGAAACAGCCAAATATTCACGAACCACAACAGCAACGCCAGCGAGAAATAAAATGCCCGCAAGCCGTTATTGTAACTGTGGCCGGCCTGATCGATCACCTTGGCAGCGTAGATGGCAAAACTGCGGCGTTCTGCTGCCGTAACGGTTTTGTCATCGGGAAATGGCGCGGCACCAATCAATACGGATGCAAACCCGAACTGACGCATGGACCAGGTAAAGGTAAAAAAGGAATAGATAAACACGCTGATCATCACCCCCACTTTCAGCTCCATCGCCAGGATACTGTCGGGCGTAACAAATGAGATGCTCAGCAACATATTCTGGATTTCATTGACGGCCGACAGCGCGGTCAACAAACCTGCCAACACCAGCACACAGGAAGAGGCAAAAAAATTGACATTACGCTCGACGTTGGCAAGCAAGGCCGCATCCCCTACCCGGATTTCACGCATCAGCAAGCGCCGCATCCAGTTAATTCGGTGCACGTGCATCACCGATGACAGCGAAGCAGAATGTTTGGCCATGTACTTGGCGAAGCGGTCATAGGCAATCCAGCAGAACAGAAACCAGGCCAGGGCAGCCCAGTTCATCCAGCTGATGATGTCCTCAGGGTTGTTTTGCAAAGCATCCTCGATGTCTGAGTGTGATTTTAATGTTAATAACGTTCTTCTTTCTGCCTGAATTCAACGCCAAAGTCATATAACCACAGCAGCGTGAAGCAGTGTGTGTATTCAAACAAAGTCTTCGGGAGCCATCCAGCTGGATATATCACGACACTGTTGATTCAGAACAGGCTAACGGCGGTCTTGATTCTTTGCCCCAAGCCATTCACCCGAAACCATTAACCCAGACTCGTTACCCTGACTCAGTCACCCGCCAGGCGAGCATGTAACTCGGCGGCAGTTTCCTTGCGCTCAGAGTAACGATCCACCAGGTAATCGCTGCGATCCCGCACCAGATAAGTGAAGCGCACCAGCTCTTCCATGACATCAACGACCCGGTCGTAATAACTCGACGGCTTCATCCGGTCGTTGTCATCGAACTCCCGCCAGGCTTTGGCTACCGATGACTGGTTCGGAATGGTCAGCATCCGCATCCAGCGCCCGAGTACCCGCATCTGGTTGACGGCATTAAATGACTGCGAGCCACCGCTGACCTGCATCACCGCCAGCGTTTTGCCTTGGGTTGGCCGAACCGAACCGATCGACAGCGGAATCCAGTCGATCTGGGCTTTCATAATACCGGTCATGGCGCCATGACGTTCTGGCGAAGACCACACCATGCCCTCGCTCCAGCTGACCAGTTCTCGCAACTCAGCCACTTTCGGGTGGTCGGCACCGGTATCATCGGGCAATGGCAAGCCAGAGGGGTCAAAAATCCGGGTTTCTGCCCCCATAGCGTCCAGTAGCCGTGCTGCCTCTTGCGTTAACAGACGGCTGAACGAGCGTTGCCGTACTGAACCATACAACAACAAGATACGCGGCCGATGGCTCGAAAACGGCCGCCGAAATACCGCTTCTGCTGTCGGTACATGGAACAGGGTTTCTTCAATATTGGGCAGATCAGAACAACTCACGGGCGTTACCTTATGCTTTTGAAAACCACTTGAATCACGCTGAAAACCAGTGCCGGGTGCGATTGGCAAACGCCACCAGCGACAGCATCACCGGCACTTCCACCAACACCCCGACGACCGTTGCCAGCGCCGCTCCTGAATGCAAGCCGAACAACGAAATCGCCACCGCCACCGCCAGTTCAAAAAAGTTGCTGGTGCCAATCATGCAGGCCGGAGCCGCAATGTTATGGGCCAGCTTCAACCGCAGAGCGGCCCAGTAGGCGATCGCAAAAATACCGTAGGTCTGGATCGCCAGCGGAATCGCAATCAACAGAATATCCAGCGGCCGGGCAACAATGGTATTGGCCTGCAAGCCAAACAGAATTACCACGGTGGTGATCAAACCTACGATTGACCAGGGCTTGATAGCAGCAACAAAGCGATTCAGTGCCTCAGCCGAGCCATCCACGGTCAATACCTTGCGGGTGAGATAGCCCGCCAGCAGCGGTAACACCACATACAGACCGACCGACAGCATCAGCGTATTCCAGGGCACCTGGATGTCGGTTACTCCCAGCAAAAAGCCGGTAATCGGTGCAAAGGCAAACACCATAATCAGATCATTCACCGACACCTGCACCAATGTGTAATTGGGGTCGCCCTTGGTCAGCTGGCTCCAAACAAATACCATCGCGGTACAGGGGGCAACGCCCAACAGAATCATCCCGGCGATGTATTCACTCGCGGTTTGAGGATCAACCCAGCTAGCAAAAAACACCCGGAAAAACAGCCACCCAAGCAATGCCATGGAAAACGGCTTGATCAGCCAGTTAATCACCAGAGTCAACAGCAACCCTTTGGGCTTGCGACCGACGTCACGGATGGCTCCCAGATCGATCTGGATCATCATCGGATAGATCATCAACCAGATCAGCACCGCAACCACCAGATTGACCCGCGCCACTTCGGCGGCCGCAATGGCGGTAAACACCTCCGGCACCCACAGCCCCAAGGCAATTCCTGCCACTATGGCAACAGCCACCCAAACCGATAAAAACCGCTCAAAAATTCCCATAAGGCCGCCTAAAACTCCATCGCCAGAGACTGTAATTGCGTCTGTATTGCAGCGAGCGACATCGTCATATCCAGCGTATTCACCTGGGCAAACCGCTGTTTCAAGGTAGCAATCAACTGATCAAATGCCTCGGACTGCGCCGCTGCATCGGCTATTTTGGACGGATCGGCCAGGCCCCAGTGCACCTTGCTGCCAGCACCGATCCAGAGTGGACAGGCTTCACTCGCCGCACTGTCGCACACCGTAATCACATAATCCGGGGCAAACAATTCAAACGCATCCCACGACTGACTCATTAGCCCGGTGGCCGATATGCCATGTCGTTGCAGCGCTACCAACGTCCCCGGATATACCTCACCGGCAGGCTGGCTACCGGCACTGCGTACCTCGAAGCGGTCATCCAACACGCTACGGGCAACCGCCTCGGCGACGATACTGCGACAACGATTATGGGTGCAGACAAACAAGAGTTTCATAGTGGCTCCAGCTAAAAAGAAATAGGATCAGAATTGTGCACCTGGCCGTGGCGCGCAGCAGCCGGGTGCTTGCTCAGTCGGAATGCAGACTTGCAGGCGCGCTTCACACTCGGCAATGTCGTGCGCATAAAGCTGTGCAACCTGCTCCAATACGGCGCTGGCAGTTGCATCCAGCGTCGGTTGCAGCCGGTAATACACCCACTGGCCGCGCTTTTCGCCAACCAGCAAGCCACTGGTGCGTAGTAGCGCCAGATGCCGCGAAACCTTGGGCTGGCTCAACGCCAACGCTTCGGTCAATTCGCAGACACACAATTCCTTGTGGTTAACAATCAGCATCAGAGTCGCAAACCGGGTCGGGTCGGCCAGCAACTTAAACAACTCAACCGGAGGAAAAACGGCAACCATCAAGCGACTCTCCAATTCACGAAACAATCCATGAGACAATCCATGAGACAAGCGTCTTGCCAATCCACGAGGCAACCACTCGGACTCAAAATATATGCAAAATCATATATATGATTTTGCATATATACAAGGCAAAACATGCGTACGAAAAAGACCACGCTGACAACCCGCCCACAACCCCGTATTATTTCCGCCCGTTTTTTGCACCTGCACGCCGGAGTGACCACCATGACAAACACCCCTATCCGCCTTACCGAATACAGTCACGGAGCCGGGTGCGGCTGCAAGATTTCGCCCAAAGTGCTGGACACCATTCTGCTCTCTCAACTGCAACTGCCCGACTTCCCCAACCTGTTAGTGGGCAACAGCAGCAAAGACGATGCAGCCGCCTACGACATCGGCAATGACCAGGTCGTATTGAGTACCACCGACTTTTTTATGCCCATCGTCGACGATGCCTTTGACTTTGGCCGCATCGCCGCCACCAACGCCATCAGCGACATCTACGCCATGGGTGGCAAGCCACTGATGGCAATAGCCATTCTCGGCTGGCCCATTAACACCCTGGCTGCCGAAGTCGCCCAACAGGTCATCGACGGTGGCCGCCAGGCCTGTGCCGATGCCGGTATTCCCCTCGCCGGAGGCCACAGCATTGACGCACCGGAGCCGATTTTCGGTTTGGCCGTCACTGGCCTGACCAGCCGCAAAAACCTCAAACAGAACAATCAGGCCCAGGCGGGCGACATTCTTTACCTGACCAAACCGTTGGGTATCGGCATTCTGACCACCGCCCAGAAACAGAAAAAACTGCTGCCCCAACACACCCATCTGGCCCGCGACATCATGTGCCAGATGAACCGTGTCGGTGCCGAGGTAGCGCCACTGGAAGGAGTGCACGCGATCACCGACGTCACTGGCTTTGGATTGATGGGTCATTTGCTGGAAGTGTGTGAAGGCAGTGGCGTCACGGCTGTCATCGACGTCAGCAAGGTGCCGGTCATCAGCGAAGCCCGAGAGTATCTGGCCCAAGGCTGTATTCCCGGCGGCACCGGCCGCAATCAGGACAGCTACGGCCACAAACTGGCCGACATGCCTCACACCATCAAGGATCTGCTGTGCGACCCGCAAACCAGTGGTGGCCTGTTGATCGCCGTCGCCCCGGAACAGGCAGTCCAACTGGAAGCTGTACTAAAGCAAGCTAATGTCCATCACCAGCCCATTGGCGCACTGTCGGCCCGGTCTACAGACAACCCGGATGCTCCCTTCGTCGCTGCCCAGGGAGATTGGGTCAGCGGAGGATGGCTATGAGCGCTGACCAGGGCCAGCCAACACGCCCGGATGCCCGCGAGTTCCTGGATATTTTCCTCAACGACATCCCCATGATCGACACCCGCGCCCCGGTTGAATTTGAAAAAGGTGCCTTCCCGACCAGCGTCAGCCTGCCGTTAATGACCAACAGCGAGCGCGAACAAGTCGGCACCTGCTACAAGCAACAAGGACAGGAAGAAGCCATTCGACTGGGTCACCAGCTGGTACAGGGAGAGATAAAACAGCAACGAGTGCAAGCCTGGGTCAACTTCGCCCAGCAGCACCCGCAAGGCTATCTGTACTGCTGGCGTGGCGGTCTGCGCAGCCAGATTTGTCAGCAATGGATGCATGAAGACGGCACCGACTACCCCCGTATCACGGGCGGCTACAAGGCCATGCGCAGCTGGATACTGGCAGAGTTCGAGCGCCAGTGCGCCGAATTGCCGATGATCATCCTGGCAGGCACCACCGGCTGCAACAAAACCGGCCTGCTCAACCAGCTCCCCAACAGCGTCGACCTCGAAGGCCTGGCCAACCACCTCGGCTCCAGTTTTGGTCGCCGCCCCTCCGGCCAGCCCAGCCAGCTCAACTTCGAAAACGCCCTCGCCGTCGCCATGCTCAAAGCCGAACACAGCAACAGCGTTCAATCCGGCCAACACCTGGTATTGGAAGACGAAAGCATGCTGATTGGCCGTTGCGCCTTGCCACACCTGTTCCGCAACGCCATGGAGCGCAGCCCGGTTGTGGTGCTCGACACCAGCCTCGAAGAACGGGTTGAACACACCTTTCACAACTACATCCTCACCAAACTGGCGGACTGGCAACAACAAATGAGTGATGAGGATGAAGAACCCGCCTTTGATGCTTTCGCCAACGACCTGACTGAATCACTCAAACGGGTGAAAAAACGCCTGGGAGGCGTGCGCTACGCCGAAGTGGCCTACGAGATGGAAAATGCCCTCAGCGCGCACCGTCACGGCCACCCCGACGGCCACAGAGGCTGGATTACCGTGCTACTGCGCGACTACTACGACCCCATGTACGAATACCAGCTGAGTAAAAAAATGGAACGGGTTATCTTTCAAGGCAACCGCACCGAAGTAAAAGAATTCCTCAGCCGTACAGAGCACGGAGCACAACCAAGTCCCGCTGATATTTCACCCTCCCAACCTGGATAACCACATGTCGCTTGCAGCGCTGGATCGCTCCACACAACGCAACCTCGGCAAACTGTTCTCAGCCCAAGCGCTAGGCGGCTCCTCCGCGCCGATCATCCTTTCCATCGGCGGACTGGTCGGCCAGACACTGACACCCGACCCCGCGCTGGCAACACTCCCGGTCAGCCTGTATGGCATCGGTGTCGCGGTGTCCATGATTCCAGTCTCCCTGCTGATGAAAAATGCCGGACGCAAAATCGCCTACCTCACCGGCACCCTGCTCTGCGTACTGGCCGCACTGCTGGCAACCACCGCCATCGTCAACGCCTCCTTCTGGCTGTTTTGCGCCGCCCTCGGGTTGGCCGGATTTTATGGTGCCTGCGTGCAAAACTACCGTTTTGCTGCTTCCGATCTGGTACCCGCCAGCCACAAACCCAACGCCATCTCCCTGATCATGCTAGGTGGACTGGCCGCCGCCGTGATTGGCCCACAAACCGTGTACTGGACGCAAAATACCTGGGCATCAGCCCCCTTTGCAGGCAGCTTTATTGGCCAAGCCATACTGGCACTGCTCGCCATCCCCATCCTGCTATCACTCAAACTGCCCCCCTCTCATGAAGCCGACGTTAACGGCGACGCCCGCCCCTTGTGGCAGATCGCCAAAAGCCCCGGATTTATCACCGCCGCCCTCGCAGGCACCGTCTCATACGCACTGATGTCCTTCATCATGACCGCCGCACCCATCGCCATGGTGCACCAAGGCCACAGCGCCGGAGATGCCACCCTCGGCATTCAATGGCACATTCTCGCCATGTTTGGCCCGAGTTTTTTCACCGGCAAACTGATCGCCCGCTTCGGTGCGCGCTGGATCACCGCACTAGGACTGATGCTACTGTTTACCTCCGCCGTTACCGCCATGTCCGGGATGGAAATGATACACTTCTGGGGATCACTGATCCTGCTCGGACTGGGCTGGAACTTCGGTTTTATTGGCGCCACCACCCTGCTCACCCACACCTACCAACCCTCGGAAAAATCCAAGGTACAAGCCCTCAACGACCTACTGGTATTTGGTACCGTCGCCGCAGCCTCCCTGGGCGCAGGCAGACAATTCAACCTCTACGGCTGGTACGAACTCAATCTGATCACCTTCCCCGTGATCGCCGTTACCCTGCTGTTACTTGTGGCTCTGCCCTGGTGGCAAAAAAACAGCCAAAAACCTTTACTCTGACGCCAGAATTAGTGGCTACAAAACTATCGATGACCATCACTCGGTTTATGCTCCGTGCGACCAAATAAACCGAGTGCACCCAACTGCCGGTACAAGTTATTGCGGCCTAATACCATATCGACAACTGAAAATTACCCGCTCAAAAAACAAAGGCTTGCAGTAGAGGAAAGCCTCACCAAGTCAAATCACAGCACAATTCAATATACACTGGAGCCACATCTACTAATCATTGATTCGGTTAATCCCCGGCTGCGCGGAGAACGCGACGTTCATGTAATACGCCCGACCCACGTATTCGGTTTATCCCCGGCTACGCGGGGAACGCTCGAGTGCTGCAGTACGCCGATATTGACGTCGGTTTATCCCCGGCTGCGCGGGGAACGCTAACCGGCCCAGGCCGGGCAGGTCGATAATGACGGTTTATCCCCGGCTACGCGGGGAACGCCGTACAGGCGAATAACGCTATCTCAAATTACGCGGTTTATCCCCGGCTACGCGGGGAACGCCATTTTTCAGCGATGATATTTCAGCTAACGACCGGTTTATCCCCGGCTGCGCGGGGAACGCTGTTGAGTGGTCAGGGCCATTCCCTGACTGCCCGGTTTATCCCCGGCTGCGCGGGGAACGCCTCGTATTCCGTTAGAGGTTTGCGCACCTCATCGGTTTATCCCCGGCTGCGCGGGGAACGCGGACGCAAAATACACCACGAATGTCAGGATCTCGGTTTATCCCCGGCTGCGCGGGGAACGCATGTAGCGGGTTTTTCCGGCATGTGGGCCGGTCGGTTTATCCCCGGCTGCGCGGGGAACGCAACCGCTCTGCCATGTCCATCATGCGCTCCAGCGGTTTATCCCCGGCTGCGCGGGGAACGCATATTATCGCCCCGTCTGCTGTGCGTATCCGCCGGTTTATCCCCGGCTGCGCGGGGAACGCCCCCCACTTCTTTGGCGTTCAGGTTCATCAGGCGGTTTATCCCCGGCTGCGCGGGGAACGCCGGGCGATCTGGATCAATATGCACCGCGATGGCGGTTTATCCCCGGCTGCGCGGGGAACGCTTTATCGACGCCGTCGCCATGTGGGCTAAAGCCGGTTTATCCCCGGCTGCGCGGGGAACGCCCATCGGAAAAACACCGGGCTGAGCACGTGTCCGGTTTATCCCCGGCTGCGCGGGGAACGCGCCACCACCGGCCTTGGGTACGCAGTAGTATTCGGTTTATCCCCGGCTGCGCGGGGAACGCGGTGCGGGTTTGTGCCCAGCTGCCGCCAATGGCGGTTTATCCCCGGCTGCGCGGGGAACGCTATATCCTGCCCGGCAAATTCGGCACGAAGTGCGGTTTATCCCCGGCTGCGCGGGGAACGCTTTTCCCACAAATACAGGCTGGGCCGGGAGCACGGTTTATCCCCGGCTGCGCGGGGAACGCTCTCTTGTTCGCGGCATTCGGATTCCGGCGGCCGGTTTATCCCCGGCTGCGCGGGGAACGCATCAAGATTTTTAAGGTTCGCGTACTCGGAAACGGTTTATCCCCGGCTGCGCGGGGAACGCTCAACTCACCGGATCGGAGCGTTGGAGACATGCGGTTTATCCCCGGCTGCGCGGGGAACGCCCCGGCAAATTGGCTGGACGTTTTACGCCAGCCGGTTTATCCCCGGCTGCGCGGGGAACGCCGGAGTGGAAACCACAGAAAAAACAAACAGAGCGGTTTATCCCCGGCTGCGCGGGGAACGCAAACCATTCTCAATTGGGAGAAAAAAGGGATTCGGTTTATCCCCGGCTGCGCGGGGAACGCTGGGCGTCAGCCTGTCCACGTTCAAAAGAATGCGGTTTATCCCCGGCTGCGCGGGGAACGCAGCAGGCTGCATACCGTGTGCAATCAAGATATCGGTTTATCCCCGGCTGCGCGGGGAACGCCACCGATTACACCAGAACCCGAACAAACCACGCGGTTTATCCCCGGCTGCGCGGGGAACGCCTGCTCATGATCAACCAGATAGCGAACCGCGCCGGTTTATCCCCGGCTGCGCGGGGAACGCATACAGGATAGCGCATCAGCAGGTGTCGAGGCCGGTTTATCCCCGGCTGCGCGGGGAACGCTATTATAAAAACGGCTCGCACATGGGTTATATCGGTTTATCCCCGGCTGCGCGGGGAACGCAAGATATTCAACGCGCGCACATCGACGCCCTCCGGTTTATCCCCGGCTGCGCGGGGAACGCAGCTTCAATAGCTTCGTCATGTTCAACTACTGCGGTTTATCCCCGGCTGCGCGGGGAACGCTTTTCAGGTTGTTCAGCTTCAAGATTGGGAGTCGGTTTATCCCCGGCTGCGCGGGGAACGCTTCGGTTTTCGTTACGAGATTCATGTGTTGTCCGGTTTATCCCCGGCTGCGCGGGGAACGCCGCATGTATCATCGCCGCAGTCGTGATGGCTGCGGTTTATCCCCGGCTGCGCGGGGAACGCTACCAGCACCGGCAGGCCGTCGATTTCCAGAACGGTTTATCCCCGGCTGCGCGGGGAACGCTGTCATGAAGCAGATCATTCTGGTCCGCGGGCCGGTTTATCCCCGGCTGCGCGGGGAACGCAAGCGCTTGGTTCGTCGGCATGCGGGAATCACCGGTTTATCCCCGGCTGCGCGGGGAACGCTTCATCGGCTAATTCATCATTTTCAAGGGCATCCGGTTTATCCCCGGCTGCGCGGGGAACGCTGATTATTTGATCGACGGTTTTCATGCCACTCCGGTTTATCCCCGGCTGCGCGGGGAACGCGCCATTATAGCGTGACGGCCCGCTAACGGCTACGGTTTATCCCCGGCTGCGCGGGGAACGCCCAGTTACTTGCATGCTATCCTTGATGTGGTTCGGTTTATCCCCGGCTGCGCGGGGAACGCACTGCCCAGAGCTGGAGGGCAAACGAATCGGCCGGTTTATCCCCGGCTGCGCGGGGAACGCGTCGATAGTCCCAGAGACTGGAATTGTCACATCGGTTTATCCCCGGCTGCGCGGGGAACGCCCCTGTGTCGCCAACGACCGGGATAGGGGCTACGGTTTATCCCCGGCTGCGCGGGGAACGCTGTGCTGCAGCCTGGGCCTGCAAAGACCCGGACGGTTTATCCCCGGCTGCGCGGGGAACGCCTGTGATTTCGTCTTGATTCGCCATACTACCCCGGTTTATCCCCGGCTGCGCGGGGAACGCCAGTGCAGCTAGGTTTTATAAGCGGAAAATTACGGTTTATCCCCGGCTGCGCGGGGAACGCACCGAGTTGCCGGATAACCTCAGCGTTGGTGGCGGTTTATCCCCGGCTGCGCGGGGAACGCATAGCCCATTTCGCCAGAATCCGGGATAGGCCCGGTTTATCCCCGGCTGCGCGGGGAACGCTGGATCACCTGGCGAGCATCAGGAACGGTAAGCGGTTTATCCCCGGCTGCGCGGGGAACGCTCGTTGCAGATGATAGGCGCTCACTGTGCATGCGGTTTATCCCCGGCTGCGCGGGGAACGCGGCGTGCATTGCACATCCTCAATGCTCCAATCCGGTTTATCCCCGGCTGCGCGGGGAACGCGCGGAGGACGAAACCTCAAGTTTTTTACCTACACGGTTTATCCCCGGCTGCGCGGGGAACGCGTCGTAGGCGTACCGCATCTGTAGCTCAGATACGGTTTATCCCCGGCTGCGCGGGGAACGCTGTGCCTTGAATAACGCTGCGAAATCCCCCGCCGGTTTATCCCCGGCTGCGCGGGGAACGCAAAAACAGCCCGCCGGTTCCAGCTAGTTTGTGCGGTTTATCCCCGGCTGCGCGGGGAACGCGAGAGTTGATCCGCCTGCCCTTGGGTAATACTCGGTTTATCCCCGGCTGCGCGGGGAACGCGACATTTTTAGGCCCGGACATATCAATGCCAACGGTTTATCCCCGGCTGCGCGGGGAACGCATTGCTCTGCCACTGGCCGAGGTAAACAGAAACGGTTTATCCCCGGCTGCGCGGGGAACGCCCCAATACCGAAATTGCGAGGTCGCTGGCGTCCGGTTTATCCCCGGCTGCGCGGGGAACGCTCGCCAAAACCGGCCAGACTGGAGCCGTCCGACGGTTTATCCCCGGCTGCGCGGGGAACGCCGGTTCTCGAATTTATCGTTATTGGTTACGCCCGGTTTATCCCCGGCTGCGCGGGGAACGCCCCAATACCGAGATTGCGAGGTCGCTGGCGTCCGGTTTATCCCCGGCTGCGCGGGGAACGCACCCCCGGCAAACCATGTTGTTTTTTTGATTTCGGTTTATCCCCGGCTGCGCGGGGAACGCTGGCCGATGAATCAGAATATGGATCAAATCATCGGTTTATCCCCGGCTGCGCGGGGAACGCGCCACAGAGTCCGAGGTGTTGTGGGCCAAACGCGGTTTATCCCCGGCTGCGCGGGGAACGCTCTAAATGTACATGGTTGATTTTAAAAAGGAAATTTATGCCTTCAAAATCTACCAAAAAATTGATGTTGTTAAAGAACGTTTCAGCACTTCATTCACACGTCTTTTGAATCGGATTCATCGGGTAGAAAACGCACCAGTCGGAGTCCATCAACGTCAATGGGCATACGACGATTTTGACCATAGGTAATAAAGTCGAAGCCTGATTCAGTATTGGTTGCCCAGGCCATCACGACGTTGCCGTCTTCGGCGAGTACATCCACTTGTTGCCAGATCATTTCACGTATTCGCCGCGATACATCGCCAACGTAAACGCCTGCCCGGATTTCTAACAGCCATACCGCCAGTCGTCCGCGCAGTCGTGGCGGTACGGCTTCTGTAACAACCACTATCATGCTCATGGTTATTTACTCCTGTGTCCTTCATCTCCCACGCTGGGTGGTTCTGGTATCGCGGGTGGCTGGGCGTCTTCTGGTGGTTTGGGTGGTTCTATTTCTCCTGCGGCCAGTACGTCTTCGATCAATGGAATCAGTCGGCTTAGTAAACGGCTGGAGCGGAATATTTCACGGCAGGCAATGCGCACTTCCCGGTCTGGCTGGTGGGGCTTTTTGGCGGCTACTTTGAAAGCAATGGGGACGACGGTTTCAAATTTGACCAGATCGGCGATATCGTACACAAACGACAACGGCTTGCCGGAGTGTAAAAATCCGATAGCCGGGGCATATCCTGCGGCTAATACGGCTGCTTCGGTAACGCCATACAGGCAAGCGGTGGCTGAACTCAGGCATTGATTAATAGCATCTCCTTTGTCCCAGTCTTTTACGTCGTAGTCTCGGCCGCGCCAGTCCACGCCATATTGTTTGGCGAGTTGCTGGTAAATTTTACGAACCCGGCTACCTTCGATACCACGTAACTGGTCGATACTGCGCCGTTGTGGCGCTTCTTCACCAAAACGGATTTCGAACATTTTGCGGACAACCTTCAGGCGCAAATCCGCATCGAGTGCCAGTTGTGCCTGGTAGAGCAATTTGTCGGAGCGTGCTCCGCCGGGCTGGCCCGCAGAGTAAAGCCTGACACCGGCTTCTCCAACCCAAATCAGTAAGGTGCCGGTGGTCGCTGCCAGCTTGACCGCTGCGTGGCTGATGCGAGTACCCGGCTCTAACATCAGACAGACGATGGAACCAACCGGGATATGCATGCGTTCGCCGTGTACTTCATCGATAACGACAAAAGCGCCATCACGGACATCAATGCGCCCCATGCCGACAAAAATCATGGAGTTACGGTCTTTGATGGGGATGGGTTTAAGGGGGATAAAACTCATAAGCGCGTCCTTGCAAATGGGTGATAGGTTAAGCCCGAGTGGTCAAGTACTTGACCACGTCAAACTCGGCGCAGGTTTCGGTCATGAGTTAATCCTCGTGCGGTAAGCATTCGTCTAACAGGGCCTGGCCGCTGATGCTGATGGCCGACCCCAAGGTTTTCACCCCTGACACCGGCGAATCAACCACAGCCCACAGCCAAAGCCTTTAGCCTTGCCAACGCCTTTGGCCAGGGTCTGCAAAAAACGCTCGGGATCAACAACCGTCAACAATCCTTGATAATCCACCGTGGAGTAGCGAATCGTGTGTTTTCCTTTTGGCTGATAATGTTGGTGTTGATAATAACTGTCGTGATCAAGCTCGGGTTCACTTTCCAACTGTATGCCCCACTCCGCCAGACGTTTGTTGTCGGAAATCCAGCCAAGGGCAGCTTGATGGGCTGCCAGTGCTTTTTTTTGCTGTGCTGCGTGGGAGTTCAGGCCAGAGACGTCGGCGTTTTTCTTGGCGTTCATAAGGACATCGTGACGTCGTGATTTGCCCTGCTCATCGCGAATGCTGACCACAGGATTCACCCGGAGCTTGAAAGCCAGTCGATCGCCCGCACTCAATCGTGGCTGATACGGTTTGGTCTGGCAGGCAAATGCAGGATGCGCCGCTACGGGTTGTTGTTCAGACAACACATAAAAAAGCGGCAGACCATTGCTATCGATTTCTTCGCGAAACAGAAACGGGCGTTGGGCCTGTTCTTTTGCTTTGCCTTTAAGGTTGCTCCAGCTGTCTTCATAGCCGGGAAACAGCTGCCATAGCAATGCATGACTGGCGTATGCGCCATTTTTTTGCAGCTCCACAAGCTCTTGGGATGCAGTCAAGGCGTTGCTGATTGTGACTCGGGAAAAATACATCAGCGATCCTCCATCAGGGTAAGCTGGTGTTGGCGGCGTTGGCCAAACTGCCAGCGGCTACGACTGATGGGGTCATCCCACGGGTGGTACGTCAAGGTGTCGTCGTGATGTTCACCGTCGAGATCCACCAGCTCACCTTGCCAGTAGTAAGTCGCCTGTTTCCCCATACCCAACCAGTATCTGTCTGTCGTAACACCAGTACGCACATCGTTGCCCACTTCATTACCCACAATGGCAGGAAAATCAGTATCCAGGGCGTTTTTCAAGTGATCGGTCGATACCAGCATGGGGGTCAACGGCAAGGCAGGAGGGCAAGATTTACGTCCCAGATACAGTGGAAAAACCGGGCGTTGCAGCTTTGCTTGCAAGTATTCCAAAGTCAGTTCTGCTGAGTGTTGGGAAAGAGAAATGGCCACCACCCAAACACCATCCTGACGATAATGACGACTCGACAATACGGTATTCAGTTTTTCCTTGGGGCCAGCCAGTTCACTTTTACGGCTGTAATGAGTGAATTTTTTATCCGTCGAAGGTGCTTGTACAGTGTGATAATCACGCAGCAAGGTACCCGCACCCAGCTGTTTTACGGCCACGACAATAATGTCGAACAGCCGCTGTTGACCGGCTTCATCATCACGCTTCACCCCCAAAGCGGCACCTAGCAAACCAATGATAGCGGCTCTTCCAGGGGCCATTGCGGTTGGCCGGTCACCGCCAACGGCGGCTTGTCCCCAACTGGCCATTGGCCCATAGAGTCGAAAAACCAGATATTCCATATTGGTTATTCCCCGCTGCCGGTCTCATTATTCAAACTGACAAACGCTAACAGCTCCTTGAAGCTTCCCTGGCCGGTGACGGCATCGAGTGCATAGCGAGTATCTGCACAGGGCTCATAGACTTGGTCGAAAATATCGATTTGTTGGTTCAACGTATCAATGGCCTCCAGCGCCATACCCTGCTCGCGCCCGTCTACGGGTTTGAGGAAAGCAACAGACAGGGAGCGAGGCTGCTGCTCGCCTTGTTCTGCCAGTACGTAGCTGGCATAAGCACGACTGCCGAAGCTGTTTTGATAGCCAGTTGGTGAGACTTTGACAGCAGCTTCCGTCAGAGCTTTGAGTGTTTTATCAGCGAGGTCTTTATTACCGTTGAGGTTCTCCACCAGCTGATCAACATTAATGCAGAGGTAGCTGTAGAACAAGGCAGCGGCGAAACCCCGCTCGCCAATATGCGCAGCACCAAGATCATCTTGTCCATCATTCAAGTCATCCACTGCGGTGAAATAGTCGTCTTCAATAGTGACCGAATGAACGCTGATGGCATGGGCAACCTGGCAGGCGGCCTCGATATTTTTATCGGGTTTGGATGCCAGCATACGACCGAACAAGGCGATATCAGCATCCATACGATCCTTACGCAACAGTTTCAACTCTTCTGTTTCTGGAGCCCGCTGTTCTTCGGCTAACTGCTTGGCCAACGCCATGACACCCTTCCACTCCGCCTGACTGACATGCACCAGCTGTTCAATCTCCAGCTGTTCTTTTTTTACCTTGCCAAACACATTGGCAATGTCTGCCGCCCATTCCTTGGCTTTTTTCTCAGCCACGCCATTAGCCACCAGCACATCATAAACACTAGGACCAATATTTTTGGTGCGCGTGCCGATATGGCCATCCAACGAATGCTCAAACAGATCGGATGTGCGCCAGTGTCGTTTCAGGCTCTGGGAGCTGATGCGCAGGCGTTCACTACCGCCCATGCGGGCGGTTTTGGGGCGGCCCATATCATCACGATTGAGATTGGATGGCGGATAAGAGGTGAGGATATGAAGTTGTAAAAACTGACTCATGATGAATTCCTTTTACGGTGAGTTTATTTAGAGTGGCTGCTGGCAGCGCGGTAATATTCAGTCGCCCATTTCAGAGCAATACGTTTTTCGACGTCCCGGGGCACACGGTCGTGATATTCCGCAAACCAGCAGAGGATGTCGTCGGCCAGTCGGGCCAGTGGTGCCTTGCGATCCAGTTGTTTCACCAGACGGCGCAATAGCAGTAACAACTCTTCTTCACTCTCTGCGGTCTGTAGCCGCTGAAATCTCAGTTCACTCAGCAGGGAACGCTCACTGTTTTTTACTGGTGATCCGGCCATAGCGGCCAGCGAGCGGTAGTCGATGTTTTCTTCACTTTTGGATTTTCCCTTGGCGGTATCTTTGGTCTTTGTCCGTGGAGTAACATCGGTACGCACATCCGCCAGTACACCCGCCACACAGGCCCAGGCCAGCATGGCGAAGTGGTTATCCAGGTAGTTGCGTTTTGTTTGTGGCTTCGAGTGTTGTGCCAGCTCGTTCGGTGCCGGCTTGACCTCTGACTTAACGGCGTCTGACGAGCCGGGAGCTTCGTCAATATCAGTGTCCACGGGAGGGTTGATCGTGAACCAGAGCCGACGAAACCCATCAGTCATCAAGAGTGCAGGCAGATTTTCAGATCGACATAACCTGGCCCGCTGGCCAGAAGGTGCCTGCATGATGTTCTGCTCTTGCAATTCACTCGGGGCCGCATTCATCGATTGGTGCCAGCGCCGAAGCTGCCTGGCTTGCTCCACCGTTAAATACTGGCAATAGGGTGCGACTGTCACTGGCTCACCTCCTGTGGTTTGGTTGCGTCAACCTGGTAGTCCGTTTTGAACTGTTGAATCGGTTTTTTACTGTAATACAGCCAGACTTTCAGTTCGTTTCTGGCCTGTATTTTGTCTTTCATTTTGCGTGGTTCGGGTTCACTGGACAGTACTGTTTCGTCAAAGATATCCAGCGCTGTACGTTGCATGGCTTTTAACCAACGCCGGGCACTCTCTGGCGACAATTGCAGATAATCCGGATGCGCCTTGGCGATTTTGCCAAGCTCACTGATGGCAGCAAAAAAATGTGCTTCTGTTCGCTGCCAGAAGGTGAGGTCAATAAAGCTGAAGTCACCCTTGGCATCTTCTGAGCGTTCAAACCAGGCCTTTTTGATCTGGGAGCGTACTTGTTTGAGTATGTCCGTCGCCAAGCCTTGCAGCCGTTTAACCTCGCTAAAAAAAGCTTTTTCTAACGTCGGTGGCAAAGCAACAAACGGCATTTCAATACTATAGAAGCCACGGGGTTTCATATTGTCCATATCGTAGGCAAACGCCCATAAACGCAGCTGCTCTTGCAACTCATCAGCCAGCCGGTGAGCCATTTCATGCATATGATCGACCACTAATGCGGGGTTCTGGTTACCACCAGAACTGCTATCTGCGGCCAGCCGTAAAACATCCCATTGTTTGTAGCTGATACCACCCGGCTGGCCCTTGATCGACAAGCGCTCTTCTTCCGGTTTTTTAGGGTCTCCACGGTACGGAGTAAATGGATGAACGTACCAGTCACCTTCATAGTTAGCGCCATAATTTTGTGACCGGTAGTGGCTGACCAGTGGTTTCGATGCCCTTCCAGACAGGTCGCACTGCCCTTCTCTCATTTCAACATCCAAGCGAATACGCCGGGGCATGGCCCAGTAGCGCTGCAGTGGATGAACATCGATCGGTAGCACCGCACTGCCCTTTTTCTCACTAGTACGGGTGGCGGCCAACCAGGGAAATACCGAACCATCGGTAAAATCCGGTTCCGGCCACTCACCTTTGATCGCTTGCTGGAACCAGCTCAAACACATGACATTCAGCCACAGTGATGACCACAAAGTGGCTTCAGCCTGATTCGACAACACCAATGTCGATAGCGGCCCACCACCACGCAAACCGGTACGATGCCCCTGCCCCCCAGAAGGCGCGTTGATTTGTAACGTAAACAAGGCCAAGGCCGCCATGGGTAACGACATCTGCTGCATCAACTGCCGCTTGATAAAAAAGTCGGTATTAAGCTTGATGCCGTTTTCGCCGGGGGCTTCGATCAACAGCGACGCAACAGAGGATGATTTGGCGCTCTCTAACGAGTCAAAATCCTGCATAAACAGCGGGCCGTCGCCAGTCAGATTAAAGGCATGGGCTATTTGTTCGAGCGCCTGTTGCAAATCGTATTCTGATGGCGGGGCTTGCAAGCGCCCGAGCCATTCATCTTCGTCTTCCGGCGCAAACACCGTTTGCAACACGCCGATCATCAGCTGATAGGCAGCGCCTTGAAAATCGGTACGAGGAAACGCAAGATTCTTGATGTCCGGCCTGACAATCTCTGCCATGCGGATGGTCGTTTGCTGGCCGTTAATCAGAATAACCGGCAGCCATGGGTCATTGAGCAGATTCATCACACCTCCTGTGTCGTCTATCAAAACCTTCGTTTTATGCTTGCTCAGAGTAAAGAAACTATCGATGCAGTCACGAGACCATATGTTCCCGTATCGTTTTAACAGAGATCAGTAACGACATATCATCCGTAGGAGACGGCTGGAATCCATACTGTTGATAAAAAACTTTTGCGGTATCTGAGATTGCTTGCACCAGCACTCCTCGAATACCCACCTGGTTGGACACCTGCACAACTCTTGTCAGTGCATCTTTTAATAAAGCAGCACCCAATCGCTTCCCCTGCCAACGCGTGTCAATCGCCAAACGTCCCAGTACAATCACCGGAATAGGTTCTGGCATATTACGAGCGAAATTACTATTCGTCAGTGTACGCTCGACACTGCCAGTTGCCAGAGCATAGTAACCAACCACCCTCTGACCAGAGCAGATCACAAACGTACGACTGGCCCCATTGATCTGGTTTTTGAGCGCACGTTTTATTAACCATTCATTCAAGGTCTCGTTGCCACAATCGAAACCCAATAACTCATGAGTATGATTCAACGCCATGGGCTGTAACAGCGACCCCATCAATATAGACTCCTATCCTTGCTTTGCATTCAGAATATCAATGATTGAGAAAAATTTACAACAGCCATCGTCTTATTTAAAAAATCAAACCATATCAGTTAAACTCATACCGTTCTCCAGTAACCTGGAGATGCACCAACGATGGCTGTAGTGATGGCTGCAGTACCTGCGCTTCCCCGCTCTGCGGGGTTTTACAGATTCCCTCAATCCCAGGGAAATTCTTCCGACAAAAGATTTTTCAGCTTTGTATTCATAGGTACTGGCCGATCAAGCGCTTCTTCAAATGCCTGGAACGCGCTATCGTCCAGCTGAAAGAGTCGCCGGTCGAGCAGTATGTTCTCAGCCTCTCGACAGGCAACTTCCAGAATAAATGACGTCCTGTCCTTGTTCACCAACGCAGCCGCCTTAGTCAAAAGTGCCTGCTGACCTGGCTCCACTCTCATATTGATTGGCGCTGTTCTAGCCATAACAATACCTGTCTTTTTGTGTATTCATTTGATACACACTATACCAATCAAAATAGCTGAAAGACATTAGCTTTTATTTATTACGCCAGCAATAACACCTGACTCCATACAATACCGCATCACCTCATCTTCTTCCGCCAACCAGAGATACTGGTATCTGGCATTACGATAACGCTGCAGAAAATCCAGCACGTCTGGGGAGCCACTTTTGCCATCCGAAGGGCCTAGCAAGGCTGTCAGCTGTTTACGTTTGTTCGATGCGAGCTTGACGGTGCTGAGCTCTATCGCGAATTGTGCATCAGTCACCCAGGGGATTAACTGGTCATCAACCCGACGTACCAAAACCAGCGAATCCTGATCAACTTCCTGGTAACGGGTACTGAGATCGGATTGATCCTCTGGCCAGTCGCCATCTGCAACACCCCAGCTATAACCCTGTTCAATGGATATACGACGGATCTGGCCGGTACTGGCCTTGAGGCGCTGCGCCGTTCGATATTCCAGTTCGAGCCCTTCAAAAGCTTCTGGTAGCGCTGGAGCCAACTCACCATAAACCGATTCGATCAACCGTCTGGCATCGTCCGGCATACGGTATCCGCCCTGCGCTCGCAGCACTTTCATTGCCATCCAGAGCGATGCCGGACTTTGATATACCGCTTGCGTCGCACGAAAGTTCTGTTGCAGCCAGTCAAGGGCTGGTTGCTCTTGCCACTCTGGTGAATACACCTGCAGCTTGGGGGTTTCACCCGATCGATGCTCCCGTAGATGACGATGTAGTCGCCCTGCTCGCTGAATCAGGTCGTCGATTGGACACAAATCGGTTATTAACAAATCCGCATCGACATCCAGACTTTCCTGGAACACCTGGGTACAAATGATGATTTTGCCAGCGCGGAGCGCTGGTTGACTCGTTTTTCCAATCCAATGCAACACTTGGCGTTCGATACGTTTGCGATCATGCAGCGTAAAGCGACTGTGAAACAACAGGGTTTCACAAGTGAAGCCAGAGTCCGATGGCGCATTGGCCAGTTGCTGGTTAATGGTGTCATAGGCTTGCTGGGCATCCCCTACGGTGTTACGCACCCAGACAACACAACGCCCTGTTTTAGCGGCAGCTAACAGCTGTTGGATCACAACGTCAACATCATGCAGAAAATCAACGTCGACTCGCCGAGAAACTGCAGCTCTGCTGCCCACTGCGGCCTCATCCGGAATTTCTCCTCTTGCAACACGCGTCGCCAGGGGGAAGTCGTCCAGTCTTCTGGACTGAGTCAGCCATGGCCCCGTTAACGGTTTGCCCCATGACGACACCGGCACCTCATTCCAGATTCGGCACAACCGCTCACGGGCGTCAAAGCTCAGGGTAGCGGTGAGCAAAATGACACTCCCCCCCTGATGAAGATGAAGCTTCAAGAGGGTTTCCAGCAATTGCAGCTGATAGGCATCGGCACTGTGAACTTCATCAAACACCAGCACTTTATGATGTAGACCCAGCACCCGCAAACTCTGATGTTTACGAGGCAACACCCCGAGCAAAGCCTGATCTATCGTGCCAACCCCTACCGGGGCCAATAAGGCTTTTTTGCGGGAATCTGCCAACCATTGGTTGCAATACAAGCTGGCGGTTTCGTCATCACGGTCATAGGCACTGTCGTCTGCTCCCTGAACCCCTACGGCCTCCCGGAAGCGTTCATCCATTGCTCGAGCTGAGTGAGCCAATACCAACGATGGTTTACGGCCAGAGCTCGTATCAAACATTTTCAGATAATGATCCGCCAAGCGATGAAACATGGCATTGGCCGTCGCCATGGTCGGCAAGCCAAAATAGAAACCTTGGGCATGTTTTGCCGCCATCAATCGATGCACCAAGGTCAATGCCGCTTCAGTTTTACCCGACCCGGTAATGTCCTCCAGAATAAACAGTTGCGGCTGCTCGGATAACTCAATGTGTTCCGCCCAGTGTTGCAGCGGCGTTGGCTCAAAACCAAACAGAGATTGAAACCCAGGAAAATTACTGGCCCGGATTCCGACCATCAGATCGGTTGCATCCAACGCTCTACGGGCGTTTTGTTGCGCTATTGGCCAGTATTCATCGACCGACATCGCATCAGTACGGTAGTGGAAATATTGCTGATCCGAACCAACCCAGTCTGAGATAACCGCCCAACCGGCCAGAACCCAGCTGGCCAATGCGAACCGGCCTTGCCACTCTCTATCGACCAGTTGCTCGACGGGCAAATCAACGTCAAGCAAATTGAACAGATCCGCCACAAAAGCTGACGCATCGGCAATATTTTCTTCGCAATAGAAGGCTTGCATTCCATCAGTGCGGGCATTGATCGGCTTGCCATGATGGCCAAGCACCACATCCATTAGCTTGCCGAACTGTAAGGCACTTTTACGGGCATGAACCGGACGGTTATTCCAACCAGGGATATCAATCTGACCTTTACGAAATAACTGCTCTACCAGATAACTCCCCAGGCGGTCATGCCGGTGTGTGCTGGCGTCATAGCTTCTCGCAGGCGGTTTCAATCCGGATGAAAAAGCAGAAAAAACGGGCAACTGCTGAAAAGCGGCCGAAAACTTACCAAGATCATGTAATGCCAACAGAAAGGTAAGCAGACGTTTTAATGACTCGGGAGGAAGCTCCAGCAGATCCGACAAATCATTCAGCAGTCCATCCTGCTGAGACAACAACAGATACCCCGTTGCCGCCACATCAAGCGAGTGATAAGCCAATAAATGGTAGCGGGCCGTATTGTCTTTCCCGGCGTTGGCTTTGCCCAGGTAGCGATAATAATTGTTCTCGACCATAAGAATTCTTCCCTGAATACAAGATGCCGTTATCAGACAACACCCTGACTCAACAGCTGAGGGTGAGGGGTAACGGCGTTATTCTCCACTGGTGGCAGCCGTCGTCCCCCGCCCCAGCAGCCGGTCAATCCACCCTCTCAGTGGCCAATAGACTAAAATGGCGGTCAGTACGCCCAGGCTGTTGGCGAGCATGTCGTCCCAGCCCATAACCCGGTGTGGCAGTTGTCCTTGGATCAGCTCCATGGTGCCGCCCAGTGCCAGGCAAAACAGCATAAACAGGCATTGGTTACGCAGTAGCTGGAAGCTGACTAGCCCCAGTCCAGCCAGGGACATGTAGGCCAGGAAGTGGGCGATTTTATCGGAGCCAGCAATGGTGTTGCCGGTCTGTTTGAGCGATGCCCAAACCACAACAACAAGTACAGCAACAAGCAGGATTCGGGCGAGATAGAGCAAGGTGGTCATCGGGGTTGCTCGAAAAATAAGGTTGGCAAGGGCGACAGCCAGCAGGTGAGCAACACCCGCTGGTTGCGTGCAGAGTTTAAAAGTCTTGCGCGGTCAGGCCAAGCGCGGCGGCAATGTCTTGCGTTCCACGCGGGGCAATCACGGCTTTGCTTCCGCTCTGATCTTTCAGATAGGTGGCGGCTACCCGTTGGACATCAGCCCAGCGGGTCTCCAGCAGGCGCTCGCGGTACTGTTGACGCAAATCGCGGCTGCGGCCACCCCGGTCCATATGAAATGCCTGTTTGGCTTCGCCTGCTGGCGAGCCAGGGCGATCCATCCCGCCGATCAGTCCGAGTACGGCCTGTTCTACCAGATCGTCGCCATTCGCACGCTCCAGTACCCAGCCAATGGAGGCGGCGAAATCGTCAAAGGTGCCTTCAACACGTGGGTCGCGGTAGGAGTAGAATTTGAAGCAGCTACTGGCGTTGTCTTGCGTCGCTCCGGCACCGTAAGCACCGCCTTTTTCGCGAATGGCAGTGTGGAGGTAGGCGTTCCGCAGCACTCCAGCCAATACCGACAGTACGGCGGCATCTTCGTGCACCATGGCGACGGTGGGCAGTGCCCAGGCACAAAAGTTGACTTGTGAATCGACCATCCAGTAGTTGGCGGTTGGTACCGGTGTCCAGGCCAATGTGGTGGGTGTCACCACGGATGGCTGTGGCCATTGCTGCTGCAGTGCGGCGAGGTGGGCATCACGATGGGGCGCATCATGAACCAGCAAGGCTTCATCCGGGCTGTTGGCGATACACTGGTACAGATTGTTGAGCGCGGCAGACAAAGAGGCTCCGCCGTCTTGCTGAGCCAGTTTCAGCCGTTGTTTCAGTTCAACCAGCTGGGGCATGCCGCTCATGACGTTGGTGATGTTGGCAACCGGATTCAGTGAGGCGGCGGCGGTAGACATCGCCAGGCTGTGACCGCTGCCGGTCACGCCCTGTTCACGGCGGGCTTTCATCTGGGTCAGCAGGTCGAGCAGGCGGGTATTTTCATCGAAGGTCGGGGTTTGCCAGGTCTCTTTCATCAGCGCGCTGAATTCACTGGCCTTGGTGCCCAGTGCCTTGCCACCCATCACCAGGTAGCCGTGCAGTTGTTGGCTATTTTCGACATCACCACGAATGGAAGCGTAGCTCGACAGGCTGCCCACCAATGCGGTCTGTTTGACTTGCTGGGTCAGGTAGTCGTTGCCCCCGGCACCGACTTCACTCCAGGCGTTGGTAAACAATGGCAGCCAGCTGAGTTGCTCGGCGCTCAGTCCTGGCAGATCGGTAATCAGTTGCTGGTACAGAATGCCGTTGGTGCCTGCAATGTATTCGGTCGTCGTCAGCGCTTCGGCATAGTGGTTGTCGGGGGCGACATGGTGAAGCTCGGGCTTGACGTCTTCGAGGGTCACTTGTGGCAACAAACCAGGATCGTCTTCTGCTGCCTGACGTTGTTGCAGAGCTTCCGCCTGGTCGCGAATGGCTTGCAGCTGATCCGTCGTCAAATTGGCGCGAATGGTGTCCAGGCGTTGTTGTTCCAGTCGCTTGGCTTCGGCGTTCAGGCCAGCATCCGGCAGCAGGCTGTAGCGTACGCGATGGCGATTGTTCAGTAACAGACGGGTGACGGCTGCCTGTACCCAGCCAGGTTGACTGGCGTTGGTGCGCAAGCGAGCCAGTGCCGGGTCGAGGTTGAGCATCGCCACCGGGTCACCGTGATGGGTTGCGGCGGGTAATGCATTAAAAATCAGTTGCAGGCCATAGGGATAGTGGTCGCCGCCGATCTCGCGCTGGTGCAGTTCCAGCTGATGCAAGGCGGATTCAACGATGTCGGCTTCTACACCCTCTTCGGCTACCCGCTGCAGGGTGTCGAGGATCAGGGTTTCTACGGCTTCGGCATGTTCCGGTTCACTGCCTTCCACACCGCACATAAAGCTCATTTCGTGATTGGACTCTTCGAGACCACACAGCGGTGATGGCGAGCCACCCAGTTCGGTCTGTTCCAGCGCACGACGCAGTGGCGAGGCGCTGTTGTCGAGCAGTATCTGGCTGAGCAGGTTGGCTTCCAGCTGGGCGTCCAGATCGATCGAGAAGCCCAGCAACCAGCCCAGCACATGGTGACTTTTGGCGCTGAGGTCATCGCCATCAACACCATAATATTCCTGCACAGCAACGGGGGCAGCGTAGCGTTGTTCTGCCGGGACACTCCAGCTCTGGGTCTGGCGTTCAAAGCGCGACAGCACTTCGCTTTCGAGCCGGGCTTGCAGTTCATCAACATTGAGGTTACCAAACGTCATGAACACGGCGTTACTGGGGTGATAATGGCTTTTGTAAAAATGCATCAGCTGGTCGTAGCTGAGCTGGGTGATCTCTGCCGGTTCGCCGCCGCTATTGAAGTGGTAGGTGGTGGTCGGGAACAGGTAGGAGCTGATACCTTGCCATAGCTGCGACACAGCAGATGACATGGCCCCTTTCATTTCGTTGAATACGACACCTTTGAAGACCAGTTTGGAGTTCGGGTCTTGCGGGTCTTCGAGTTCCAGCCGGTGGCCTTCCTGGGCGAAGTCGAGCGGGTCCAGACGCGAGAAAAAGACCGCATCCAGATAAACGTCGAGCAGGTTGTTGAAGTCCTTGTCGTTCTGGGAAGCAAACGGGTAAGCGGTCCAGTCGCTGCTGGTCATGGCGTTCATGAAGGTGTTGAGCGAGCGCCGGGTCATCATAAAAAACGGATCACGTACCGGAAATTTTTCCGAACCGCACAGCACCGTGTGCTCAAGAATGTGCGCTACTCCGGTGGAGTCTTTCGGCATGGTACGAACTGCGACCATAAAGGCCTTTTCGTCGTGGTCAGACTCCAGGTGGTAATGAACCGCCCCGGTGCCGCTGTGTTCATAGTGGTGAACCACCAGATTAAGGGATTCAACCGGAGTGGCACCCAGATGACGAAAAGCAGAATCAGACATAAACGGACCTTGTAGTATTCAGACAACGCAGGTTTTCAGTATTGATGACTTTCTGGCAGATAGCGATACGGAAGGCCTCTTTACTGAATAAAACGGTTTGTCACTCCACAGCAACAACCGAAGCAGCGCGCTGGAGTGTGTGGTTATTTCTTACATCTTTGAGTACATGCTTGAGGGTCACATGGTGTGGGTAAGACGGTCGGACTTCATGGCACCGGCAAGATGGGTTTCGATACGATCCCGTGCCATGGTGTTATCACCGGTAAACTGCACGCCGATGCCTGCCGTTTTGTTGCCCTGGGCACCGGGAGGCGTAATCCAGACGACTTTGCCAGCAACCGGCAGTTTTTCCGGGTCATCCATCAGCTTTAACAGCAAAAACACTTCGTCACCGAGCTTGTAAGTGCGATTGGTTGGAATAAACAGGCCGCCATCTTTGAGAAACGGCATGTAGGCACCGTACAGTACGGCCTTGTCCTTGATGGTCAACGTCAGAATACCGCTACGCCCCATATTGGCCATCAGTGTCTCCCTGGTTCGGTCACGAGTGTCTGCCACTCGATCATCAGTGATTCCAGCAACAGCTGGCGATTAAAAAAACTGGCTCCGGACTGTAATTGCCCTAACGCCTTGTTGATTCGGTCGTGCAAGGCTACCAGTTTTGCCGGTTGCAGAGTAGCGGCGTCAAAACAGCCCAGCACCTCAGGTTCCAGCAATTGCGTGGTGTCGGCTCCCATATGGGCACGCATCAGATCGGCCGTTAGCTGGCCAAGCCAGGCCAGTACGTCGGCGAGTTCGTCGTTTTTCCAGATCGTCACCATGGCATCGAGCGGCAGTGCGCCGTTTGACCATTGCTGCAACTGCTGTAGCCAGGTTTGATGTTGTTCATGCCGCTGCTGCTGTACCCATCGCAGCGCTGCAATCGGTGCCATCTGGTTCATTCGCAAGGCCTGCGCTGCCGCTGCCGGATCACAACCGTTAGCCAGCATCCAGTCGATGGCCTGCTGATGCGGTGGTGTCGCCAACGCCAGACGCTGGCAACGGCTGCGAATGGTCGGCATCACGGAACCGAGGCGCTCGGTTTCGAGTAGCAAAAAACTCTCCCCCGGCGGTCCTTCCAGGGTTTTGAGCAAGGCGTTGGCGGCATTGCCGTTAAGTACTTCAACCGGGTGCAGATTAACCACCTGGCAAGCGCTGATTTGTGGCGTCTGCATCAGAAACTCGTTGAGCTTGCGGATGCCATCGATACGGATCTGCCGACTGCCGTCTTCCGGTTTGCATTCCATGAAGTCTGGATGGTTGCCAGCTTGCCACAAACGACAACTGTGGCATTCACCGCAGGCAACACCGGCTTGTTGTTCTATCCGGCGAGAGCAAAGCAACCAGCGTGCGGTCTGTAGCGCCAGCGCGTGTTTGCCAATTCCCCGGACACCGGTAAACATCAGCGCATGGGGCAACCCCTGCTGTTGATGGCGTTTGATCAGGTCATTCCAGAGTCTGGATTGCCAAGGGTAAACATGCGTCCAGTGAGAGTCGCTCATGGAGCTCTCAGCAGGTTGAGCCGAATCGCCAGTTCGGCCTGAATATCATCCAGTGTCTGGGTGGCATCCAGAGTAACAAAGCGGGAATGTGTCGCCGCCAGTGTCTGAAAGCCGTCTCTCACCCGTTCAAAAAATGCCAGCTGTTCGATTTCAAAACGATCGGTCGCCTCACCCGTGGCGACCGACCGACCATGGGCACGCGCCATACCGACTTCAATCGGGGCGTCGAGCAACAGGGTGCAGTCTGGTTCCAGTGTTCCCTGGACGAGGGTTTTGAGGGTTTCGATGCTGCTCAGATCCAGCCCCCGGCCAAAACCCTGGTAGGCAATGGTGGAGTCGGTAAAACGATCACACAGCACCCAGGTGCCTTGGGACAAGGCCGGTAAAATAACCGCTTCGAGGTGTTGGGCACGGGCCGCAAACATCAGTAACAGCTCCGCCATCGGCACCATGGGTTCGGCGTGATGCGCCTTCAGCAGCTTGTTACGAATCAGTTCGGCGATAGGCGTACCACCAGGCTCCCGCGTCACAATGACGTCGATGTTTTGTGCCGTGAGCCAATCGGAGCACCAGTGAATATTGGTGGATTTACCGACTCCCTCGCCGCCTTCAAAGGTAATGAATTTGCCACGCGGGTTCGATGTCATGGCTGTGCTCCTGCTGCTGGCAGTTCCGGAGGTGATGACGGAACAGGTTCCGGTGTAGACCGGTAATCGGCCTTGCGGTTGCGTATCTGGTACTGGAGAACCGCCTTGTTGTGCTGTTCAAAGGTGGCAGAAAATACGTGCGAGCCATCACCACGGGCAACAAAAAACAGACTCTCCCCGTCTGCCGGATGCAGCGCGGCTTCCAGCGCCTGACGTCCGGCCAGGGCGATCGGCGTCGGCGGTAAGCCACGATTGCGATAGGTGTTGTAGGGGTTACTGCGATCGAGCAGATGGCGTTTGCGCAGGTTACCGGCAAAGTCGTCACCGAGGCCGTAAATCACCGTCGGATCGGTTTCCAGCCGCATACCTTGCTGCAGGCGGCGTACAAATACCCCTGCAATTTGGGGCCGTTCTGCTGCCACGGCAGTTTCCTTTTCGACAATGGAGGCCATCACCAGCGCTTGGTACGGCGTGCTGTACGGCAGGTCTTTGGCGCGCTGACGCCAGGCGTCTTGCAGCTGGCTTTGCATACGCTGGTAGGCCTGGATGATCACAGAGGAGGCCAAAGCGCCACTCGGATACACATAAGTGTCTGGATACAGCCAGCCTTCCGGGTTGCCGTCGATGCCAAGCAAACGTCCGACCTGTTCCGGGTTAAGCGGTTGGATATCTTGTTTCAGCTGCTGTGCGCTGGCGATGTTGTTTAGTGCCTCCGCCAGCCGTGTGCCTTCAATCAGGCGAACGCGGTAGGTGACCGCCTCAGCGGTTTCGAGCCAGGCGAGTAATTCAGGGCCAGTCAGCTGCGGCGGTACGTCATACTCCCCGGCGCGCAGGTGCTGCTTTTTTAATAAGCGGGCCTGTATGCGCAGCAGCAGTGCCGATGGCAACCAGCCATCCGCTTCCCATTGCCGGGCTTTGCCAGTCAGGGTATCGCCAGGATTGATCTGAATACGTACAGCACTGTCATTGCTGGCCGGTAACGTCCAGATCGCCAACCCCAATGCCAGCAGCAAAACGGGCAAGGTGGCGATCAACGCCAATAATTTTTTCAAAAAAGACTCTCCAGCCTGGACTGCAACGCCTTCATGGCATCCAGTGCTTCATGGTTCGGGGAATATTCTACATTATCCAGACGGGCAATCGGCACGATGCCCATCAGGCTGTTACTCAGGACCAACGCATCAGCCTGTTTGATATCGTCCAGCGACAAGCGGGCTTCTGTTACGACCAGCTGTTGGCGCAGCCATTGACGAATCACGCCATTGACGCCCGCAGCATCCAGCATCGGCGTCAGCCACTGCCCCGCCTTGCAGACCAACAGGTTGGAGTAACAGCCTTCGATAACATCCCCCTGTTCGTCCAACATCAGGCTTTCATCCCAACCCGGTTGAAACTCGGCCCTTGCCAGTATCTGTTCAAGCCGGTTCAGGTGTTTTAATCCGGCGAGCCGTGGCTGTCTGCCCAGGCGAACCTCGTTTACGCCAACGGTTAGACCGGAACATCCCATTGGCAACGCTGACCAGCGCCAGCGGGGCGCATCAAACAAGTGTAGCTGAATGCTGATCTGAACCGGATCAGGAGATTGATAGCCTCGCGGCCCGGCCCCACGGGTAACGAGCAATTTGGCAGCGGAATACTGATCCAGTGACGCAGAGAGAGGCACGTCATCAAGCGCCAGCAAGACATCGGCCATGGTTGTCGGCGGGAAACACAGGGCGCTGATACCGCTCTGCAGCCGAGCCTGATGCAACGACCATAACGGTACACGTCCGCCAGACAGGCGCATGGTTTCAAACAGGCCATCGCCATACTGCAGGCCACGGTCAGTGGCAGGTAAATAGTCCTGCCACTGACCGGCCACTCGACAAAGTACGGTCACCCGTCTCAGCCGTTAAAACGTGAGAACAGCAAGCTACCGTTGGTGCCACCAAAGCCGAAAGAATTGGACAGTGCAATCGACACATCCGCCTTGCGGGCAATGTGCGGCACATAATCCAGATCACAGCCGTCATCCGGGTTGTCGAGGTTGATCGTCGGCGGAATGATGCCATCCTGAATCGCCAGCACGGTGAACATGGCTTCGATTGCTCCGGCTGCGCCCAGTAAGTGGCCGGTCATGGATTTGGTCGAAGATACCGCCAGCTTGTAGGCCTGGTCACCAAACAGTTTCTTGATGGCGTTGGTTTCGGCAATATCGCCCACTTGTGTAGAAGTACCGTGAGCATTGATGTAATCCACCTGCTCCGGCGTCACACCACCATCTTTCAGCGCATTGGTCATGGCCGCACAAGCGCCGGAACCATCTGCGGGAGGGCTGGTAACGTGGTAGGCGTCATCACTCATCCCCAAACCGATCAGTTCGGCATAGATACGCGCACCACGAGCCTGGGCATGCTCCAGCGATTCCAGCACCAGAATAGCGGCACCATCACTCAGGACAAAGCCGTCACGATCCTTGTCCCACGGGCGACTGGCTTTTTCTGGTTCATCATTACGGGTGCTCATGGCTCTGGCCGCAGCAAAACCGGCCATTCCCAGCGGTGAAGATGAACCTTCCGTCCCCCCTGCCAGCATCAGATCAGCGTCACCATAGGCAATGGTACGAGCCGCATAACCGATATTGTGAGTACCCGTAGTGCAGGCGGTGGTAATAGCAAAGTTGGGGCCTTTCAAGCCATGCCGAATGGCAATATTGCCCGACGCCATATTGATCACGGCTGCCGGCACCAGAAAAGGAGATACCCGGCGAGGGCCACTCTTAACCAGCTGCTGATAATTCTGTTCAATGGTATTCAGACCACCGATACCTGAGCCTACGGCAACGCCGAAGCGGTTGAAGTCAATATCATCAGAGAATCCGGCATCCTGCATTGCCTGCTCTGCTGCAACCATGGCGTATTGCAAAAATGGATCGAGTTTGCGCGCTTCCTTGGCCGACATAACACTGGTTATGTCGAAATTTTTCACTGCTCCAACAATTCGGGTCGAATAGCTGCTGGCATCAAAATGCGTTACCGGCCCGATGCCGGATTTGCCCTGACACACTGCCTGCCAGGTTGTCGCCACGTCCAGACCCATTGGGTTAACAGTTCCCAGGCCCGTTACCACTACGCGTCGTTTCGTCATCACTGTATTGGTTTCCCCGTCTCAGACACAAAAAAAGCCGCGTCCGAAGAGGCGGCTTTCAGACGTCGCGATTATTACAGATTCGCAACGATGTAGTCGATTGCTTCCTGAACGGTAGTCAGCTTCTCGGCATCTTCGTCTGGAATTTCTGTTTCGAATTCTTCTTCCAGAGCCATTACCAGCTCAACAGTGTCCAGAGAGTCTGCACCCAGATCATCTACGAAAGAAGAAGCCGCTTTCACTTCGTCTTCTTTAACGCCCAGTTGTTCGCAGACGATTTTTTTTACGCGTTCTTCGATATTGCTCATGGTTTTTCCTACCGTTTCAGTGTTTCGAAGGTCAGTGCGACCTTAACCCATATTCATACCGCCATTCACATGAATGGTCTGGCCTGTAATGTATTTCGCTTCGTCACTGGCCAAAAAGGCAACAGCACTGGCAATCTCGTCTGGCCGCCCCAAGCGCTTGCTCGGAATGGACGACAGGATGGCTTCTTTTTGGGCTTCAGGCAAGACGTCCGTCATGTCTGTTTTGATAAAGCCCGGTGCAACACAGTTAACCGTAATGTTGCGGCTGGCCACTTCCTGTGCCAGTGAACGGGTAAAGCCTTCCAGACCGGCCTTGGCCGCTGCGTAGTTAGCCTGACCCGCATTACCGGTAGTACCGATAATGGAGCTTACATTGATAATCGCACCGGCTTTCACCTTGATCATCGGTTTGACCAGCGCCTTGCAAACACGGAACACGCCGGTCAGGTTGGTGTTGATCACTGCATTCCATTCGTCATCGCTCATGCGCAAGAACAGGTTATCGCGGGTAATACCAGCGTTATTAACCAATACTGCCGGTGTACCATGCTCTGCCACCAGTGCCTTCAAGGCGGTACTGGTTTGCTCGGCATCAGAGATATTCAGCACAATCGCGTCATTATCCTCATCAATAGCCTGCAGCGCCTCACGAATCGCAACCGCACCCGATTCACTGGTCGCCGTACCAATTACCTTGTATCCCTTGCCTGCCAGGCTTTCTGCCACCGCGCGCCCAATACCTCGGGAAGCGCCAGTGACCAGTGCCAGTGCTTTATCTGTCATGCTTGTTGTCCTTGAATCATGGCCATAGCCGCCTGAGCGCTGGCAAGATCGCCGGTACCATAGGTAGCCAAGGTTTTGTCAATACGTTTATTCAGACCCGCCAATACCTTGCCTGGGCCAAATTCGATGGCCACATCGGCCTTACTGCGAACGGCCGCAACCGCCCCGGTCCAGTTAACCGGACTGTACAGCTGGCCCAGCAGTTTTTCCTGGACTTCAGCCAAGGGGGCTGGCGCGTTATCCACATTGTGGTATACCGGAAACTCAGCAGCCCGCCACTGCACAGCAGCCAGGGCATCCTTGAATTCTTCCGCTGCAGCACGCATCAGACTGGAATGAAACGGCCCGCTCACTGCCAGCGGTAAAGCACGCTTGGCACCTGCAGCCTTGGCCAGTTCGATGGCTTTTTCAATACCCGTCATCGCACCGGCGATAACAATTTGACCTGGCGCATTAAAGTTGGCCGGTTCAACAACACCTGCAGCACTGGCATCGTCACAGACCTGGCGTATCGTCGCTTCGTCAAGTCCGAGAATCGCAGCCATGCCGCCCTGACCAGCAGGCACCGCCTGCTCCATCAGTTGCCCACGCTGGCGCACCAGGCGTACAGCATCAACAAAATCAATGCTATCCGCAGCCACCAGAGCCGAATACTCACCCAGTGAATGACCCGCTGCGGCAACAATCTGCAACGCCGGACAATGGGCCTGGATCAGACGTAATATTGCAACACTTGAGGTGAGTAAAACAGGCTGGGCGTTGTAGGTAAGATTCAGTGTTTCTGCCGGGCCATTCTGGATCAAAGCCCAAAGATCCATACCAACGGCTTCTGACGCTTGCGCAAAAGTTTCGCCAATCAGACTGTACTCTGCGGCCAGATCGGCCAGCATGCCCACTTGCTGAGCACCCTGACCAGGGAAAATTGCGATTACTTCTGTCATCTATTCAATCACCAAGTCGGTTGGCTGTTGTTGCGGTAACGAATGTCTGTTTATACCAGTTGGAAACTGCATTCGGACTTGAACCAGAGCACAGGATAAAAACTCGACACAGTGCCCGCAACCCGAAAGCGGCGCCATAGTAGGATTGTCACTCGCTCCAGTAAACACCCAATCGGCACAATTTTAATGAATTTGTTTCAGGCAATCGCCTTTTGCATGGGTAAAATCTGCCGAATCAGTGCTTCTCGGTCATGATTTCTTGCCTGTTCAACCAAATATCCCATGGCGAACTCATAAGTCGATACATCCGATTTGCCATGAGTTTTCACCACCACACCGTCAATACCCAGCAACATGGCTCCGCCATGACGGGCCGGAGCAATCCGTTTGTGAATACGCTTGAATGCCTGCCGCAACAAAGGCGACACCAAGCGTAAAACCCAATGCTGCTTCAATTCTTCTGTCACCATCTGGGTTAACCATTCTGTCAGGCCTTCACTGGTTTTCAACGCGATATTGCCAGTGAATCCATCACAGACCATCACATCCAAATCACCACGGTAGAGGTCATCCCCTTCATAAAAACCGGCGTAATTATCGGGCAACAAACAGCTGAGTATGGCGTCAGCAGCACGAATTTCTTCAGTCCCTTTACCCGATTCATGACCCACATTGAGCAGCCCGACTCCAGGCTTGGTGATAGTCATTGAGTGACACCAGGCAACACCCAGTACAGCAAACTGCACCAGTTGCGCCGACGTTGCACCAAGAGAAGCCCCAAGATCCAGCAATAGTAGCGGTTTGCCACGGGTGGGTATCTGAGTGGCCAGCGCGGGACGGTCGATTCCAGGCAGGACACCGAGTAACCGACGAGAAAGAATCATCAATGCGCCAGTACTTCCGACCGACAGAACACCCTGCGCTTCACCGTCACGATAGGCGCACAAGGCCATCACCATGGATGAAGACTGGCGTTTCTTGAGTACTACAGAGGGTTTTTCATCGGCAGCGATACTGGTACCGCAGCCTACAATTCTGACACGATCAGAAAAATCTGCTGTATTGCGGCTTGCTTCTTCAACCCAGCCTTGCTCAACGAAGAGTAATACTGCAACCTGTCGATGCTTGCCAAGCAGATTTTTGCAGCCACAGAACGCAGCGCGGGGACCTAAGTCCCCGCCCATGGCATCTACCGCAATGGTCAACATCTTAGCTGTTGCCAGTCTCCACGACTTTTTTGCCACGGTAGAAACCGTCTGCAGTCACATGGTGACGACGGTGAATTTCACCGGTAGTTGGATCAGTGGACAGTGCTACTGAAGCAGTATCCAGGGCATCGTGTGAACGACGCATTCCACGCTTGGATCGAGTTACTTTGTTTTGCTGAACAGCCATGATTGGCTCCTACACTATTTCTGTTTGAGCTGTGCCAAAACGTCAAACGGGTTGGGCCGCTTTTCGTTACTGATTATGTCTTCAGGCTCGGGCTGCTGAATCTGGCATTCAGACTCAGGATGGGTCGGGAACGCAGGCAGCGCTAACAGCACTTCGTCCTCCAACACCGACCATAAGTCGATCACACCATTTTCGTCCATCTCCACTGGCTCCAGACGTTTCGGCAAATTTCTGGCCTGCTCGTCATTAAAAACCAAACCCAGTGAAAACTGGCTACCAACCGCTATCTCCACACTTCCCAAGCAGCGCTGGCAAGTCATGACGACACGAGTAGAACAACTACCCACAATCATACGAAAACGTTCAGCATCCTTTTCGAAAGAAACAATGCAGTCGACCGGTGCCAGGCACTGGTCTACCGCTTCGTTCAGACGAGGAAGATCGGAACTGTTGATTGCCGCCCTAAGTTGCTGATTATGCTCAACAAGTTTGGTCGCATCAACCCGGTGGGGTATTTGTGCCTCTGCCATAGTGCGCGAGATAATAGGTATCTCGCCTCCCGTTGTCAAAATTATTTAACCGCCAACGCCAGGATCAGCGCAGCGTGATGCCCTGATCCAGAAAAACACTGGATATACCGTGACCCATACTGGCACCCAAGCGCCCGACCAATTCTTCAAACCGGTTTGGGCGTAAGGTGAAATTCACCAGTGTTTCGGTATCCAGCTTGTCCCGCGCCAGCTTGCTGGTAGAAGACAGGCCGTCAATCAGCCCCATATCCAGCGCCTGTTCACCGGACCAGATCAGGCCACTGAACATATCCGGTGTTTCTTTCAGCCGATCACCCCGGCCATTCCGAACCTGTTCAATAAACTGCTTATGGGTAACCGCCAGAACACTTTCCCAGAACTCACGCTCATCTTCACGCTCGGGCAGGAACGGATCAAGAAATCCCTTGTGCTCTCCTGACGTATAGCTTCTGCGCTCAACACCGAATTTATCCATGACTCCGACAAAACCGAAACCAGACCCAACCACTCCGATCGATCCGACCAGACTGGCCTTGTCGGCATAAATTTCATCAGCCGCTGCTGCAATGTAATAAGCACCGGAAGCCCCGAGATCAACAATCACGGCATACACCGGAAAATCAGCGCGGGTCGCTTTGAGTCGTTTGATTTCATCGTAGACATAACCTGCCTGCACCGGACTGCCACCCGGCGAGTTGATCCGCAAGATCAGCCCAAGCGCATCAGGGTCATCAAACGCATTACGGATAGCGGTAATCAAGGCATCGGCATTCGCTTCCTTGTCGGCAGCAATGGCACCCGTCACCTCAACGACGGCAGCAAACTGGCCACCGTCCGCAGACCCCGCCGCATCTTCTAGCGGCATGCGGAACATCCACAACAACAGAAACAGGTAACTGAAAGTCAGCACCCGGAAAAATATGCCCCAACGGCGCGAGCGACGCTGCTCTTTCTGCAAATCCATCACCAGCTTTTCAATCAACTTCCATTCTTTACTGCTGTCTTCGGGACGATTCATGCCTTTGGTTCCAGTTTATCCAGTAATAACTTACAGGGTGCATCTAAAATGTAACAAGCAACAAAAGGACAAGGCAAAAATCGACGAAAAAACGCAATTCATGAATAATGAATGAGCATGTTTAGTCGATTTTTAACGCCGTCATATCGAGCCTAGTCATTTATAGATGTGCCCTACAGGGCCTGCGCTATCCAGACATCGAGCTCAGCAATGCTATGACACATCGCCAGTGGCCGACAACCCAGCAAGGCCAGCTCATCATGGGCACCGTGACTCATTGCCACGCCCGCCACGCCCGCCGCATTGGCCATATCCAGATCATACGTGGTGTCACCTACCATCAACGCCCGCGACGCTGGAATTCTTAATTGCGCCAGCAGCTCTTGCAGCATCAACGGATCCGGCTTGGAACGGGATTCATCAGCACAGCGTGTCGCGGCAAACCGGTGCCTCAGGGTGAGATCATCGAGAATCCGATCCAGTCCCCGACGACTCTTGCCCGTCGCAACAGCAAGTAGCACCCCCCGCTCCTGCAACCGTGCCAGCATCGTTTCTGCCCCGGCAAACAACCCCATCGGTATCGGGCTGTCGGAAACAAAATGGCGGGCGTAACATTCTTTCATCGCCGCCATTTGTTCTTCATCGATCGCTGGCCAGAGCGTTTCCACCGCCTCAGGCAAGCCAAGGCCGATAATATTTTGTACCTGGGCATCCGTTACCAGCGGCAAGCCAACAATCCTGCCTGCCCGCTGCATACTGTCGACAATCCGACCGGTAGAATCCGCCAGGGTGCCGTCCCAGTCAAAAATAATAAGGTCAAAACCCATAGTTGCAGCCTTCCTTTATAAGTAGCCGCTCAAAGTCTGCATTCGGAGGGGCCGCCAGAGACAAGGACTCCCCGCTCAACGGGTGGCGAAACTCCAGCCGCAAGGCGTGCAAAAACAGCCGACGTATACCATGCTGCTGGTCTATTGCCACCTGCGCCCTGTCACGATATTTCTCGTCGCCGGCAATGGCGTAGCCTTGAAACTGGCAATGCACCCGAATCTGGTGGGTTCGACCGGTCACTGGCTCCGCTTCCAACAATGAATAGTGCGGGCCACTCGACAATAGCCGATAACGGGTATGACAGGCTTTGCCCTCGGCATCGACCAGCATAATGCGCTCCCCCGACTGTCGTTCGGACTTCTTCAGTGGTGCCTTGACCTCCGTCACCGCCTGCGGCCAATGGCCGTGCACCAAAGCAAGATATCGTTTGCGTATGCCAACTTTATTAACCAGCATTTTTTGCAACGCCACCAGCGCTGAGCGTTTGCGTGCGACCAGAATAATGCCAGAGGTGTCTCGGTCGAGCCGGTGCACCAGTTCAAGAAAGCTGTGCTCAGGATACAATTGTCGCAGTGCTTCGATTAAACCCAAATTAACACCACTGCCACCATGAACAGCCAGCCCGTGAGGTTTGTTAATGGCAATCAAGGCATCGTCTTCATAAACAATCGCCCTTTTCAGACCAGCCAGCAATTCTGCCGAAGCGTGTCCTACCGCCTGCTCCTGTGGCAATCGCACTGGCGGGATACGCACCACGTCACCGGTAGAAACACGCGAGTCGGCCTTTACTCGCCCCTTGTTTATCCGCACTTCGCCTTTGCGAATAATGCGATACACCATCGCTTTGGGTACTTTCCCCAATACCGACAACAAAAAGTTATCGACACGCTGGCCGTCGTTATCAGCCGTCACTTCCAGTAACGACACCTTGGTGGTATCTATTTCAAACTTTGCCATATATTCAGGATAACCACCGACGCTTTTGCTGCTACAGCCGTCGGATTTGAAGAGAATTGGGAGCTGCATAGCAGCTGCAGGAAATCTAATACTTTGCTGACGTCAGACTTTGTTGCTATATTTCAGCGGCATTCGGGTCTTACACAAACATTTTGACCGATGCAAGTATCGCCAACATCAAAAGCGGCGAGTATAGAAGAAGAAGAGTCAGCAACAAAACTCTTCGCAAGATTTAACACGGCAGGCTTGCCAGCATAACAGGTCGTACAAACGAGAGTCGGACTTGACGGGTCAGTGAGATAGCGGAAGGCAATTTGCTTCAGCCCCGGCCACAAGAGTCCCCGGACACACAAAACGTCCGCCAAACCTTGCTTTGTATGATCAACCTTGTTGGCGCCGCCCGGTGAGATAAACCACGCAGCGACCTGCTGGCAATCTCGCATTATCAAATTATGGATCGTGTTGCCGATACCAGACCAGAAACCGGTCTGGGCAACACTCTGAAGCAAGCCACCTCCCGCAGCGCTAATACCTCTGCCGCAGCGTGCCAGGCGTCCAGAGTGAATAACAGACAGCAACCTGACGTGTCGGAGCCTGAACAAAGGCACCTATGCATACAACCTGACACCGTCCGTGCACTCCTATGTACGGCGCTGGCAGGCTGAGGCAAAGCACCCATAAACATTTTGGTACTGGCCAATCGGATTAACGGTTGGAATTGCCACCAGAGTACGTTGCCCTACTGAGCAATTTGTACTGCATGAAAAGAATGCTGATTAACGCGACTCAACCTGAAGAGTTGCGCGTAGCCCTGGTAGACGGCCAAAAACTCTACGACCTGGATATTGAATCCGGTGCCCGCGAACAGAAGAAGTCAAACATCTACAAAGGCAGGATTACCCGTATCGAGCCCAGTCTTGAAGCGGCGTTTGTAGATTTTGGTGCCGAGCGCCATGGCTTTCTGCCGCTGAAAGAAATTTCCAGGGAATACTTTGCCCGCGATCCCGGCCCTGGCCGCATCAACATCAAGGATGTGCTGCGTGAAGGTCAGGAAATCATTGTCCAGGTCGACAAGGAAGAACGCGGCAACAAAGGCGCAGCCCTGACCACCCAGGTCAGCCTGGCAGGTCGCTATCTGGTGCTAATGCCCAACAACCCCCGTGCCGGTGGCATTTCCCGTCGTATCGAAGGTGACGAACGCACCGAGCTGCGCGAAGCCATGAAAGACGTCACCGTTCCCGACAAAATGGGCGTTATCGTCCGTACGGCAGGTATTGGCCGCAGTGGTCAGGAACTGCAATGGGATCTCGACTACCTGGTGCAACTGTGGGATGCCATTCAGCGCGCCTATGGCGACGTCAAGGCCCCTGCCCTACTGCTGCAAGAAAGTAACGTCATTATTCGGGCTATTCGCGACTACCTGCGCCAGGACGTCGGTGAAGTGCTGATTGACACCGATGCCGCCTACGACGAAGCCCTGGGCTTTGTGCAGCAAGTAATGCCGCACTACCAGAACAAGTTCAAGCGCTACAACGACAGCGTGCCCCTGTTCAATCGCTACCAGATCGAAACCCAGATCGAAAGCGCCTTCCAGCGCGAAGTCAAACTGCCTGCTGGCGGTTCGATTGTGATCGATCCGACCGAAGCGCTGGTGTCGATCGACATCAACTCCTCACGTGCCACCAAAGGCACCGATATTGAAGACACTGCCTTCAATACCAACCTTGAAGCTGCGGATGAAATCGCCCGTCAGCTGCGCCTGCGTGACATGGGCGGCCTGGTTGTTATCGACTTTATCGATATGCTTTCCAACAAGCATCAGCGTGAAGTCGAAACCCGCCTGAAAAAAGCCCTTGAAATGGATCGCGCCCGCGTACAAGTTGGCCGCATTTCCCGTTTTGGGTTGATGGAAATGTCTCGTCAGCGCCTGCGTCCCTCACTGGAAGAAACCAGTGGTCACGTTTGCCCGCGCTGTAATGGCACGGGTGTCATCCGTGATATCCAATCCACCGGACTGTCGATTCTGCGCCTGATTGAAGAAGAGGCCGCCAAGGAAAACACCGGCCAGGTACGCGCCATTGTGCCCGTATCCGTCGCCAGCTTCCTGCTGAACGAAAAACGCAAGCTGATTGACGCCATCGAAAGCCGTCACGGCAACCGCGTAGTGGTATTGCCAAATCCGAACATGGACACCCCGCACTTCGAAGTGCTGCGCTTGCGTCCAGACGACACCCTGGTGGGTGAAGTCTCCTACGAGCACCGCTTTGACGAAGTAGAGCCAGAGTACGGCATCGATACCAACATCAAAGAAACCGCTAAAACCCAGCAGGCAGCCGTCAAGGGCGTCAGCCATGCCAAGCCGGTCGAGGCCACAGAAGCACCAGAACCGGTAACAACAGTAGCTGCTCCAGTAGCGACAGCGACTGCCGCTGCAAGCAACCCTGGCATGATAGAAAAAGTGGCTTCATTTCTTTCCGGCCTGTTTGGCAGCGATACCAGCACCGCTACCCCATCCGTCAAGCCGGTCGTCACCACGACGCCAGCAGCCAGTGGCAGTAGCAATCCCCGTCGTCGCACAGAATCGTCCCGTAATGACGAGCGTTCCGATAACAATGGTCGCCGCCGTCGCAACAATACGGCTGGCAACACCAACAGCGGCGACTCCCGGACAGATGCAGACAAGCCACGCAGCAACCGTAACGATGAGCGCAACAGCCGCCCTCGCCGCGAAGAGCGTCAGACCGGCACTACCGATAATACCGACGGCGAACAACAAAACCGGGAAGTGAACCGCAGTCGCAGTCGTAATCGTCGCCGTGAACGCCCTGAAGATGTGACGGATGATACGGTTAGCACCGAAACCACCAGCGACAACCAGGAAGTTTCTGACCATACGACAGACAACTCCTCGTCAAACAACCGTCGTCGCCCACGTCGTGACCGTAGCCGTGGTGGCAACAGCGAGTTCCGCCGCGAAACCCCGAAACCCGGTGCCGAAGAAGGTGAAAACCAGCCTGTCGCAGCGACCAGACGAAATGCCGATACAGCGAGCACGACAACCGACAATTCTGCCAGCGAGACCAGCAGTGAAGACAAATCACCGCGTCGCTCGCGTCGTCGTCGTCGCAACCGTAACGAAGATCGTCAAGTGGCAGACACGGCTACGGAAGTTGTTGCGGAAACCGCAACTGAAATCGTGGTTGAAGAAGTCGCTACAGCTGAAACGACGGCTACTGAAACAGTAACCGCGAATGACAACACCACTCCAGAGGGCAGCACCGGGACGGTTGCAGCGGAAACAAAAATCGACGACAGCAACACGCCTGAAACCACTGAGGAAGCAGTGACAGCTGCTGTTGCAGAGAAAACCGCAGCAAAAGCGGAAACCGTCCAAGCACCGGAAGAAGCAGAGGCGACTGAAGAAAGCCGCCCCCGTCGTCGTCGTCGTGGACGCAGTCGCTCCAATCGTGATGAGCAAACGGAATCCACCCCGGAAGCAACAACCACGCTGGAAACGACTGACACCGAAGCCAACGTTGGGGTAAACGCGGAGGTTGAGGTAGAAGTTGCGAATAAAAAGGCAACCGCAGAAGACAGCTCGCCTGCAACTGACACTCTGGCAGTCAACACTCCTGACGAAACGACGGCAGCAACAGATGCATCTACCTCTATTGCAGAAACAGTAGCAGAAACTGTCGTAGAAACGGTCGTTGTGCCAACGGCAGTCATCACGGCAGCAGTGGCAGAATCAGCAGAAGAAGTCATTGAGACGACTGAAATTGTAGCAAACGTTGAAACGGTCACAGCTACTGAAGCCACAGAGCCAACAACCGCTACCGAAGCAGTTGAAACCGAAACAGCAGCAACGGAGGAGCAAACAGCACCCAACCGCCGTCGCCGTAATCGTCGTCCAAATTATCGGGCACCGAACGATCCACGCAACCAGACCAGCGCTGAACCGCAAGAAACAGTAACGGAACAACAAGCGTTGGACACTACCGCACCGGTGGAAACGGAACAGGCGACGGCTGAGACCCCCACTCCAGCGGATGACACAACCAATGATGCAACCAAGGTTGAAGCACCGGCCATTGCAGAAGCCGTACGGGCTGATACGGAAGTAGCGGCGCATGAAGCCGATAACGAAGTGGCACCAACGGCAACCAGCCACAACCAGGCCGACTCAGGCACCTCTGGCCCTGAAGAAGCTGACAAGGAAACAACCGCAGACCAGAAAACGCCATCCTGATGCCCTGCGGGCGGAATGTCAGACTCCCCGGAGTCTGACTACCCTCCAACCCGGCAATTGAAAGCCTGTCTGCTAAAAAGCCTGCCACGCGCAGGCTTTTTTGGCTCACTGATCAGCTCCTCTTTTGCTTCATCGCATTACCCACCATTTGGCCGACAGATCAATGCAACAAAGTTGGCTCATTATTGGACCAATCCTGCTGAAATATTCAACCAGGGCAAAACATTTCCGCCAGTAACATTCTCCCCGACCGGTCGACGTGCTAGTTTTAGACCATGCCAACATAAGGACAGGGTGGAAGAACAAGTGGATCAACTTTCGCGTATTCTGGTAGTCGATGACGTTGCCAACAATATTCAGGTTGCAATGAATATTCTGCGTGAAGACAACTATGAACTGTCTTACGCCATGTCCGGCAATGATGCCCTGGCACTGATGCGAACCCAGTCTTTTGACCTGATATTACTCGACGTCATGATGCCAGATATCGATGGCTTTGAAGTGTGCAAGCGTATCCGCATGGATCTCAAACACCGCGACGTTCCGGTTATTTTCCTTACCGCCCGAGCCGATGTCGATTCGGTTGTGCGCGGTTTTGAACTGGGTGGGGTCGATTACATCGTCAAACCGTTTCATGCGGCAGAGTTGCTTGCCAGAGTGCGCACTCATCTGGAATTACATACTGCCAAGGCGCTGCTGCAAAAACACAATATCAACCTGCGCCAAAAAGTAGAGCTGACCGAAAGACGCCTGCTCTCCGAGCTGGAACAAACCCAGCTGGAGATGATCCATATCCTGACCGAGCTGATGGAATTCACCTCCGACGAAACCGGGCGTCATATCAAACGGGTAGCCGAATATTCACAGCTACTGGCGCAATTACACAACAGCCTGACAGAAGAAGATGCCATCGTTATCTTCCACGCCTCTCCCATGCACGACATTGGCAAGGTGTTTGTTCCTGAAGCTATCTTGCACAAGCCCAGCAAATTGACGGCGGAAGAATATGAGGTCATGAAAACCCACACCACCCGGGCACATGACTTCCTTAAAAACTCGCCGCGCAGAATTCTCAAGGCTGCCGATATCATTGCCTGGCAACATCATGAGCACTGGGATGGCAGTGGCTACCCTCGTGGCCTAAAGGGCCACGATATTCATATCTACGGGCGTATTGTTGCCGTGGCCGATGTCTTTGACGCCTTGACCCATAAGCGGGTTTACAAACCGGCCTGGACAGTGGAAGACACCGTCGCCTATATCATTAACAACAGTGGAACCCACTTTGATCCCTATCTGGTTGAACTCTTTCGTGACAACCTTGATCAGTTTATTAACCTTGCTGAAGTATAGTCCCCTCAGTCTGGCATACCGGAATATCCATGCGCACTGTCAGGCTGCCGCCCTGGCAATGGCTGTCATTCTGTGTTCTTTGCCAGTGGCCGCTCTGGAACTTACCCAGGAAGAGCAAAACTGGATCGATTCCCATCCAACCGTCACGGTGGGTGTCGAACGCGAATGGGCACCTTTTGACTTTGTTAACTATAACGGCAACCCGGATGGCATATCCCAACGCCTGATCAGCAATATTCTGGCATCACTGGGTATCAAGCCAGATTACCGTATCGATGACTGGCCCAACTTGCTGCGTGATGCCAGATCCGGCGACATCATGATTCTGCCCTCATTAGCCCAAACCCCGTTACGCTCGACATACCTGCGTTTCACCCAACCCTACACCCGCCTCAACGAGTATTTTTTTGGTCACAGCGACTTCGTTGGCACCAGCAAGGATATCCTGCTAAAACAACGTATCGTGATCCCCAGTGGCTATGCCATTGACGAAACCGTGCGCGACCACTACCCGGGTATCAATATTATTAATGTTCCCAACCAGGACGAAGCCATTCGTATGGTTCTGGAAGGCCGGGCTGACCTGCTGATTGGTATTTATGCTGTCCTGCATTATAAACTCTCTCAGCAGGGCATTATCAATATCAAGCCGCTGATTCCCTACGGCGCGATGGATCTGAATATGGCCGTGCCCCAATCACAGCCCATATTGCAAGGCATCCTCAACAAGGCACTTCTGGAAGTATCGGCAGCAGATATCAACAACCTGTCGCAGGAATGGTTACCCGATCACCCTGTGATCGAAAACCAGCTGCTATTGTCACGGGACGAAATCGAATGGCTGCACCAGCATCCAAAAATAGAGGTTGATGCCCGCTCCCTGCCACCGCTGATCGTGATCAATGGCGATCAAATTGAAGGCATCGCGGGCGAATACTTTAACCGCGTCGGCAAGGAACTGGGCGTCCGCTTTGTTCCAGCCAAAAGCGGTGGCAACGCCGACATTATTATCGGCGACCTCAACAACCCCGAATTCAGCCCGCACTACCAACCGGTTGTGACCTTACTGGCAACGCCCATTGTCGTGCTGATGACGGCAGAGAAAAGCTTTATTGACGACGAACAGCAGCTTTATAACCAACGGGTTGGCGTCCTTGCTGCTGCCAGCTTTAGCCAAACCCTGTCTGAAAAAATTCCCGGCTTGTCGCTGATCCGTATCGCCTCGGTTAACCAGATGCTGGACATGCTCGAAGCCGGTCAGCTCGACGCGATCACCATGCCCCTGACACAGGCCAATCATCTGTTGCGGCTGGAAAATCATCGTAATATCAAGGTAGTCGGCAAAATCAATGTGGTCGTCCAGCCAGCCATTATGGTCAGCCGCCAAACACCGGAGCTGACCTCGGCCATTCTCGCCACCGGCGTCAAACTCAGTGATGCGGATCGACTCGCCATTCTGAATAAATGGTCGGACGTACAGTTTGCCGAACGAATCGACTACGGATTAATCGCCCGCGTGATCGGTGTTTTTATTCTCTATATCATTATCAGCATTTACTGGAACCGACGCCTGAGTAAAGAAGTCGACCAACGCAAGCAGACCGAACTGGCATTACAAACCGAACGCGACAATTTCAAGGCATTATTCAAGGAAGCAACCGAAGGCAACCTGATTTTTCAGTTTGGCGAGTGTATTGCGCACAATCACGCCACGGAACAACTGCTGGGTTACCGCGATGGCCGTAACCTCGCCGGTATGAAACTCGCAGACACCACCCCTCCAACCCAACCCGATGGCCGTGAATCAGAGGAAGTGATTACCCGAGCATTTTCGACCTGTCTCAATAACGGTGCCTTTCATCTGGAACTGGTGGTTCGTCGTGTCGATGGCACCCAACGCTGGCTCGACATGTCCCTGACCCGCATCAACTATGAAGGCCAGCCGGCCATTTACGCCGTCCTGAAAGATATATCCGAGCACAAACGACTGACGGCAGAACTTGCCCGTGCCCGAGACAAGGCCGAAGTCGCCAGTCGGGCAAAGTCGGAATTCCTCGCCAACATGAGCCACGAAATCCGCACCCCGATGAATGCGATTATCGGTTTTACCGAGCTATTAAGCGAACAGCTGGATCAGCCCCGCTTGCGTTCTTACGTCGACACGGTACACAAGGCCAGCGGTTCGTTACTGCAGCTGATCAACGATGTGCTGGATCTGTCAAAAATAGAGTCTGGCAAAATGGACATGGCCAGAGTACCAACCAACGTCAATGCCCTGATTGACGAAATCGCCCAGTTCTTTTCCCTCGCGGTGACCGCCAAGGGCCTCAGTCTGGTCGTCAACACTGACGTCAAACTGCCACTGTTTCTGCTGCTGGATGATGTCCGGTTACGACAGATCCTGATCAACCTGGTCGGTAATGCCGTCAAATTCACCGACCAGGGCGCCGTTACCCTGACCTCCCGCACCTTGCAAAACAACGGCCATCTCAGCAAGGTCGACCTTGAAATATCCATCAGCGACACAGGTATAGGAATTGAATCCGGTCATATGGACGCCATTTTTACCGAGTTTGAACAGCTGTCATCACCTGGCGGCAGACATGCCGGTGGTACCGGGCTGGGTCTGGCTATTTCTCGGCGGTTGATCGAAATGATGGGAGGCAGTATTTCTGTCGTCAGCGCTTTCGGACAAGGCTCCACATTTACCATCAAGCTGATTGGAATGGATATCGCCTCGGTCGCAGCCGGTACGGCAGAACAGATGCACTCCCGACAACTCACCAATCACCTCAGCGTCAACGACTTCGAACCCTGTAATATTCTGGTCGTCGACGATATTGACAACAATCGCGAGCTGATTGCCCGCATTTTTGACAACTCCCGTGTCAGAATTCTACAGGCAGCCAATGGCCAGGAAGCACTGGAAGTAGTGGAACAGATCCAGCCAGATCTGGTGCTGATGGATATCCGCATGCCGGTGCTGGATGGGTATGAAGCGACGCGGATTTTACAAAAACGTTACCCGGATCTGCGTATTATTGCACTGACAGCCTCGGTCATCCGGGGCGGAGAATCGGCCCCAGACCTGCAGCTCTTTGATGCCCACCTGCACAAACCGGTCTTGCGGCGTGAGCTGATCAATACACTGAAACAATTTTTGGTCGTGCGAGAACCGGCTGCTGCCAGTCTGGACACGCTGCCAGAGACGAACACATCCCCCTATCAGCTGGACACGGCCGTACTGGAAAGCGTCAAGGATCAGCTGATGCCGCTGTACGAACAGGCGCGACAAACCCATAGCCTGAAAGACATCAGCCAGTTCGCCGTCGCATTACAACAATTATCGACTGAAAAAAGGATTAATCCGCTCGCCGAAATGGCCAGCAACCTGCTCGCCGCCATCGATACCTTTGATATCGTTCTGATCGAAAATCTGATGAGCAAATACCACACTCTGCTGACCAGTACTGAACTGCCATAAAAAACGCCCCCGGTTAATAAAAACCGGAGGCAAAAAAACTGCGTTCCGCGAGGAGCATCGTGAACGCAGGTCACAGGGACTCATTGTCAGCCAACATCGACGTCAGCCCAAGACCGAAGCGCCTGTCAGACGGCTAAAACGCATCACCCGGAATACGTACAAAACCTTCCATCAACACCCGTGCAGAACGGCTCATCACGGCTTTCTTAGCCCGCCATTCACCCTTTACAATCTCCGCCGCTGCCCCCACCCGCAACGTACCGGAGGGATGACCGAAGGTAACCGAGTCACGCTCAACCCCACCGGCTGCCAGATTCACCAGGGTGCCGGGCACTGCGGCAGCAGTAGCAATCGCCACAGAAGCCGTTCCCATCATGGCGTGGTGTAGTTTGCCCATCGACAAGGCACGTACACACACGTCGATGTCACCGGCAAAGATCTGCTTGCCACTGGATGAGACATACGCTGTTGCCGGAGCCACAAACGCAATTTTAGGCGTGTGCTGACGTGCAGCGGCTTCGGATATATCGGCAATCAGCCCCATTTTCACCGCACCCCAGGCCCGCATGGTTTCAAAACGTGCCAGCGCTTCGGCATCGGAATTGATGTCTTTTTGCAGCTCGGTGCCGGTGTAACCGATATCGGCCGCGTTCACAAAAATCGTCGGAATACCGGCATTGATCATGGTCGCCCTGAAGGTGCCAATGCCAGGGACTTCGAGATCATCCACCAGATTACCGGTCGGAAACATCGATCCTTCGCCATCGGCGGGATCCATAAATTCAATGGCCACTTCCGCCGCCGGAAAAGTCACGCCGTCCAGCTCAAAATCACCGGTTTCCTGCACTTCACCATGGCTGACAGGTACATGTGCGATGATGGTTTTGCTGATGTTCTTTTGCCAGATGCGCACCGTGCAGATACCGTTTTCCGGTACCCGTTCGGCAGCGACAAAACCGGACATAATGGCGAAGGCACCGACGGCGGCGGTCAGATTGCCGCAATTACCCGACCAGTCAACAAACGCCTTGTTGATAGCGACCTGACCAAACAGATAATCCACGTCATGGCCGGGCTCGGCACTTTTGGCCAGAATCACCGTTTTGCTGGTACTGGACGTCGCGCCGCCCATACCGTCAATCTGCTGGCCATAGGGATCCGGGCTGCCAATCACCCGCAGCAAGAGTTTGTCACGGGCTTCACCCGCCACCTTGCAAGGCTCAGGCAGATCATCAAGGCGGAAAAAAACACCTTTTGATGTACCACCGCGAATATAGGTCGCGGGAATTTTGATTTGAGGCACGTGAGACATGCTCGACTCCTAGGGCGGGTGCGCACCGCGCACGCTAAACATTTTGACATTCAGAGCAGGGCATAACGCCTTCGGCGAATACACCCGACCCCAGATTCTGGCGTGGCCGGCAAACCTCAGGCGCTTTGCAGAAAATCCTTGGCAAACATCTGCAATACCCCACCGGCGTTATACACACGCACTTCCGTGGCGGTATCCAGACGACAGGTCACGGGCACTTCCAGTAGCTCTCCATTACGGCGAGTGATTTCAATGCTCAGCTCGCAACCTGGCGAGATGGAGCCCTTGACGGTGTAGGTTTCCGTGCCGTCCAGATTCAGCGTCAGGCGCGTGGTACCCGGTTTGAATTCCACCGGTAATACGCCCATCCCCACCAGATTGGTGCGGTGAATGCGCTCGAAACCTTCCGCCACAATGACTTCGACACCGGCCAGACGTACGCCCTTGGCAGCCCAGTCGCGGGAGGATCCCTGACCATAATCGGCACCGGCCACGATGATCAGTGGCTGTTTGCGATTCATGTAGGTTTCAATGGCTTCCCACATGCGCATCTGTTCGCCTTCTGGCTCAACTCGCGCCAGAGAACCCTGAATGACTTCGCCGTTCTCATCGCGGCACATTTCGTTCAGCAATTTCGGGTTGGCGAACGTGGCTCGCTGGGCGGTGAGGTGATCACCCCGGTGTGTCGCATAGGAGTTGAAGTCTTCTTCCGGCAGGCCCATTTTGGCGCAGTATTCACCCGCTGCGCTGTTGGCCTGAATAGCATTGGAAGGCGACAGGTGATCGGTCGTGATGTTGTCTCCCAACACCGCCAGTGGACGCATGTCCTTCATGCTGCGCTCACCGGCCAATGCACCTTCCCAATAGGGAGGACGGCGGATATAGGTCGACATCGGACGCCAGTCGTACAGCGGACTCTTGGCTTGTTCGATTTCACCGAGATCAAACATCGGGATATAAATCTGCCGAAACTGCTCAGGCTTGACCGCCGATGCGACAATGGCGTCGATTTCTTCATCGGATGGCCACAGGTCTTTCAGCGTAATCTCTTTACCGTCCACCACCGCCAGTACGTCTTTTTCAATATCAAAACGCACCGTACCGGCAATCGCGTAGGCAACCACCAGCGGTGGCGAGGCCAGGAACGCCTGCTTGGCATACGGGTGAATACGGCCATCGAAGTTGCGGTTACCGGACAGGACTGCCGTGGCGTACAGATCACGGTCGATGATTTCTTGCTGGATCACAGGATCCAGCGCGCCCGACATGCCGTTACAGGTGGTACAGGCGTAGGCGACGATGCCAAAACCAAGCTTTTCCAGTTCCGTCAGCAGACCGGCTTCTTCCAGGTACAGTTTGGCGACCTTGGAACCCGGTGCAAATGAACTCTTGACCCAAGGCTTGCGGGTCAGGCCCAGTGCGTTGGCTTTTTTCGCCAACAAGGCGGCAGCTACTACGTTGCGCGGATTCGAGGTATTGGTACAGGAGGTGATAGCAGCAATGATTACGGCACCATCCGGCATCAGGCCATCGGCCTCTTCTTGCTTGCCAGACGCCAACTTACCTTCATCGGCAATACCACGTTCAGTCAGATCCGAGGTTGGCAAACGACGGTGCGGGTTAGACGGCCCGGCCATATTACGCACCACGGTCGAGAGGTCAAATTGCAGTACCCGTTCGTAGTCCGCAGCCACCAGGGCATCTGCCCACAAACCTGTTTCTTTGGCGTACAACTCAACCAGCGCCACTTGCTCCGGCTCACGACCGGTTAATTTCAGGTAATCGATGGTCTGCGAATCGATATAGAACATCGCTGCCGTAGCACCAAATTCTGGGGTCATATTGGAAATAGTAGCGCGGTCACCAATGGTCAGGCTGGACGCCCCTTCCCCAAAGAATTCAACGTATCCCCCTACTACCCGCTGCTGTCGCAAAAACTCAGTCAGCGCCAGTACGATATCGGTGGCAGTAATGCCGGGCTGACGCTTGCCAATCAGTCTGACGCCAATAATGTCTGGCAGGCGCATCATCGATGGCAGGCCCAGCATCACGGTTTCAGCTTCCAGACCACCCACACCAATGGCGATAACACCCAGTGCATCCACGTGTGGCGTATGGGAATCGGTACCAACACAGGTGTCCGGGAAAGCCACCTGTTTACCGCTGTCGTCAGCTTGTACCTGAACTACCGGCGACATTTTTTCCAGGTTGATCTGGTGCATGATGCCGTTACCGGCCGGAATAACATCGACGTTCTCGAATGCGGTTTTGGTCCACTCAATAAAATGGAAACGGTCGGCATTACGACGGTCTTCAATCGCCCGGTTTTTCTCAAACGCGTCTGGATCAAAACCTGCGGCTTCCACCGCCAGCGAATGGTCAACAATCAGCTGGGTCGGTACCACTGGATTCACTTTGGCCGGGTCACCGCCCTGATCGGCAATGGCATCCCGTAAGCCAGCCAGATCCACCAATGCGGTTTGCCCCAGAATGTCGTGACATACAACACGGGCCGGATACCATGGAAAGTCGAGATCGCGCTTGCGTTCAATCAACTGCTTCAGGGCATCCGTCAATTCGGCGGGTTCACAACGACGTACCAGCTGTTCCGCCAGCACCCGCGAGGTGTACGGCAGTTTGGCATAGGCACCGGGCTGAATGGCATCGACCGCCGCACGGGTGTCGTAGTAATCGAGGTCGGTACCTGGCAGGTTTTTACGGAATTCAGTGTTCATGATGTTCTCTCTTCCGGTCGTTAGCGACGGCCGTTTTTTTGAAATTCTGGTTTGATGTATTACGCGTTCCGCTAATACATCCTACGGATACACACACGCTACCCGATACGCCGATCTAGAGTCTGAAAAAGCGGATGGCCAGATTCCCACATGCCTGCGTGGGAATCCAAACCGCTGCGGGGCAAGCCAGTTCATACCGCAGGAAGTGACTTGCCGCCGAGATAACCGGGGATCAAACCCGATCTTCAATCGCGACCCAAGCAGCACTTTCAGGGCCGGTGTAATCCGCCGATGGGCGAATAATCCGGTTGTTGGCGCGCTGCTCAATCACGTGAGCACACCAGCCAGAAGCCCGCGAGCAGACAAATATTGGGGTAAACAACTTGGTCGGAATCCCCATAAAGCTATACGCCGAGGCGTGGAAGAAATCGGCGTTACAAAACAGCTTTTTCTCGCGCCACATGACCGCCTCAACCCGCTCGGATACTGCGTACAGGTACTCGTCACCGGTTTGCTCAGACAGCTTTTTCGACCATTCCTTGATGATGGCGTTACGCGGATCCGATTCACGGTAGATGGCATGGCCAAAACCCATGATCTTGTCCTTGCGCGCCAGCATGCCCATCACCGCATCTTCGGCTTCTTCTGCCGAGCGCCAGTGTTCGATCATTGCCATGGCCGCTTCATTGGCTCCGCCGTGCAACGGGCCACGCAGAGAACCAATCGCAGCGGTCACGCAGCTGTGAATGTCGCTCAATGTGGAAGCACAGACACGGGCGGTAAAGGTCGAGGCGTTGAATTCGTGTTCGGCGTACAGAATCAGCGAAGCGTGCATCACATCTACGTGTAATGGTTCTGGCTTTTTATTGTGTAAAGTCCAGAGAAACTGTTCGCCGATGCTGTCAGCGTCAGTGTCTACCTCGATACGCAGGCCGTCGTTGTGGGTGAAGTTGTACCAGTAGTTGATCATGCCGGGGAAGACCGCCAGCATACGATCGACCTTATCGTATTGCTCGGCAAAGTCTGCTTCGGTTTCCAGGTTACCCAGCATCGAACAACCGGTGCGCATCACATCCATTGGATGGGCGTCGGCCGGAATCTGTTCCAGCACGGTTTTGAGTGCTTGCGGCAAGGCACGTTGGCTTTTCAATTTGGCCTTGTAGCCATCCAGTTCGGCTTGGTTGGGCAGTTTGCCGTACAACAGCAGATACGCCACTTCTTCAAACTGGGCCTTGTCGGCCAGTTCCTTGATATCGTAACCCCGGTAAGTCAAACCGGCGCCAGTTTGACCAACCGTACACAGCGCGGTTTCACCGGCAGATTGTCCGCGCAAACCTGCGCCACTCAGTTTTTTTGCTTCAGCCATACTTTGTGCTCCATCGAAACTGGTCAGTTGCCACATCTGCACATCTGGCACAGCGCAGCGTTGGCTGCCAGAATCACGGCAGCGACAACGCAATCGCTTCAGAGGCAGATCTGGTGGTGTTATTGAGTCAGCCGAGGCTTACTTGTTTTTACCTTCCGAAAACAGCTGATCCAGCTTTTGCTCAAAGTCGTGGTAGTTCAGATAAGAATACAGATCCATACGAGTCTGCATCATATCGACCACGGCACGCTGATCGCCGTTTTCAAGAATGCTGGTGTATACCGTCTCGGCTGCTTTATTCATGGCACGGAAAGCGCTCAGTGGGTACAAGACCATAGCCGCACCCCACTCGCCCAGCTGCTCACGGTTCCACAATTCGGTCTGACCAAATTCAGTGATGTTGGCCAGCACCGGCACGTCGCCCAGGGCGGCCGAGAAAGCGCGGTAATGTTCTTCGGTCTTGATGGCTTCAGCGAAAATACCGTCAGCACCCGCAGCGACATAAGCCTTGGCACGCTCAAGCGCAGCTTCCAGACCTTCCTGGGCAAAGGCATCGGTACGCGCCATGATAAAAAAATCCGGATCGGTACGAGCATCAACAGCCGCTTTAATGCGATCGGTCATTTCCTCAATGGAAACGATTTCCTTGTTCGGGCGATGGCCGCAACGCTTCTGGGCCACCTGGTCTTCCAGATGAACCGCCGCCGCACCGGCTTTTTCCATTTGCTGAATGGTGCGGGCAATATTAAAGGCACCGCCCCAGCCAGTATCAATATCCACCAGCAATGGCACGCTGGAAGCCGAAGTAATACGGCGAACGTCTTCAACGACGTCGTTCAGCGAGGTCATACCCAGGTCGGGCAGACCATAAGAGGCATTCGCTACACCGCCACCGGACAGGTAAATCGCCTTGTGACCGATACGTTCAGCCATCATGGCGGCATAGGCGTTGATGGTGCCCACTATTTGTAATGGTTTGGTATCCGCCAGTGCCTGACGGAATTTCTGACCTGGAGTCATGCTTGACCCTCCTCTTCTGCCATAAGTCGTTCAAGATTAAGAAGCGACGTCTGGATATGACGTCGCATCAGCAGTTCAGCCAGCTCGGCGTCACGCGCGGCGATGGCTTCAACGATACGTTGGTGTTCCTGCAGCGCCTGCAATGGGCGCTTGGTACTGGTACTGGTCTGGTAGCGGTACATACGCACCAGATGGTACAGCTCGCCGCACAGCATCTGGTGCAGGCGCTCATTCTTGCTACCGCGAATCAGGCGATAATGCAGATCGAGATCACCGGCTTTCTGGTAATAACTCTGCCCTTGCTCGGCTTCGATCGAGGCAGCGTGTTCATCCAGCAAGGTTTGTAACTCGGCAATTTCGTCATCCGTCATCCGCTCGGCGGCAAGACGACAGGCCATGCTTTCGAGTTCGACCCGGACTTCGTAGATATCGCGCAGTTCTGACAATGACAACGACACGACCCTGGCTCCGGCATGGGGAATCCGCACCACCAGACGCCTAGCCTCCAGTTTCTGGATCGCCTCGCGCATCGGCGCACGGCTGCCACCGTATTTTTCCACCAGCATCTGCTCCGACACCCGCGCCCCCGGCTTCAGCTCTCCCCGCACAATGGCAGTGGTGAGTTCTGCAAAAACCTTGTCGGCGAGTGTTTGAGGGTCTGCCATCAAATTGTCTACGATCTGCTTGGATGTGCTCACAATAATGCCCCGGACGAGGATTAACAATAGACTTTAGGCGAATATTGTATACAAAAATACAATTTCTGGCTCAAAAAAGACCAAAAAACATCACAAAAAAAGGGTTTCGTATGCAATCAACCAAGGATCATTGGCCAGAAAACGCTCCCGTAAAGCCTGACCAGGATGGAAGCAGGATTGTCGTTTGGTTATTCACCTCAGCTGATCAGCGAACGGATGAAACCGGAAAACCAGAAGTTACAGCAGCCACACAACAATCTACCGCTACCAGCAGATACGCGCACCGACCCGAAGAAAACGAATTTTGATGATGTGACGGATGAGAAAATCCGGCAGTTGGAAATGAAGATCAATGTATTTCGAAGAAGTGCCTGAGTTGGAAAACACCCTGCGAGGTGCATTTGATACGAGTGTTGCCGTTATCTGGGGGCGTTCTCAATTATTTGACACGGCCTGTCAGGAGGAAAGTTTATGTATTCTATGGATATTACCTCCAGCCGCGAAATTCAGCGGTACTGTGAGCACAATATTATTTTCCAAAACATTCAGGGATAACATGATCGGCATGTCCCGGCAAAACCGGGCCATGCATCGAAGGCCACTTAATAATCAGTCATTAGGCATTGACAGAGGCTGTGGCGAAACGATCACGCCATTATTGTCGGCATAGACAAAGCAGCCGGGCTTGAAGACGACACCGCCAAATTTAACCTCGACATTCACATCGCCCAGGCCACGCTTGTCGGTTTTCAACGGGTTGGTGGCCAGCGCCTGTACGCCCAGGTCAGTTTCCATAATCACATCCACATCGCGGATGCAGCCATTAATGATGATGCCTTCCCAGCCGTTACTGGCGGCTTTTTCTGCCAGCATGTCGCCCAGCATGGCATGACGCAGCGAGCCGCCGCCATCCACCACCAGTACTTTGCCTTTGCCATCGGTGGCAACCAGCTCACGTACCCTGGAGTTATCTTCGAAGGCCTTGATAGTAACGATTTCACCACCAAAGCTGTCGCGGCCGCCGTAGTTATTGAACATGGGTTCAACCACTTCAATCAGTTCCGGGTAGGCATCGCACAGGTCGGGGGTCAGATAGTGAGTCATGCGGTGGTCTCCTGTTAAGTGTGGAGGTTATCAAACACCATGAAAGGCACCGTCGTCCAGACCACTTTGGGTGGAGATCAGTGCCTTGATTGCTGGCTCAGTATTCAGCGGGCTCTGGCTCACTGGTCGCCACCGGAGCACCTGGTAGCGCTACCAGGTCTCCCAGCCAGTTGGCTACCAACGGCCAGACTTCGTCCCGAGCCGCTGGGCTGATAACCATCCCGAGATGATCATAGTCTTCGCTGAAGCCGTTTTCGACACCCAGTAACGTCATCGACTTGGCCACTTCGATACCGGCGTCTGAACCATAGTGTTCATAGAATCGACGGCAACAGCTGGCTGGGTCGATGCGATCGCCCGCCCCAGCAAACATCCGTAGCGGTACGTTGGCCTGACGCCAGGCAGGCAATAACGGCTGCTTTATATTTTCCAGCTGCCATTTGCCAAAAATAGCTTGGCGGGCAAGGTATTCGTTAACAATACCGGCCGGTTCATTTTCAGGGCCAATACCGATCTTGCGGCCATCCAGCTCACCCTTGAGGGACATCAGGGTACGTAAACTCAGTGACCCTAACGGCATCCATAAATACCATGGGCGTTTCAGTATCTGGGCACCGAAGGACATCACCCCGGCGCAGTTGTCAGGGCGTAACTTACCCGCTGCAATGGCGGTTGCCAGCACCACACCCCCCAGGGAATGTCCGATCCAGGCGGGATATTCACCGGTTTTTTCGCAGACAAAATCATTTACCGCAGGTACATCGTAACAGGCGTACTGCTGAGAGGTGTTACCGGTGTAGTCGTTATTACGCGGCGACAAACCGTGGCCACGCTGCTCCATCAGCCAGACATCAAACCCCTGCCGCACCAGCCAGGCCGCCAGCCCCTCACCATCCGCTGTCAGCCAGAAACTGCGGTTAGTAAATGAACCGTGTAATAAAACCACGGGAGGGCGACGGCCATCACGGGCGGGAGATGTTTCATAACTGCCTGGCGACAAATGCGTCACCGCTACCTCAACGCTGCGATCCTTGTCGAGGTTGTGTTTGACCAGATAGACATCATCGGTAAAACCGGCCAGGTTATCAGCCCGAGCCAGCGTCACCGGAAACAGCTCACTGCTGCTTTTCATGCGGGGGAATCTCCAAAACCCCGATCACCAGCGACCGGGGGTACATATTGCGGTAAGGATAACCGTCAGTCTGGCGCTACGGTTGTGACTTGTCGGCGAGGAAAAACCAGGTATCCATGACCGAATCCGGGTTCAACGACACGCTGTCAATACCATGTTCCATCAACCAGCGCGCAAAGTCCGGGTGATCGGACGGCCCTTGCCCGCAAATCCCGACGTATTTTCCCTGCCGCTTACAGGCCTGAATGGCATTTTCCAGCAACACCTTGATGGCCGGATTACGTTCATCAAATAAATGGGCAATGATACCGGAATCACGATCCAGTCCGAGTGTCAGCTGGGTCAAATCGTTGGAACCAATAGAAAAACCGTCAAAGTACTGCAGGAATTCATCCGCCAGGATGGCGTTCGCTGGCAGCTCACACATCATAATCAGCTTGAGACCGTTTTTGCCGCGTTCCAGGCCATTGTCTTTCAGCAGGCCAACCACCTGTTCTGCTTCGCCCGGTGTGCGCACAAACGGCACCATGATCTCGACGTTGGTAAAGCCCATTTCGTCACGAACCTTGCGCATCGCCCGGCATTCCAGCTCGAAACAGTCGCGGAAGTTTTTCGAGATATAACGGGAAGCACCACGGAAGCCCAGCATCGGGTTTTCTTCTTCCGGCTCGTACAGGCGGCCACCAATCAGATTGGCATATTCGTTCGATTTGAAATCCGACAAGCGGGTAATCACCCGCTTGGGCCAGAAAGCAGCGGCCAGGGTAGCAATGCCCTCCACCAGCTTCTCAACGTAAAAATCGACCGGGCCGGGATATCCGGCAAAACGTCGCCGAACCGTAGGTTTGAGATCTTCTGGCAGGTTATCGAAGTTCAACAGCGCCTTGGGGTGCACTCCGATCATGCGGTTGATAATAAACTCCAGCCGCGCCAGGCCAACACCGGCATTCGGTAGTCCCTGAAAATCGAAGGCCCGATCCGGGTTACCCACGTTCATCATGATCTTGAACGGCAGCTCCGGCATTGAATCGACACTGTTGGTGCGAATATCAAAGTCCAGTGCGCCGTCATACACGTAACCGGTATCGCCCTCGGCGCAGGACACCGTCACTTCATGACCATCTTTCAGACGTTCCGTGGCATCTTCGCAGCCAACCACGGCTGGAATGCCCAACTCGCGAGCAATAATGGCGGCATGACAGGTGCGACCACCACGATTGGTGACGATCGCCGCAGAGCGCTTCATGATCGGCTCCCAATCCGGGTCTGTCATGTCGGCAACCAGTACATCGCCTTCCTGAACCTGATCCATTTCATCGATATCGTTCAGAATACGCACCCGACCAGAACCAATCCGATGGCCAATACTGCGTCCTTCAGCCAGCACGGTACCGGTTTCTTTCAGTAAATAACGCTCCATCACGGTTTTACTGGTGCGGCTTTTGACCGTTTCCGGACGTGCCTGCACCACGTACAATTTGCCGTCGTCGCCATCTTTGGCCCATTCGATGTCCATCGGACGACCATAGTGTTCTTCAATGGTCAGTGCCATCCGCGCCAGTTCTTCCACTTCGGCATCGGTCACTGAAAATTGCTGGCGTAACTCCCGGTCTACCCGCAAGGTTTCGACCGACTGCCCCACACTGGCGAAGGCGTTGTAAACCATCTTGATGGCCTTGGCACCCAGGTTACGGCGCAGGATCGAGGGCCGCCCCTCGCGTAAATTCAGCTTGTGAACATAAAACTCATCCGGGTTAACCGCACCCTGCACCACGGTTTCACCGAGACCATAAGATGACGTAATAAACACTACCTGGTCGAAACCGGATTCCGTATCAATCGAGAACATCACACCGCTGGAGGCGGTCTCGCTGCGCACCATACGCTGAACACCGGCAGACAGTGCGATCTTGCTGTGATCAAAGCCCTGATGCACCCGGTAAGAAATCGCCCGGTCATTAAACAATGAGGCAAATACATCCCGCACTGCATGCAGCACATGATCGATACCGACGATATTCAGGTGAGTTTCCTGCTGACCGGCAAAAGACGCATCTGGCAGATCTTCTGCCGTGGCCGATGAGCGCACTGCGGCGGCCATCTGCTCGTTGCCTGCTTGCAGGGTGATGTAAGATTCACGAATGGCGGCTTCCAGCGGTGGTGGCAACGGTGCTTCCAGAATCCAGCTGCGAATAGCGGCACCGGTTTCCGCCAGCGCACGGACATCATCAACGTCCAGATCGGACAGCGCGGCATTGATACGATCCGCCAATCCCTGATAGGAAAGAAATTCCCGATAGGCATCGGCACTGGTGGCAAAGCCACCCGGAACGGTAACGCCGGAACTGGCGAGGTGGCTGATCATTTCTCCGAGCGACGCGTTTTTTCCGCCAACGCGTTCCACGTCACCCATACCTACCTGATCAAACCAAAGTACATAGTCAGTCAATGTTGTTCTCCTGTACCATCGCGTGCTTTATGAGCCTGCTGAACCCGCCGAACACACTTGTGGTGCCTTCGACGGTAAAAACACCGCTTTGGGGTTGCGGTGCCTAACGGGTTCAGATAAACCCTTTTATGCTGCTTCCGGGCAATCGAGGTTATCGGTGTTGCCGAAACCCTTGCAGTCTACTGACGCAGATCATCGTCTGGTGTTATTTAAGTAATCAGCGACTCAACCTGGACCAGGGCCGGGGCAAGCGCGCGTAATACTAAGTGCAGGTAAAACAAATTTCCATATGAAGCGATACGCCTACTTTATTTCTGATGGCACCGGCATTACTGCCGAAATGCTGGGCAACAGTCTGCTGGCCCAATTTGAGAAGATTGAATTCGAGCGTGTAACTCTGCCCTATATTGATAGCGTGACAAAAGCAGAGCAGGCTGTCGCCCTGATCAACGCCGACTCGCGCAAGAGCGGCCAGCCAGCAATTATTTTCGATACCGTCATCGACAAGACCATTCGGCAGGTCATCGACAGCGCCGAAGGACTGAAGATCGACATCTTTGATGCTTTTCTGAAACCGCTGGAGCAGGCACTTGAAGTAGAGTCTTCTTACAGCGTCGGCATGTCCCACTCGGCCAAAAACACCAGCTATCTGTCACGCATCGACGCCGTGAACTTTGCCCTGGATAACGACGACGGCGCTCGTACTCGCCATTACAAAACCGCTGATGTCATTCTGGTCGGCGTATCCCGTTGCGGCAAAACCCCGACCTGTCTTTATCTGGCCATGCAATACGGTATCAAGGCGGCCAACTACCCGCTGACTGAAGAGGACATGGCCGATTTACGCTTACCCAAAAGTCTTGAACCCTATCGCAGCAAGCTGTTCGGGCTGACCATCGACCCGGATCGGCTGTCGGTAATTCGTAATGAGCGCCGGGCAAACAGCCGTTATTCCTCATTGAAACAGTGTTATCACGAGGTCGACGAAGTGGAAACCCTGTATCAGCGTGAACAAATCCCGTTTATCAGTACCACCGACAAATCGATTGAGGAAATTTCCACCCGTATTCTCGCCGAGACCGGCCTGCAGCGTCGTTTACGATCCTGATGCCAGAGGTGGCAAGAACACCAAGCGCTACAACACCAAGCGCTACAACACCAAGCGCTACAACAGCCAAGGCTATATCAGCATCGCCAGACGATCATTCATCAGCCGGGCCACCTGCTTCGGATGGGTAAACACCAGACTGTGATCGGCCCCGGCAATCCCCTGGGCGATCCAGTTCGGGCTTTGCTGCTCCAGCCGCTGCTGTCGTTGCTGCATATCTGGCGAGCTTAACTCTCCGACCAGACTCATACCCGGCAATGGCGAAGTCCAGTCCAGATAATACTCACGTTGGCGACCCAATGATTCACTGACCGCCCCCAGCGCCTGACACAACCCCTGCCGGTTGACCTGCAAGCGCTTGACCGCGACACGATCCGCCGTCGGATTACGCCGACGATTGGGAGATACCGCGTCGAGAAAATCCAGATAGGCGCCTGCGTCTCCATCCAGAAAGCGTTGCTCCAGCCCGGCATAACGGGCTTCCCGAGCCAGCAAACCGGCGGCATCGTTGCCAGACAGCAACGCCGGTTCAAGCAGGTACAACAAACCAAAGGCATGCTGTTTCACCAGCTCAGTGGTGACCATACCGCCAAACGAGTAACCGGCAATATCGGCATCCCACCAATCCAGCGCCGTGAGCAGCTCGTCGATCTGACCAGCATAGTCATCCACCGTCGGCTTAACGCAGTGAAGAAAGGATGACCTGCCCATACCGGCAAAATCCGGGATCAGGATTTCACTCCAGCCAGCAAGATAATTGGCCACGTAAGTCCAGGTTAATTCACCCGCAATACCGGCACCGTGTAGCAAAACAAGCCGCCGTCCACCGGGATTGTTCGCGCATTGCAACAACAACGCATGTTGATTGACACTGGCAGTGCGAATATTAACGGGGTGCTTTTCCACAATTGACCTGATAACTGATAACTGATAACTGATAACTGACACAACAATAATTCCGACAACACGTCGGCGAACGCGCACAGCGCATGTGAAGACGACAGCGCCAGTCTAACGAGCGCTTCCGAGCAATGCCAGGGTTGTGAACCAGGGGGAATGCGCCGGATAATGACCGCGGCTCCCCTACACACTGACTGATCGGAAAACTTTCGCGCCAATGTCCAGCCTTCCCAGCACCACAGCGTTGTATACAACCTACCTGTTGCCATTTTCCGCCCGCGAGCTGTTGCATTGTTGCCAGCAGCTGCCCGGCTCCGCTCTGATCTATAGCGGCACCAGTGGTCAACAACAGGCTGCCCGACCCTGCTGGGCGGTGTTGGCTTATGCCCCCACACGAGTGCTCTCCGCCAGCAACGACCACCAATGGCGGCAACTGAAACAAGCACTCGAAGCCGACCAGATCAAGGCAGCGTCAGCCAATCCGGCTACGCCAGACAACGAAGGGTTTATCAGCGGCTGGATGGGCTATTTCTCCTACGCTGCTGGCTGCTGGACAGTCGCAGGAATCCATCCATCCGACAACCGGTCGACACAATCTCAGCCGCCACATCCGCTGGCCGAATTCCACTATTACCCTCATAGCCTGTTACTCGACTTTGCCGAAGATACCGTCACGCTCCGCAGCCCCAGGCCGTGCACCAAAACAGAGTGCAGCACCATTCTCGAACAGCTCAACCAGGCGCGCGCGCGCTGTATTACCAACAGCAATACGACCGACACTACGGACACATATCAGTGGCAACCGCAATGGGATGCCAGTGAATACCAGCAGGCATTCAATCAGGTGCAGAATTATATTGTCTCGGGCGATGTCTACCAGGTGAATCTGACCATGCCCTTCCGCTGTCATGAGGATCTGACCGCGATATCACCCGCCAAATTACTGGAACACTTCGACGCGCCTTTCTCCTGCTACTTTCGTGGTCAGTCCCTGACCCTGTTCAGCGTCAGCCCTGAGCGGTTTGTCAAAATCCACCAGCAACACATGGTCACCAGCCCGATAAAAGGCACCTCACCCCGTGGCAAGACAGCCAGCGAGGATCTGGCCAACCGCCAATGGCTGGCCGACAGCAAAAAAAATCAGGCCGAGAACCTGATGATTGTAGATCTGTTGCGTAATGACCTGGGACGTTCTGCGGTAACCGGCAGCGTTCAGGTTGAGAAGCTGTTTGATATCGAATCCCACGCCAACGTGCACCATATGGTCAGCACTATCAGAGCAGAGATAAAACCGGAAATCTCGCCTCTGGAAGCCGTGCTAAACGCCTTTCCTGGTGGCTCGATCACCGGAGCACCAAAAAAGCGCGCCATGGAAATTATCCGCGAGCTGGAACCCGATTCACGAGGGCTGTATTGCGGGTCTTTCGGCTACTTCAGCGATCAGGGGGTGGCCGATTTCAACATTCTGATTCGTTCTGTTGTAGCCACACCCTCAGGGGCGGAGTGCTGGGCAGGCGGCGGCGTGGTCAAGGACTCGACTGCCGCCGGAGAGTACGACGAGCTGTTCAGCAAGGTACAACAGCTTCTGGATACCATAAGTTAAACGGGTGAAGATGGTTAAACAGCCGAAGGCCGTATGGAGCGCAGATTAACGGGGAGGTTTTGGCAGATTACTGACCGGAGCGGTAGACAACCTGGCCGCTACCTTCTCGCGTCATAATCTGCATCACAGAATCCTGCTTACTGATCGCTGTACTTGATAACGCGGCGCCCCCGGAAGCACCAGGATCAGCTTTCACTGGCTTTACCGGTGCAGGTTGACTGACGGCTTGCTTGTCTGGCACCGTTTTTTGTACCGGCTCAGCCTTGCTGGCAACCCCTGAATCCCGTGACTTGACAGCAGACGCACCCGGATTATTCAGGTCACGATTAGGATTCCAGCGAGGTAAATCAACGGGAACCTCCTTCGGCGGAGCCGCCACTGAGGGCACAACCTTCGCTGCCGTTGCCGTATCCTTTGTTAATGTTTCCGTCACCGGCGTCTTGCGGCTGAACGTCAAACTGCTTGCCGGAGTCGGAATTATTCCTCTGCTGGTCACGGTAGAGACTGGCAATCGGCTCATACCGCTATCAGTCCGGGAACCGGCCCTTGTCACCAGCTCTCCGGAAGGGGTAGGTGCTACCTCCACGATCTCCGAGCTGGCATAACCTCGCGGCGTATTGGCTGATACCGAGGTCGTTTTCACCGCCGAAAACTGGCGATCAGATTCCAGTGCTTCGGGGGGTAAATAAGAAATCTTTGCTGCTTGCTGATGACCGATGTCCTGGCCATCAACCATCCCGAGGGATTGACTGCCCTGTAACTCCACCACTTCCTGACGCTGAACCGACTGCCGGGACTGTAGCTGCTTCATCTGTTCGGGTGGCAACAGCTTGATAACCTGGCTGGTTTCATGACGGGTTTCGCTGGCAATCGGACTGACTGCCGGCTGATACACACTACCAGCGAGAATTTCCATCAATTCATCACCCGTTACCGGATTTTCCGAACCATGCGGCTTAATCATATCAGCGGTACTGTCAGCACCGTCAGACACAGCCCCCGGGGATTGTTCAGCGAAAACACGCGGCTCAATCCCGGTGCTATCAACAGCAGAATCCTGAATACCAGGCGCGTTTGCCGCATGACTATAGACAGACGCATCTGCAGGAGTCGAATCCATCGTCGCGTCGCTTCCGGTGGCGACCCCGGATAACTCTGGAGGAGGAACCGGTAACTCAAAACTGCTTTTGCGTTTGATAACCGGCAGCGCCGTCGGCGCAGGCGAGGGATCCGCTTTTTTAGCTGCAACCGTTTTTTTTGCAGTACTTGTAACAGGTGTAGAGGTCGCAGATACCTTGACGGGTGTACTGCGAACAACCGGCGCAACCGTTGGCCGAGGACTGGCCGTTTTCTCTGTCTGAATCACCAGAACCGCTTCCTGGCCACGTTTACCTTCGAGACGATCAGCCTTGAATTTATGGCGAGCCATTGGATTTTCATCCACGACGTAGGTATTGGGCTGATCATAGGTCTGATAGTCTTCCAGATGCGTCTGGCTTTTGGAGACCGTCACCACTTCAGCCAGCACCGTCGACGCCAGAGAACAACAGACCAACAACAATAAAAATCCAGCCGCCTTCCTTGTCACATCCGCTGACAATCGCTCTGTATTCCTATTTAAAATCAGCCACTGCCGATACATATTCAAAACCCGCTTCTCACTCATCAGCAAAAGAAGAACAAATATTTACAAAAAATGTAATCGACACCTTGCTTATAATGGAAATCACCGGTACTCGCCAGAGTTTATCGCAATTATAATGCTTTCACACAATGAGATCATCGCTACAAATACCAAGCATAGACTCAATCCAGAATTCATCAAGTTTGCGCCAGACTGTTACGTGTTAGATGATTGTGCTACCAAACCACCCACTTTTCAATTATCAAAAAATGATATTCACGAATCAATACGACCACACTGCCCATTAGCGACAAATTCATCAGGCAACACCATTTGTATCTATTTAATCCTGCTTAATCCTGTACAGCTCCAGGCTCTGGCCGCCTGCTTCGCTCTACCTTCTTAGCCATGCAGTCATGGGCGGGACTGCTGAATGCCAGGCAAACACCCCTCCGCTTCAGACAATCATCTCCCGACATCGATTGACATATGGAGATCCGTATAGGGATATATAAAATTCGAATAGAATATTGGCAGTGCCGAAAAACGATCCAGCAGATCAAGCCACGACAAAATAGGCTTTTCCAGAATGACTGATGCACCGGTCATGTTATTGATAACTGCCGATATTGATCGGGCACTACCGCCAGATACGAAACGGTATATTCACCAATTGCAACAAAAGGGGAAACGGAATATCCACCATCAAATCCCGCCCCCTCTAAAATGACAATTCAGAGGCTCAGTTCGCGATTACTGGCTTTGATAAACTCTTTTTTCAACTCTTCGAAGGTGTGAACTGCAGGGAATTGTGGGAATTCATCGATCACATTCTGTGGCGCATGAAACAGGATACCCGCATCGGCTTCAGCCAGCATGGTGGTATCGTTGTAGGAATCACCCGCTGCAATCGTGCGGTAGTAGATCGTTTGCAAGGCACGAATGGATTGGCGCTTGGGATCGGCCTGGCGCAGTTTGTAATCCACTACATTACCAACGGCGTCGGTTATCAGTCGGTGGCAGAACAGCGTCGGAAAACCGAGCTGGCGCATCAGTGGCTGAGAAAATTCGTAAAAAGTGTCCGACAGGATAATTACCTGAAAACGCTCACGCAGCCAGTCAACAAACTCAGCGGCGCCTTCCAGTGGCGACAGCGTCGCAATCACGGCCTGAATATCCTGGATTTTCAGACCATGTTGTTTCAGCAAACCAAGCCGCTGCTTCATTAACACGTCGTAGTCAGGAATATCGCGAGTTGTGGCCTTCAACTCTTCAATCCCGGTTTTATTGGCAAATTCAATCCAGATTTCAGGAACCAGAACACCTTCAAGGTCCAAACATGCGATTTCCATGATATCTCCGCGATTCTAGGAAGTTTTTCAGGGTATTTTAAGGCGCCGTACTCTAGCCAGTTGGCCATCACAACACAACCCGCCAGAGCCTGAGAACCTCGACGCCGGTAGCGCTTCCCGCGCAGACTGGACACAGCATCAACCAACCCGAGACAACCCAGAAACAACCCGAGACAACCCAGAAACAAGGTTTCAGGCTCGTTTAGAACCAGAATGAAATAACAATATTCTTTATTAGTATTTTTTGACCTAAACATAGCGTGCTAGCATTTCCCTATACTTTCTATAATCAGCGGCCCAGCAAGATGACAGATTTCACGCAACTTAATGCAGAGTACGCCAGTCAACGTCCCAAAGACCTGATTCGCTACGCCCTTGAGCAGCACGATGCGATCGCCGTGTCGTTCAGCGGTGCCGAAGACGTTGTGCTGATCGACATGGCAGTCAAACTTCGTCGCGATGTTCAGATTTTCACACTCGACACCGGCCGTCTGCATCCCGAGACCTATGAATTTATCGAAACCGTACGCAAGCACTACGGCATCACAATTCAGGTGCAGACACCCGAGCAGCAGTCACTGCAGGCATTAACGACCGCAAAAGGCATGTTCAGCTTCTTTGAGGATGGCCACCAGGAATGCTGTGGCGTCCGTAAAATCCAGCCACTGAAAAACAAGCTGGCCACTCTGGATGCCTGGATTACCGGCCAGCGTCGCGATCAAAGCCCCGGCACCCGCAGCAATATCGAAATGATTGAAGTCGATGCCTCACCTGGCCAACACGGCGAATTAATCAAATACAACCCGCTGACCCACTGGACATCAGCGCAGGTGTGGGAATACATCAGGATGTTTGATGTGCCCTACAACCCGTTACACGCCAGTGGTTTTGTCAGTATTGGTTGCCAGCCTTGCACTCGTCCTGTGCTGCCAAACCAGCATGAACGTGAAGGCCGTTGGTGGTGGGAAGAAGAAACCCACAAAGAATGTGGACTGCACGGCGGCAATATCATCAGCAAAGGCTGACCGAGCCATCGCCGCCTCAGCGGAGCAAGGCCGACGCGGCGAAGGTATGATGACTGGATTCAGGCTTCCGGCAGTTTGATCGCCTTGAATACGTCTCCCACTTCACTCTTGTTACTGCATTGCGCCGCTTCATCGACCAACTGACGGGTCAGATGCGGAGCAAAACCGGAAATGAAGTCGTACATAAAACCACGCAAAAAAGTACCCTTGCGAAAGCCGATCTTGGTGACGCTGGGAGCAAACAGATGGCTGGCATCGATGGCCACCAGATCCTTGTCCAGCGTTGGATCGAGAGCCATGCTGGCAACGATGCCGACTCCCACACCCAAACGCACATAAGTCTTGATGACATCGGCATCAGCCGCAGTAAACGCCACTCGTGGTGTCAGGCCACGACTCTTGAACGCATCATCAAGCTTGGAACGCCCGGTAAAACCAAACACATAGGTCACCAGCGGATAATTGGCCACCTGTTCCAGCGATGGTCGTTTGAACTGCGCCAGCGGGTGATTGGCGGGCACCAGAATACTGCGATTCCAGCGATAACAAGGCATCATGATCAAATCACTGAACAGCTCCATACCTTCTGTGGCAATGGCGAAATCCACGGTGCCATTGGCCGCCATTTCAGCGATCTGCATCGGTGTTCCCTGATGCATATGCAGGGTAACCTCAGGGTACTGCTGCATAAAGACCCGTATCACTTCCGGTAACGCATAACGTGCCTGGGTGTGCGTTGTTGCCAGCGTCAGTGATCCCTTGGTTTCATCGCTGAATTCCTGGGCGAGCTGTTTGATGCCTTCGACCTTGCGCAGAATTTCTCCCGCAACGGCAAGGATTGCGTCCCCTGCCGGGGTAATACGGGTCAGGTGCTTGCCGCTGCGAGCAAATATCTCAACACCCAATTCATCTTCCAGCAGTCGAATCTGCTTGCTGATACCCGGTTGCGAGGTATACAACACCTGGGCCGTGGCAGAAACATTCAGATCGTGGTGAGCTACTTCCCATATGTATTTGAGCTGTTGCAGCTTCATGCTACCTCCCCCAGGTATTGAGTTATAAAAATATAATTAAATATTCTTTTTAAGTATAGAAGGTAGCCGGTTAGAGTACCAACTCACCTTCTTTCCGTTACCGGCAGTGTAGACCGCACAACATGGACATTCTGTTATATATCCTCGCCGGCGCAGGCGTCGGTTTTATTGTTGGTCTGACGGGCATCGGCGGTGGCGCACTGATGACGCCGTTGCTACTGCTGTTTGGCTTTCCAGCCCACATCGCGGTTGGCACTGACCTGATGTATGCCTCAATCACCAAGGCCTCTGGCGCAATATCCCACCACCGTCAAGGCCATGTGAACTGGAGCATTCTGCGCAAGCTGGCTGTCGGCAGTATAACCGCAGCCCTGATCACAGGTGTGGTACTGGACCAATTCTTTGACGATCCCGAGCAATACAGCCACATTCTGACCAATGTTCTGGGTGCCATGTTGCTGTTTACCGCTTGCACTATCGTATTCCGTACTACTCTCCAGCACTGGTCCAGCCGCCTGATTGGCGACAACCCGACTCGCATCGGCCACCTGACCATCGCCATGGGGGTTATTCTGGGTGTACTGGTGACGCTGTCGTCAGTAGGAGCAGGAGCTATTGGCACAGCAATCCTGATGATTCTTTACCCGGCACTGCGCTCAACCAATGTCGTTGGCACCGATATCGCCCACGCCGTTCCACTTACCCTTGCGGCAGGCCTGATACATCTTTATCTGGGTAACATTGATTTTATATTATTAGGTGCCCTGTTGATTGGCTCTCTTCCCGCAATACAGGTATCCAGTCGTCTGGCGCGACACATTCCGGAAAATATTCTGCGCAGCCTGCTTGCCAGCCTGCTGTTCGGGCTAGGCATTAAATATGTGTTGTTCTGACAGCCAATACACAGGACGGTGACTTTTTTCCTCAACCCCACAAATCGGCGGTCTGGTTGATGCCTTGCTCCCCCGGCCAGGTTACCGCCTGATGCCAGTAGTCTGCCATCAGGCGTCGGTGTACCTGCGGCACATCGTGGTTGCCGACTGTGTGCCAGAAAATATAGGGAGACTTTCCCTGCTGCTGCCATTGGGTCAACTTCTGCTGCCACTGCTGAAAATAGCGCAGATTGTCTTCATAACGAGGATGACCTATAAATCGCACGACCGGACAATCACCGGTAGCAATCGGATGTACTGGCATGGCAGGCTTTTTAGCCTGGGCGTCCAGTAACGCAGCGGCAGTGCCCTGATCAGCCATCAGCCCACGGGTATCAAACACCACCCGGTCAACCCGCCGATCCGACAGTGCTCGCAACAAACGTGGTTCATGATCCGTTTTATCGAAAAATGACCGATGGCGACATTCAACGGCAACACGGAGTGGTAATCCAGCGCTGAAGCTGCCGCCCAGCAAGAGATCCAGAGCCTCCAGCAACTGCCTGGTTCGGGAAGCATCAAACTGCCCCGGAAGCTGCAACATCAGCACACCCAGTTTATCTGGCGCATGTGCCAGTATTACATCAATAAAAGCCGCCAAATCGCGACCTGGCAACCCTTGTAATGCCGCCACCAGGTCTGGTGTATGGCTGATTGTACGGGGGAGTTTGAAGCAAAAACGAAATGTATCCGTGGTTAAATCCAGCCACTGCCTGAGACGTACCGACTCCGGCAAACCGTAAAAGGTCGTATTACCCTCCACTGACTGGAAGACCTGGCTGTATTCCGCCAATGCCGTGGTACTGGATTGATCGGCCGAGAGCAATTGCCCTTTCCATTGTGGTAAAAACCACATGGGCAATCCCATCCGCAATACGCCAGGTTCATCTACTGAATGTGCTTTTTGGGCTGCATTTGTCATAATCACTTGGATTATAACAGGGCCACCGCCAAAAATGCCTCCGGCCCCATCGCAGCTAGCCACCTTTTTCAGTAAAGCGATCTGCTCCAAATAAACAAGATTCAACCATCACCAGGATTTTTATGACAGATACTCGCGTCGAAGACTTGAACATAGAGTCGATTACCACCCTGATCACACCAGATCAGTTAAAACAGGAAATGCCCATTTCCGAAGCTGCCGTCAGCTGCGTACAGGAAGGCCGCCAGGTAATCCGTGACATTCTGGATCGCAAGGACAACCGTATTTTTGTGGTTATCGGCCCTTGCTCTATCCACGATATTGACGCTGCCAAAGACTATGCCACCCGATTGAAAGCGCTGGCCGAAAAAGTCAGCGACAGCCTGTATCTGGTGATGCGTGTCTACTTTGAAAAGCCACGCACCACCGTCGGCTGGAAGGGTCTTATCAATGACCCCTATATGAACGACAGCTTCAAGATTGAAGAAGGTCTGCATATTGCCCGCCGCCTGCTGCAGGACTTGTCCGAAATGGGCCTGCCGTTGTCGACCGAAGCGCTCGACCCGATTTCACCGCAATATCTGCAAGACCTGATTACCTGGTCTGCCATTGGTGCGCGTACCACCGAATCCCAGACTCACCGTGAAATGGCGTCAGGGTTATCCTCGTCCGTCGGTTTCAAAAACGGTACCGATGGCAGCCTCTCGGTCGCCACCAATGCACTGATGTCGGTCGCCAACCCGCACCGCTTCCTCGGTATCAACCAGCAAGGTTCGGTCGCGATTGTCACCACCCAGGGCAATCCCTACGGCCATATCGTCTTACGCGGTGGCGGTGGCAAGCCAAACTACGACTCGGTCAACGTATCTCTGGCAGAACAGGCACTGGCCAAAGCCGGACTGGCCCAGAACATCATGATTGACTGCTCCCACGAGAACTCCAGCAAGGATCCGGCATTACAGCCACTGGTGATGGAAAACGTCACCAACCAGATCCTGGAAGGCAATCAGTCCATTATTGGCCTGATGGTAGAGTCCAACATCAAGCACGGTCGCCAGAATATTCCTGCCAATCTGGATGAGCTGGAATATGGTCAATCAGTCACTGACGGCTGTATCAGCTGGGACGAAACCGAGACTGCTATACTGACCATGCATGAGAAACTGAAAAACGTGTTACCCAAGCGCAGACAGGCTAAATAAACGCCCCGTAATCACCCCCCCTGTTTTGGCGTAAAACCCAAAAAGCCCCGGAGTAACACTCCGGGGCTTTTTTTGTATCATTTGGGCCACCACAATCCGATCACCGCAATCCGATCACCAGATCAACGCGGATCACATCGAATAGGTATCACCGGCCGGAGATTCGGGTTGCTCTTGCTTGTCCCAATCCTCGTCCCAGTCGTCATCCCACTCTTCGTCATCAAAGTCGTCGAAATCATCGCCAAAACTGTCGGCGGTGACGCCATCGTTCACCAAATATTCACGTCGTTGCAAATAGAAGCTGCGTAAAAAAATGTACTTGTCACCAGTAATCAGACTTTCAGACGAAATCAGATCGGCACGCAGGTCAACCAGTTGCAGGGCAATCAATGAATAGTCATCGGTCGTCGTCGCACCGACTTCAGAACTGCCCAGGCTAGTGCTCCAGGTCAGCGCCAGACCGCCCGTGTCGCGCAAGTTGCTTGGCCCCAGAAAAGGCAACACCAGATACGGGCCGGTCCCCACACCCCAATAGCCTAACGTTTGGCCAAAGTCTTCATTGTGCTTTTTGAGGCCAATATGCGTCGCCACATCAAAAAAGCCAAAAAAGCCGACGGTAGTGTTGATCAGAAAACGGCCAGAATCCGATGCCGCCTGACCAAACTTGAGCTGGCCAATATCGTTTACAACCACCAACACATCACCAATGTTGGAGAAAAACTGGCTCACCGAGTCGTCAACATCTTGCGGTGTCACGTACTGATACGCTTGTGCCGTCGGTTTCAGCACATATTTGTCCATCACTTCGTTAAACGCAAAAACCCGACGGTTAAAGCCTTCCCACGGATCCGGATTATTATTATCGGCACTTGCAGCTTGACCCATACTGGTCGCTGTCAGCAACAGCGTCGCAAGAAGAAGTCGCATCATGATCCCCTCAGTCCATTTGGGCGGTATTAAAGCAGCTTGGTGGCAGGGAAAAAAGCAGCACTTCAGTACCGGCCTGTTCCACCAATGGCGATGGCCATAACGATCAGGCTTGGGAGCCCACCAAAACCCCCTGTTGATGCCACTGGCGAAGCATGTGCAAACCGCCTTCCAGAGCCACTGGCGAGTCTGCCAGTCCCTGAGTATCCAGCAGGGCCTTCACTATCTGCCTGCCCGTCAGTTGATCAGGATTCTGTACCAGTAGAGCCAGCAAACCCAGTGTCAACGGATTGGTTTCAACAAAGCGTACCTGTTCTTGCGCATCCCGATACACAATCAAGGCCGTTGTTTGCGGTGATGGACTCGGAGAACCGGCGGCGATCCGGTGTACCGGGTATTGATAGACAAACCCCTGACAAGCGGCTGCCGCAACCGGTATATGCTCAACCACATCCCCATCCAAGTCACAGGGAGGTGCTGCCACCGTGGCAATATCCACCGCCAGCTCCAGCCATTCGTAATGAGCCAACTCATAAAACCACACCGGATCACTTGCCTGCGGTTGGAAATCCTGTTCCAGAAAGTGCAAAAACTCTTCACTAATTTTGGCGAAATAAGGCGTTGTACAACGATGGTCGCGAAAAAAATCGCGGCTGATTTGTTCCCAACGCTGAACTCCCAGCCAAGCAGCACACACCGGAAACGTAGCGTCCAGAAACCCTTTGATATTGTTGAAAAACAACTCCCGGTAAACCGCCAGCCGAACCTCGGATAAGTGCTCTGGAGCAGGCTGCTGTCCCTGACTGCGTAAATGATTGGCAAACTGGCGCTGTATCGATTCAAAATCAGCCACATCGGTATCCACATCGGTATCCACATCAGCAATCATGATCATTTCCAGCCATCGGCAGTGATGACTGGCTGGTCACGCCAAAACGCCTGCCGTGAACGCACCATGGCGACTTCATCCAGCAGTTCGTGTAATGGCGGGAAATTAAAATCGCGTTCCAGCAGCGTCGGAATCACCCCATGGGTCTGATAAGTGGCATCGAGTAAGCCCCAGACCTCTTTCTTGACGGCCATACCATGGGTGTCAACCAGCAAATCGTCCGCCTCGGCAAAATGACCGGCGATATGCAGATAACGAATACGCTCCGTTGGCATTGCACGAATATAAGCCAGCGCATCACCGCCATGATTAACACAGTTGACGTAGATATTGTTTACGTCCAGCAACAGGTCACAATCGGCCTTTTCCAGCACCTGATTAACAAATTCCGGCTCAGACATTACCTTGCCCGGTTCCAGATAACTGGAGACATTTTCGATAATCAGTCGCTGACCGAGAATATCTTGCACCCGCATAATCCGCTCCGCGACATAATCGGCCGCCGCAGGCGTAAACGGGATGGGCATCAGGTCGTACAAATGGCCGTCATCGCTGCAATAGCTCAGGTGCTCACTGTAGGCCTTGATATTGTGTTGACGCAGAAACTGACCCACCTGCCGCACCAACGCTTCGTCCAGCGGTGCCGGGCTGCCGATTGACAGCGACAGTCCATGACATAAAAAATCGTAACGTTCCGTCAGCTCACGGAACTGGCGGCCGTAACGGCCACCAATCCCGATCCAGTTTTCCGGGGCAACTTCCATAAAATCAATCGCCGCATCCGGGCTGGCCAGCAGTTCTGGCAGCAAGCCCCGTCGCAACCCAAGACCGGCACCGGATACGGGAAATGGAAGAGTATGATCAGGCATAGCATCAGCGCCCCAGCAACAATGGTCGGTGTCGTAATGACTATTTATTCGCGCCACACTTGGCTTCACCGCACTTACCTTCGGTGGCTGATTTCATATCCGAATGCATGTCCGCAGCCATGGCGGCTTTTTTGTTATCGCCACATTTGCCTTCACCGCACTTGCCTTCGGTGGCTGATTTCATATCCGAGTGCATATCGTCGGCCATGGCGGCTTTTTTGTTGTCACCACATTTGCCTTCACCGCACTTACCTTCGGTGGCTGATTTCATATCCGAATGCATGTCGTCGGCCATGGCGGCTTTTTTGTTATCGCCACATTTGCCTTCACCGCACTTACCTTCGGCATCTTTGCCAGCCAACTGGTAACCCGCTGCCAGCTCGGTTGAAACAAACGGGTTGTCAACGGCCGCCGCAATGGGCGCTTGCGCCATCGTTGCCAGAAAAGTCGCACCTAAAACAGCAGACATGGATTTGATAGACGTTTTCATGCGTAAGTACCTTTTTATGTATGGTTGACGTGAATCGTCTGAACCCGGTCAGGATTCATTCAGTGGCCAATGATTGGCCTACTGATGACTCTGTCGTCGGTCTGCAAGGTTTCTTACAGCGTGGGAAAATATTTTTTAAAAAAACACGCGACATGCAGTGTTGTCGGACTTGAAAAGGACTCGTCATACTCTGCGTCCAACGTCTGGCTGACGGATTTTTCGTAACCGCTCCATTAATCCCATCTAAAACCCGCTCCGCCACCTGCGTATCCTGATTCTGCTTTAGGGCATCTATTTAATCAGCTCTTGATACACTTCCGCACACGACTTCAGATAACAACGGTTACACGGTATGCAACCCGGATTCTTCGACTTTGATAACCTGAACGACAAGCTGGATAAGCACAACGACCCACTCACCAAAATCAACGAACTCGTCGACTGGGCTGCCTTCAGGCCTGTGCTCAGCAAGATCCGCATGCCTCGTTCATCCAACAAGGGCCGTCCTCGTTCAGACACCCTGCTCATGTTCAAAATGATTTTCCTACGCCACTACGACAGCCTGTCGCTCAAGCAGGTTGAGTATCAAGTGTTAGACCGCTTGTCATTCCGCCGCTTCCTTGGCTTGTCGCTGGAAGATCCGGTACCCGATGCCAATACCGTCTGGAAATATGAAGAGTTACTCGTCCAGAAAAACCTCACCGATGAACTGTTTTACAGCTTGCTCTCGCAAATCGAAGCCCACGGTTATCGGCCTCAAGGCGGTCAAATTGTCGATGCTACCCTGGTTGAAGCACCCAAGCGAAAAACCGAAGAGCAGCAGCAGGAAAAAGCCCGCAAAGCACAAGAAAAGTCAGACGGAGATGACGATGACCCGACACCGCCTGCCTCTTCAGAACGCACTCCGGCCCAGCAGCGCCAGGCCAGTCGAGATGCGGCCTGGACGAAGAAGCATGGCAAGAGTTACTTCGGCTATAAAAATCACACCAGCGTCGATAAACAGCACAAACTCATTCGCAGCTACGAAGCGACTGCTGCCAATAAACACGATGGGCACCAGCTCGAAGCCCTGATCGATGGCGACAACAGCAGCGCGGATGTCTGGGCAGATAGCGCTTATCGAAGCGAAGAAAATGAAAGCATGTTGAAAGACCGGGGCTACCGCTCCCACATCCACCGCAAGAAACCCCGAGGTAAAGACATGCCTGAGCGTAGCAAGCAGGCGAATCAAAAACGCTCTCAGGTTCGGGCACGTGTCGATTATGCGGATATGAAACGCGACGGCAAAAAGTTCATGGTGCGCTGCATCGGCCAGGCCAGAGCGGAACTGAGAATCGGTTTGATGAACATGGTGTACAACGCTCGTCGCCGGAGCTTTTTATCCCGTGTGGGATAGGTGCATCTGAATGACGCGATTTGGGCTGGAAATAGTCCAAACCTCTACTGAATTGGCCGGAAATGGGCCGGATAGAGCCGCATTAAGATATTGCGAAGTCATTGATGTGAATAATGTGCTGCAACGGTGGCTTTACGCGACTAAATAGATCTCCCCTATAGACGGGTGCAGCGTGTATTTGCGTGAAGTAGCCAAGAAAGCGTTAAGCCTGAATCCCGCAGCGGTAATCTTTACCCATAATCATCCGTCCGGTATCAGTGAACCGAGCCAAGCAGATATTCGCATTACAGAACGACTAAAGGAAGCCCTCACCTTGTTTGATGTGCGCGGGTACTGGATCATCTGATTGTATCCGTAGAAGACTGTGTGAGCTTTGCAGAGAGAGGAATGCTATAGGCTTGATGAAGGCAGGATTTTCATGCCTTTTTCGGGCGCAAGGATGTCAGCTAAGCAGCTTCTTCAATTTTTGGCCAACTCTTACTTGAGTTGGCCGAGAAGACCAAAAAATTAAGATAATTCGATGCGTAACGTCTTGCCTACAGCACGAGCTGCATTATCAAGTGTATGCAGCGTAACGGAGGTGTTGGCAGGATCAAGCAGACGATCTAAAGCAGAACGGCTGGTATCCATCAACTCTGCCATTTTGGTTTTAGAGATATGCTCAACTTCCATTTTCTGGGTGATCTCCCATGCAATCACCCGCTTGATCGCCACGGTGCTTACCCCTGCGAGTTCGCCCGTTTCTTCAAGCAGATCATCAAGGGATGACCCGATAAATTGATTTTGTTTAGCCATGATCTACCTCTCTTTTACGTTTCTTTGCCAGTTCAAGATCTGGCTTAGGTGTCTTTTGCGATTTCTTAATGAATCCATGCAGCAACACCATCTTTCCACCATGAAAGCAGAACAATACCCGTGAAATACGTCCCTCATCGAGATTCGTCCTGACCTCATATAGCCCGTCTTTCATTGGACGGCATACGGGCATCCCAATCGGCCAGCCAAATTCGACTGTCTGAATATCAGCACCGATTGCCTTCCGGTCATCCTTAGATAGCCCCAATAACCAGTCCCGCACTGGCTCATTGCCACTCTCAGACCGGTAGAAGACAGCAGGTACTTTCTTTCTGCTGCCGCCAGTCATACACAAACGTACCAAAAATGGTACATTCTGCCAAGATCATTCTTGTGTCGGGTCATTCCACCCTGTCCTTACCTTGGTACACAGTTAGACGCTTTATAGTTGTGGATACCCCAATTTCCCCCTATTCTCTCATCGTTTTAGGAGAAAAAACACTTTTATGAGCGATCAGATTTTGACCTTGAAAGAGGTGGCGGAGTATTTAAAGCTGGCCGAGAAGACTGCCTATAGGGTTCATCTATTTAATCAGTTCTTGATACACTTCCACACACGACTTCGGATAACAACGGTTACACGGTATGCAGCCAGGATTCTTCGACTTTGATGACCTGAACGACAAACTGGATCAGCACAACGACCCACTCGCCAAAATCAACGAACTCGTCGACTGGGCTGCCTTCAGGCCTGTGCTCAGCAAGATCCGCATGCCTCGTTCATCCAACAAGGGCCGTCCTCGTTCAGACACCCTCCCGCTCTGTTCAAAATAATTTTCCTACGCCACTACGACAGCCTGTCGCTCAAGCAGGTTGAGTATCAAGTGTTAGACCGCTTGTCATTCCGCCGCTTCCTTGGCTTGTCGCTGGAAGATCCGATGCCCGATGCGAATACCGTCTGGAAATATAAAGAGTTACTCGTCCAGAAAAACCTCACCGATGAACTGTTTTACAGCTTGCTCTCGCAAATCGAAGCCCACGGTTATCGGCCTCAAGGCGGTCAAATTGTCGATGCTACCCTGGTTGAAGCACCCAAGCGAAAAACCGAAGAGCAGCAGCAGGAAAAAGCCCGCAAAGCACAAGAAAAGTCCGACGGAGATGACGATGACCCGACACCGCCTGCCTCTTCAGAACGCACTCCGGCCCAGCAGCGCCAGGCCAGAGCGGAACTGAGAATCGGCTTGATGAACATGGTGTACAACGCTCGCCGCTGGAGTTTTCTATCCCACGTGGGATAGGTGCGTCTGAATGACGCGATTTGGGCTGGAAATAGTCCAAATCTCTACTGAATTGGCCGGAAATGGGCCGGATAGAGCAGCATTAGGATATTCCGAAGGCATTGATGTGAATAATTTGCTGCAACGGTGGCTTTACGCGACTAAATAGATCTCCCCAATAGATTATACGGCACTGTCTCCTATAGCTATCGATCTGAATGGGGATGGGATTCAAACAAATAGCGCCTTTGAAAGCGATGTTCAGTTTGATTTAGATGGAGATGGCGTAGTTGAAAAAACGGCATGGCTGGATGCAAACGATGGATTCCTGGCCATGGACTTGAACAAGGATGGCGCTATCAATGATATAAATGAGCTATTCGCTGGACAAGAGCGAGGCGAAGGTTACGCTAAACTGCAGTTATTAGATATCAATTCAGACGGGATTATTTCTTCGGAAGATGAAGCTTATGATGATTTGCTGATTTGGCAAGATAGAAATACTAATGGCGTGACGGATGCTGGTGAGTTAACTACACTCTCTGAATCAAATATAGATAAAATCTCAGTAGATTATTTATCATGGGATCAGTACGATAATGGTAATCTAATCGGAGAACATTCGTGGGCCACAATGAACGACACCATGACCTTAGTAGGTGACGTTTATTTTATGGCTGAACTGGAGGCTGCTTAATGATAACTGGTTTGGCAAAAAATAAGATTGTTTTTATTATAAGTGGGCTGTTGGGATTAGTAGTTCCAATTGTTGATGCGGAGCAGGCTAGCGAAATTAATATTCAGGAGTTGGTCTCGGGTAATAGCTTGGTGATTATTAATCGATTCGGTTCGACGCTGACTTATTTTTATAATGACGGCTCGGCTTTTCAGTTTAACAAACAAGGGGCTTCAAGTAAGGCTATTTGGAGTGTAAAAAACGATAGTTTATGCACTACTGTGACCTCCGTACCTAAAGGTTATACTGCAAAAGAATATTGTCTTAAAATACCACAGTATCAGTTAGGTAGGTCTTGGATGGGACATGATCCGAAAAATGGAACTATTACCTATAAGTTTGTTGAGGGTCATCCGGATATTCTGAAATTGGTGGAGCAATAAATAGTGGTGATGATCATCGTGGCAAATTATCTGTCACGATGATCGATAAAATAATAGCAATGTAGTATGAAATAAGGAGTCGTCTTGAGTAAGAATTTGTGCAGCTTACATGAAAAATTTTCCGGAAATACCCTGATTGTAGTAAATAGATTCGGCCCTAGCTTGGTTCAGTTTTGGGGTGATGGTATGCCCGCTCTGTCACCCTAGTTGTCCAGTAGGCGTTTTCGTCTAAATTCTTCTCAGAGTGGGTCAAAAGGATTGCTATGCCGCGCTACTCAGACGAACGTAAGGCCGCTGTCTTGAAGAAGCTGTTGCCCCCTATGAACCGGTCGGTTGCCTCGGTCGCTACAGAGGAAGGCATTTCCGATGTGACCCTGTATAGTTGGTTGAAACTATGCCGACAAGATGGAGTTCCCGTGCCCGGAAACCAGCCGACAGCCGATACCTGGTCACCCGATGCCAAGCTGG